>SECS01000040.1 GCA_004211435.1 Novosphingobium sp. | reverse complement strand
TCCGGATAGTTGGCATCGAGATTGGCGCCGCCCAGGGTGAAGATCATCAGGATCGGGAACAGGACCAACAGGTAAGAGGAGACGGCGACACCCTGCTGCAGCCCCAACTGGCGCCGCGCGGGCACCAGGATGTGGATCGCGACGTAGTAGGCTACGAAGGCCGCGAGCACGCCGCTCGCCGTCTTGCTGGTCGAAATGTCGAGCGCGTAGAACAGCACCGGCCAGAGCAGCACGTTGGCCCAGCGCGGCAAGTGCTTGTACAGCAGGAAATAGGGGAAGATGACCATGAAGGCAGCCATCGTGCTGTCGCCGGCGAAGCCGCCGTACCGCACGACGCCGCCCGCCCACCACAGCTTGCCGACGGTCTTTTCGAAGCCGAAATTGCTGATGTTGGCGCCCACCCAGGGATAGTTCGAATGGGGCGCGAGGATCAGGCCAATCGAAGACATCGCCATCATCGTGAACAGGATGATCCGGCAATAGCGCTTCTCGGTGATCGACCGGTCGAGGAAGGCCATGCCCACGAACAGCGGTATGACGGCCTTGATCCCGGTCACGAAGGCCAGGCTGGACTGGTTCATGTAGATTGCGCCGATCACGGCCGCCGCGAAGAAATTCACGACCAGCATGCCTGCCAGGATCGAACGGTTCTGGAAGATCGCCGCATAGCAGAAATAGGCGAAGACGACGAAGGCGAGGCCGTCGGGCACGAACCACAGGGTCGATAGCCCGAACATGTCCATGTAGTAGCGGATCGAGCCGGTCAGTGTGTCGCGGATGGCATAGAGCGCCACGTCGAGGAAAAGCAGGCGCACCATCCACTGGGTGTAGAATCCGTCCACCTGCTTCGGCGCGGAAGTGGCCGGAGTGCTTTGCCAGGATCGGCCGGCGGGGCTGGGTGCGAGCGTGGCCATGTCAGCTTCCCAGCCGCACGGCGGGACGGGCGAAATGCCGCTGGAGAGCGCTTAGGATCGGGCGCTCGACAAAGCGGTAGATCAGAACGGATACGATGACGGCGGCCGCCAGCATGGCCAGGATCGGCGCGACGGGGGCGAGCGTCCATAGACCGAGCTTCGCGGATACCGCGGCCACCGCCTTGAGCGCGAAAGGGTGGGCAAGGTAAAGCGCATAGGATGCGTCGCCGCCCATCACGGCCAGCCGGGCCGGCCGGGAACTGACCGACAGGCGCGGTCCGCAGACGACCGCGCCGACGATGAGCAGTGCGGGAATGCCGCCGGTGATCGCGCGCGCGAGCTCGTGGTAGGCGCCGGTCTGATAGGACCATGTCGCCAGCAGGAAGCCGGCACCTGCGACGATCAGGGCAACCCAGCCAGGAAGCGTCGCGCGATGGCGATGTAGCGCCGCCAGGCCGATGCCGAACAGGAACTCGAAGATGATCGGATCGCCCCAGAATTTCAGCATGAAGGCCTGAGGCGGGGCCAGCCGCGCGGCAACGAAGAGCGCCGCGAAGACCGACAGCAACAGGGTCAGGCCCAGGCGCCTGGGCAGGGTCAGCGCCAGCGCGAAGACGCAGTAGAACATCATCTCGTAGTTCAGCGTCCAGCCGAGCGTCAGCACCGGAAACAGGCCCCGGCCGTCGGGGTGGGGCCAGGGGATGAAGAGGTACGAGGCCAGCGCGAAAGGGATCGATTCGCCGGGCGAGAAGGCCGCCAGCGTGACCAGAGCGATCGCGGTGGTGCCCAACCAGTAGATCGGCACGATGCGCAGGACGCGGCGGCGCAGGAAGCGCTGCGCCTCGCCGGGCTTGCCGAAGCCGTCCTGCATCAGATGCCACATGATGAAGCCGCTGATGACGAAGAAGATGTCGACGCCGAGCCCCCAGTCGAAGGCGATGAACCGGGCCGCGCCGGCCTGTGCGCCAAGGGCTTCGACGGCCTCGTGCTGACAATGGCCGATCACGACGAGCAGTGCGGCGAGGAAGCGCAGCGCCTGGACGCCTTCGAGCCTTGCGGCCTTGGCGGGTTCCCCCGGCGGCGCCATGACCCGCGTCAAAACTCGGCCTCGAAGGCCATGTCCGCCGCCGGCTGGGCTACGGCGATGACCGTGGGGGTGTTGGTGATGCTGACCGTCGCGGCCTTGGCGCCCGTGCCGCAGAGTGGCCGGCTTTCGACGGACTGCCCCGTCGGTCGCAGCGTGGCCACCGCTGCGGGTTCGTTGGTCCAGGCGATCAGCTTGCGTCCGTCGGCGCCGGCATAGTCGAGGACCGTGATACGTGGGGATCGATAGGCGACGCGGCTCCGGCGCATCGCGCGGGACAGGCCGATGCTTTCCTTAACGAGGCAGGCCGACGGCTTCGGCTTGTAGTTGTAATCGTAGAGCCCGAAATTGTCCTCGATGTCGTCGGTTTTCAGGCCCTGATCCTTGAGCTGGTAGATCCACACCCCGCGCACCCAGGGCGTCGCCATCGACCAGAGAAGAAACTGGGCGAGATTGTCGGCCGATTGCTCGCGGGAAATCCGGCAACTCGTCGCGGTCGGCCAGCCGATTTCGGTGATGTAGAGGTCGGGCGCGGTACCCGCCGTGCGACCCAGCGTTTCGCGCAGCCGCTGCATTTCGCCGATGGCTTCGCTCGCGGTGCGGTCGGCGGCGGGCTTGCAATGGTTGTAGTAGTGGACCGAAAGTCCGGCACGCTGGCGCTTGAGCCCGGCGGCAACGGCGCCGAGCCAGAGCCATTGCGGGTCGGTCCCGGCGGCGCCGTAGAGCACCGTGGCCCGTGGGTTCGCCGCGCCGGCGGCGGCGATCGCCGCGCGTGCCAGCGGGATATAGTTTCCGGCGGCACGCGGGTCTTCGATGCGGCCCGCATCGGCGAGCGCGGCGCGGCCCATGACGGCGCGCAGGTTCCATTCGTTGCCCAGTTCCAGCAGCGCGCGATCGCCCTGCGGGGTGGCGGCGACCTGGGCCGCGAAGCTCGCATAGGCGGTGCGGCCGCCGGGCGTGACCGGCGGGTTGGCGCCTTCGATGCGGCGGTTGCCGGCGGTCAGGATCAGCAGGGGGCGTGCCTTCGTCGCGGCCATGAACTGACCGAGCCGACCGGGAAAGGCGCCCTTGGCATCCTGGAATGCCGGCCAGTCGAGATCGTCGCGGAAGGAATCGAAGCCCAGCTCGTCGATCAGCCGCGCGCTTTCGCCGATCTGATAATTGTACTCGCCGCCGATGCCGAAATGGGTGCCTACGCCGATCAGAAGCGGTGCGGCGCGACCGGCCGACAGCGTCTTCGGCACGACTATGCGTTCCTTGGCCGGCGGCGCCGCGCTCGATACGACCGTCGCCACGGCCGCCAGGACGGCCAGCACGGCCGGTGCGGCAAATCGCTTGGCCAGCCGCGACGCGCGCCCGCGGCTTTGCCAGCTTCGGGTCGGACCCTCCTTCATGATCGGGAGGGTGAAGCTTTGCGCGTCAGCACGAGGAGGGACCAGCCGCCGAGCAGCCGCGCGCTGGCATGAGCGCTCAGCTGGAAGGCGATCCGTCGCGGCCAGGCCGCGAGGCGCTTCTTCCAGGTCTTGTCGCTTTGGTCGATCGCCCAGGGCGTATAGCGCTCGGCGACGATCTCGAGCTCGCATTCGCGCAGCAGGGCGATCGCGGTGTCGCGGTTGAAATAGTGGAGATGGCCGATCTGCGAGCGTGCGTTCATCACCGGCCAGCCGCGCGCCACGGCCAGCGCGTTCATGTCGAGCGGTATGTGGAACAGCTGGTATTCACCGATCTCGGCCAGCGCGCGCGCGAAGGCGAAAGGATCCTCGACATGTTCGATGACATCGATCGCCATCGCCAGATCGAAGGTCAGCGGCTGGCCGAACGGCGAGCCATGATGAAAGGAAAGACCCGAGCCCGCCCGTCGGTTGCTGATCTGGTAGGCCTGCGGCGATATGTCGAAACCGTCGCCCGTCGATCCGGGGTAGGCTTCCTGGACCAGCTCGAGCACACGGCCGCTGCCGCAGCCGACCTCGCAGATCGAGCGCGGGCGCAAGGCCGCCTGGTCGAGAAGCCCCTTGATCAGCCCCGCCTTCCACGGCGCGTCATCCTCGTGCCAATCGGGATTTTCGGACAGGTAATCGCCCGCGAGATATCGCTGCGAGGTCTGGCTGGCCATGACCGATCCTTTCAGAGCAGGACCGTGCCGGCGATCGGGATGGCCGCGCCGTCGAGCACGTCGATCACCGAGCGGACGCGGTCGTATGTCGTGCGGTGCTGCTTGGTCAGCAGGACGGCGGTGTCGAAACCGGCGAAGACGTTGGCCAGGAATCCGGCTTCCTGGTCGCGGCCGATCGGTAGGCCGGTGATCACACATTCGGTCATCGCCGGCCAGCCGCGTGTCGCCTCGAGGATCGAGTAGCGCTCGAGATGGTGCGTCGACAGGTCCTGCTCGGCGCCCGCGGGCAACAGTTGCAGGCCATCGACGGCCGTGGCCAGCGGTGCCGGCTGCTCGTCGCTGTCGTCGAGATAGCCGATCAACCCATGATCGCCGGGAACGCCGAAGAGCTGCGCCAGCCGCGGCGCGCGGAAGTCGGCCTCGAGCAGCAAGGTGCGCATGCCGAGCCGGGCCATGACGATGGCCAGGTTGCCGGCGATGCCGGGCAGTTCGTCGCCGCAATCCATGCCGACGAGCGCGCAGGTCAACGCTTCGCCGCGCGGTTTCTGGTCGACCGCCTGCAAGATCGTCGCGCGCAGCGCTCGGATCTTGCGCACGGCCGAGTGCTCCATGTCGTAAGCGGCGAAAAGCTCGCTCGACAATTCGCCCGGCGGCGCCGGATCGTCGAGTTCGAGCCCCGAGGCCGCAGCCAAGGATGCGGCCGCGAAAGGAAAGCCGCCGTTGACCGGTGCCCGATCGACCTTTGCCCGGATTCTCATGCTGCCACTCCTCCAAGGCGCGCGGGCTCGACGGCCATCGGTCGCGTGAAGTCGAGGATATGTTCGACATCCGTGGCGCGCGCGGCGCCGCGTGCCGAGCGAATGCGCGGCTTGGCCAGTTCGAGCAGCAGCAGCGGCACTATGCCCGCCATGATCCCCAGAACCACCGCTGCGACCAACCAGAGCATGAGATTGGGCTTTGCCGGGAAGACCGGCACTGCGGCGTGATCGAGCCGGGTGGCACTCGCCTGAGAGATCTCGCCCTGCAGCGAGGCTTCGTTGAAGCGCTGGCGCACCGAATCGTAGGTCTGGCGCGCGGCATCGACGTCGCGCTGCAGGACCATCAGCTGGTCCTGGACGGTCGAAAGCCCGATCATGCGCGATTGCTGGTCCGCCAGCAGCGCGCGCAATTGCCGCTCACGCGCGCTGGCGGCGCCGCTCGCGGCGCTCAGGGCGCCCTCCTGGCCCGAACGCGCCTGGGCGAGCGAGGCCTGCAATTCGCGCAGACTGGCCTTCGCCGCGATCATCTGCGGGTGATTGGCGCCGAGCGTCTTGCTCAGATCCTGAGCCTTCGCCGCCTGGGTCGCGACCTCGCGCTCGAGGTTCTGGACGATGTCGGAGCCGGCGACTTCGGGGACCGTGCCGCGGCCGGCCACCGAATGCGCCTTCGCCGCATCGGCCTGGGCGATCACCAACTGATCGGTGAGCGTCTTCACGCGATCGCCCTCGAGATCCATGCGGTCGATGCCGACGATGCCGTGCTGGCGCTGGAAGTTGGAAAGCCGCTCCTGCGCCTTCTCGTAACGCTGGCGGACTTCGACGGTGCGTTCGTTGAACCATTGCGCGTTCCGGCGTGCCGGCACGGCGCGCAGTTCGACCTGCTTTTCCATGAACACGTCGGCGACGAGGTTCACGATCCTGGCCGACTGCTCCGCCTTCTTGTCCATGTAGCTGATGCGGATCACGTTGCTGGTGCGGTCGGTGACGACCTTCAGATTGCTGCGGATGATGGCGACGGCCTGCTGACGGCGGTCATTCTCCAGCCCGGGCAGGCGCGCCAGGAGGCCGGCTCTCCGCGCGACCTCGACCAGCACGACCTCGCTCTTGATGACGTCCGCCTGGGTGCCGACGAGCGCCTCGACCTGCTGTGGGTTGAGCGACTTCTCCTCTTCGGTCGGGTCGGACTGGCTGACGTCGATCACCACCGAAGATACCGCCGCGTAGTATCGCGGCTGGGCCAGCGCGATGATCACGATCAGCGCGAAGACGGCGAGCCCGCCGAACAGGGCCAGGCGCCAACGCTGCCGGACGGCCTCCACAAGATCGACCAACGGTATCATCGGAACGCCTCCCCAACCTCTTGGAACGCGAGGCTCATGTCGTGCCGCTGGTGCGACACCTCCTCGTCGAAAATCTGCTGCCGGCGTGCGACCATGAGCATCAGGAACTGCGCCGACAGATTGTCGCGGAACATGCGCGCTCCGCGGCTGCCGACCGGATCGGTGACTCGCTCGAGCTGTTGCATCAGCGTTTCGCTGCGTGCCGTGATCTGATGCTCGGGCACGCCGATCGACCGCAGTGCGTCAGCCACCGCCGCACCGTCGAATTGTCCGGCATAGCTGGCCAGGACGGCGACCGCGCCGAGTTGGTCGGGTATCGCGCCCGGCGCGTTGAGCAGATGCCGGAACCAGTCGTGCGTTTCGCGGCTGATCATCGCCCATTCGAGCAGCGCCTTGGTCAGCCCGGTGCCGACTTCGGCTTCGGTGATCTGCAGGCTCTGACGTTCCTCGGCCCGCAGCGCGGCATGCATGCCGAACAGCCGCAGGTGATAGGCCGAGCCCATCGCCGCGCGCACGAGCACCTCACGCGCGTCGCGATCGATCGTCATGCCGGCGACGGCGCAGCAGTGATCGAGCAGGTGGTCGAGATCGGCGCGCGAGATCGTGCCGAGCTGGATCGCCTCCATGTGACGACGCAGCGAAGGATGCCCTACGACGAGTTCCTCGATGTCGCCGGCGATGCCGATGATGAACAGGCGGATCGGCAAGCGCATGTCCGACAGCAGCTTCATCAGGCTCGCCAGCTCTTCCTTGGTCCGCGGATCGCGAATCCGGTCGAACTCGTCGAGCAGCAGCACGATGTCCTGATCGAAATGGAGCGCCATCCAGTCGGCGAGGAGCCGAGCACTGGCGCCGCCTTCGGGCGCGACGATCGAACGACGGCCCTGCGAGGCCACCGCCACCAATTCGTGGACGAAGGGCGCCATCAGTTCGCGAAAGTCGAGGTCGCCGCTGACAGAATGGTAGAGGACGAGGAAGCGCGCCTCGTCGGCCAGTTCGCCGAAGACCCGCGAGAGCGAGGTCTTGCCCGAGCCGCGGCCGCCGAAGACCAGCGCGTGCTTGCCCTGTTCGATCACCGCGTTCGTCAGGCGCGACAGTTCGGTGCCGCGGCCCGACAGGCCAGAACGGTCCTCGACCGGCATGGAGCTATCGAACGCTCGAACGATGCGGACTCTCTGGCTCTTGCTCGCGGGATGGCGAATTACCGGCGCGGATACCGGGGCCGGGGCGGGCGCCGGCTTCTCCGGCAGCGGCTCGTCGCCGATCCAGGTCAGCAGCTTCGGGCCGGCGTCGGCCGTGTCGCCGGTCAGCCATCCGATAAAGCGTCTCAGGAAGTTCGGCATGATATTGACGTCTTCCTCTGAAATAAAACCAATCAAACGTGTCGTTCGCACCGTCGACACGGGCTTGCGGGAGCGGTGGGCATCATCGGTCGAACTGCCCTTTCCAGGCCGCGATGGCCTCGAACGGCAGCGACAGGGCGATCGGCTCGGAGCCCTTGATCCAGCTCTCGATGCTGGAAAGGTCTTCGCGCTCGACCGTCGGCAGGCCAGTATCGCGCGAGATTTCGACGGCACGATTGTCGACTGTCACGATCAGCGCGCGCGTCTTGTGCTGCAGGGCCAAAACCCCGCAGTGCAGCCGCAGGCCGACATAGTCGAGGTTGTCGCGGCGCAGCAGGTCGGCGACGTCTGCGAGGCTCGGCTTGACGATGCGGACCGCGCCGCTCTGCAGGTGGTCGCTGCCGATCTCGATCAGATATTCCATGTCGTCGAACATCTGCGGCCAGAAGTGGACGGTCTTATAGCTGCGCACGAGCAGGTCGAGGATCGCCCGATCGGCCACCGGGTTACGCAGATAGGCGGTGAGCGCGAACAGCACTTCGTCGGCGCGCGTGGTCGGAACCGTGGTCATGTGCTCGGGCGTCAGCCGCCACATCGTCGGGCAGCCGGTGTAAACGACGTTGCCGATGCCCGAACGCTTGAGCTTCTCGTCGGTGTAGCGGTCGCGCACCGAATGGAGGTATTCGCCGTCGAACAGGCGGCGGTGGATGCGGTTGGTCACCGGGTCGGGGTCGCGCTGGTACTTGTGCCAGCCCACGCCCATCAGGATCAGCGGCTTCACGCGCAGCACGTCGCTGAGTGACAGCTTGATCTGGTGATAGCGCAGCCAGTGACTGGCGATGATGTTGGTGCCGCCGACGAAGGCGTGGTCGCATTCGGCGGCCTTCTGGATGCCGTGCTTGCCCGGATAGTCGTGCGACGGGATGCCGGTGAAGAAGCCGTGCGGAAAGATCTCGCGCAGGTGATCGTGCACCGCGTTCATGATGATCTGATCGCCGAGATTGTCGGTCGTATAGGACGAATCGTAGAGCGTGATCCGCTTGAGCACCGGCTGGCCGCTGCGCGGATCGAGCGGATAGGCTTTGTCGAACTGGGTCTGGCTGTTCATGCGTGGACTCCCGCGAGCGGCTGGGCCCGGATCGCTTCGGGCGCGCCTGCCAGAATCTTCTCGAAGACCGACAGCGCCTCGTGGCTCAGAGTGGTCTTGGCGAAGCGTCCGGTGGCGGCGAGGGCATTGGCGCGTAGGGGCGCGAGCTGCGCCGGATCGGCGAGCAGTCCGACAATCGCCGTACGCCAGGCGGAGACGCTTCCGGCCTCGACCAGCAGGCCGTTCTCGCCATGCTGGACCAGCTCGGGAATGCCGCCCTTGTCGCTGCCCATGACCGGCAGCCCCTGGATCAGCGCCTGGATGATCACGCCCGGCGAATTCTCGTTCCAGATCGAGGGCACGAGCAGCAGGTCGCTGTTCTCCATGCGGTCCGCGACGTCCTGCAAGGAGACGTGGCCGGCAAAGCGCGCCCAGGGCTTGTCGCCATAGCGCGCGCGCCACTCGGCCTCGTCCGGGCCCGAGCCGAGAATGTCGAGCGTGAAGTCGAGCGCGGGGTCGAGCCCGTCGAGCGCTTCGAGCAGGACCTGGACGCCCTTCGACGAATGGAGCCGCCCGACATAGAGCAGCCGCACCGTATCGGTCTCTTCGCGTCCGACCGTGGGGCTGGGGTACTCGTTGGGGTTGAGCACCCGGTGGCACGGATAATCGCCGACCGGCTGGAAGCTCTGCAGCTTCTGGAGATTGGCGGTGGAGGGCGAGATGAAGCCGAGGTGCTCCATGCTGCGCAGATAGCGCATCTTCACCCCGGCGCTGGCGCGGCAGGGCGTGCACAGGCCGTTGCACTCCTTGCCGTCGACGAACATCGACATGCGCACACAGGTCAGCCCCAAGTCGTGAAGCGTGAACACCGCCGGGATACCGCGTCGGCCGATCGCGGTCATGGCGTTGTAGCCGAGGCCCTGGATGTACTGGATGTTGACGAAGTCCGGGCGCACGTCGTCGAGCACGCGGTCCATCAACGCCACGTTGCGCGGGTCGAACAGGTCCTGGAGATGCCAGAGCGGCTTCTTCCAGCCAGGCGCATCGCCCGCGTCGAACGGCGAATAGGCGCGCGGGGGCGAGACGCGGTAGATCCGGCAGCCGTCTTCGATCGCGCCCCAGGTTTCCTGTGCGGGATCGGGCGTCGTGGTCAGGACCGAGACCTCGTGCCCCTCGCCCGCGAGCCAGGTGGCCAGGTTGTGCGCGCAGATCTCGGCCCCCCCGCGGACGAAGGGAGGATAGAGCGACGAGATCATCAGAATGCGCATGGGTGCGGTCGGTCCTTCAGATGACGGCATTGGAAAGCGGTTTGGCGGCGGTCTTGCCCATCGGCTTGGCCGGCGCGCCGACGGCGGTGGCACCCGCAGGGATGTCGTTGAGCACGACCGCATTGGCGCCGATCGAGGCATTCGGGCCGATCGTCACGTCGCCGACGATCACGGCACCCGCGGCCAGGTAGACCCCATCGCCGATCACCGGGATGCCGCCGGCCGCACGCGAGCGCTTGCCGATGGTGACGTTCTGAAGGATCGTCACGCCGTCCCCCATCGCGCATTCGCCGACGACGATGCCGTAGGGATGCGGCACGTAGAGGCCTTGGCCCACGCTGGCGGCGATCGCGATCTCGGCGCCGAAACTGCGGCAGGTCCACCACCACCAGATCCGGCCCATGGCGCGGCCGACGATCGGCAGGCGGTAGAGACGGTCCTGGATGCGACGCGCGAGAACGAACTGAAAGCCCGGCATCAGGAAGATCATGCGCAGCGCGAACTTCCAGGTCACGTCGCGACCTTCGGCCGCGGCATAGCGCGCCAGATCGCTGCGCACGGCGGCGCGGAACGACGGCCGCGGCGGTGTCGGGGGGCGGCCGTGCATCATCCGACGATCAATTCAAGGGTTCGCTCGGCGCAGTTGCGCCAGTTGAACGCCTTGGCTCGCTCTCGCCCCTTCAGTCTTATGTTTTTTGCCAGATTTTCATCGTCGAGCAGGGCTTCGACCTGGCTCGCGATCGAGGCGACGCTCTCCGCATCGCAGTAGATTGCTGCATCGCCGCATCGCTCGAGCAGCGACGGGATCGTCGAGGAAACCACGGGCACGCCGCAGGCCATGGCCTCGATCGGCGGCAGCGGCGAAGCCTCGTAGAGCGAGGGAAACATGAACACGCTCGCGCCTTTGTAATACTGCACGAGGCGGTCGGTGTCGTTAATCTGGCCGGCGAAGATGATCTTGTCCGCGATGTCGGGATCGATCGTCAGATCGGACTGCTCGAGCGAGGCGGCCGTGCCGCCGACGAAGACCGTGCGCTGGCCGCGCCGACGCGCCAGATCGCAGGCGACCTCGAACATCCGCGGGAAGTTCTTCCGCTTGCTGAGGCTGCCGACATAGAGGACGTAGCCGGGTGCGGGATGATCGGGCGAGGCGCCTTCGGCATGGGTGTCGACCGCTTCCGAGAGGCCGCCGTTCTGGACCGCCGTGATCCGCGGCGTAATGTGCGGATAGCGCGCGGTTATGGCGGTTCGCTCCGAATTGGAGACGGTAATGACGTGGTCCGCGTGACGGAAGATCGTCGGCGTCAGGACGTTGTAGACCGCGCGGAACGGCAGGCTGTAGGCGGTCGGAAAATAGAGATAGGAGAGGTCGTGCACGCAGACGACGACACGCGGCTTGCCCAGCAGAGACGCGATCGGCGCGGTGTTGCCCGGGCAGAACAGTGCATCGCCCTTGAAGGCGCGCGGCAGGACCATCTGCTCCCAAGCATGGCCCGCAGCCGATCCGACACTGCGCACGGCGATGTTGCGATAGATCGGTGTCGGACCGTTCAGTTCAGGACAGAGAATCTCCAGGCTGACGTCGCTCCGCTCGTCGAGCAGGTCATCGAGCGCGCGAGTCACCTCGTGGGCATAGCGCTGCACACCGGTGACCGGTTGGGTCAAAAATCGGCCGTTGATAACGACATGCATCCAGATGAACGCCCTGATTCCAAGTGTGCGCAGCAAACGATTTATGCTGCACTGCACACTACAGGGCGCGGGTGAGCTCCGTCAGCCGATTTGCGCTGACCTGCCATGAATAGCCGGTAGCCCGAAGGCGGGCCGCGGCCGTTAATCTGGCGTGCAGGCTATCGTCGTCGAGCACCCGACGCATGGACTCGGCGATCGCGCGCTGGTCGTGCGGATCGAAATAGAGCGCGGCCTCGCCGCAGACTTCGCGAACGACGGGAATCTGGCTCGCGAGCACCGGTATTCCCAGATGCATCGCCTCGAGCGGCGGGATGCCGAAACCTTCGTATATGCTCGGGAAGACGAGCGCGTGCGCCCCCTTGTAGAGCGTCAGCAGCTCGCTGTCGGTGACGCGGCCGGCGAGGACGACCTTGCCCGGCAGATCGTGCGGCGTGTCGTTGGCGAAGACCCCGACCTTGGCGCCGACGATGACTAGCCGCTCGTCGGGCTTCGCGCAGTCGAGGAAGGCGCGGATCGCCATCGGGATGTTCTTGTTAGGCGCGAAAGACCCGACCATCAGCAGATAGCGCGCGCCGCCGAGCTCCAGTCTTGCGGCTATCGCGGGATCGGGGGCGATGCGATCGAGGTGATCGGCGGCGTTGGCGATCACCGCGACGCGGGCCGGATCGAGCGCAAGGATCGCGGCGAGTTCGTCGCGGGAAAACTGGGACACCGAAGCGATCCGCGCCCGCCTCGCCAGCACGCGGTCGAGCGTCTGATGGAACAGGCGATAGGCGCGCGAGAAGTGGTCGGGATGGCGGAACACCCAGCCGTCGTGGAGCACCACGAGCGAGCGAGGGTGGAGCACCGGCCCCGAATTGCAGAGGTTGAGCAGCGTGCCGCTGCGTGCTGCCGCGAGCAATTCGATCTGTTCCCAGGCATGTCCGTTCAATCGGCCGACCGTGGCGAACCCTATGTTCTGCAGCCAGTCCGGGCGCGCGACGTCGCGCGGTGCCAGCAGGCAGAAAGTCTCGGCGCGGGGCGTGGCGTCGAGCGCCCGAACGATCTCGATCGCGAAGCGCTCGACGCCGGTTACGGTGCGGGTGAGGAACCGCCCGTTGATGTAGATCACGCCTCGCTCCGCGCGGGTACCGGCAGTGGTTCGCCCGCGCCGGCTTCGCTCCGCACGATGCCGCGCAGATGGATCAGCCGCGACACGATCAGGATCGCCGCGGTCGCCGCCGCGCCCAGGCCGCTACCGATCAGGCCGAACAGCGAAATGCCGACAAAGGCACAGGCCAGCGACAGAAACACGCCCGCGACGTTGCTCGCCGCGTAGTAGCGATCGCGCCCGCTGCTGGTGATGCACACGTTGAGCAGGTCCGATCCCGCGCGCAGCACCGAGGCCAGCAGCAGGCAGCCGAACAGTTCGCGCTCGCGTGGGAAATGGCCGCTCTTGTCGAACAGGAAGACCAGCTCCATCGCCACGAACATCAGCGCCGCCAGGCCGAACGCGACGACGATCGCCTTGAGCAGCTCGCTCTTCACCAGCCGGGCCCAAAGACCCATGTCGCGCTGACCATAGGCCTTGACCAGACGTGGCAGCGCCAGTTGGACCACCGAGGCCTGCATCAGGGTCTGCAGCGCGTTCGCCAGCGACCAATAGAAGGTGTAGATGCCCGTCGCGGTCAGGCCGAGCAGGCCCGAGACCATGTAGCGGTCGAGATAGATCAGCCCGACGATGCCCAGGTCGCTGAGGTAGATGTACCAAGAGCGGCCGAGGCGATCACGGATCCAGCCGCGGTCGATCGGCTCGGCGAGCCGCGCCCAGACAGGCCATTCGCGCAGGAAGCGGGCCATCAGTGCCAAGCTCAGCAGATGGCCGCCGATCCAGAAGGCGCAGAGCGCGTCGAGCGAGCGCCACGCGGGCCAGGCCATGCCTGCGGCCACCGCGATCGGCACCCAGAGCGCCGAGCGCACGAAGACCACGACATTGGCCTGGGTCGCGAGCTCGAGCCCGATCAGTGGCAGGTAGAGATCGAGCGCGAGCGTCTCGAGCCAGATCAGCGCCAGGACCAGCAGCCAGAGCGGGTGCCATTCGATTCCCATGGAGGCCGCGCCCACCGCGGCCAGGATCGTCAGCAGGCTCAGCGAAACGAAGGTCACCGTCAGCCGGGTCTTGACCAGGCGGGCGGCGTCGTCGGGCGTGCGGCCGACGACCTCGCGCGCCACGAAATAGTTGAGTCCCCAGCCGATCAGCGCCGGCGCGACGCCCACAGCGCCGAGCAGCAGGCCATAGATGCCCGCGGATTGCAGCCCAAGGTAGCTTACGACGTAGAACGAAAGGCCGAAGCGGAATGCCAGGGTGGCTGCACGCAGGACGAGGTTGAGACCTCCCCCTGTGGCCAATCGGCGAAGGCGCGATGTTATCATGCCGGGGCTTTCTCTGCCATGCGTGGCTCCTTCTCAACCCCTCGGCGGGGCGTCCGCCGATAGCCTGCGTCAACGTACCGCACGCCGGCTTGCGAGAGCCGTTCCTATTGTATAACGCCCCATGGTGCAATGCAGCATAAACATTGTTGATTGAAGATCGGGCAATCTTCTATGAAGATATTGATCGTTGGTAAGTTCTATAGCCCGTTCAGGGGTGGAATTGAAGAAGTTACCCAGATAGTTGCTGAATATTCTGCTCGATATCATGATGTGACGGTTTTGGTTAATAACCATGAAGCGGGAGAGTCGAAGGAAGTTTTAAATGGCGTTACGGTAATCCGGCGCAACCAGAACTTCTTTTTAAAAGGCCAGCCCATCTCGTTCGGTATGTTCCGCGAGGTCCGCTTCGCCGACTACGACCTGATCAATTTCCACTCCCCGAACCCGTTCACCACGGCGCTGTTCCTGATGCGCGGGCTGGGCCAGAAGGTTCCGCCGGTGGTGGTGATACACCACATGGAAATCTTCGGTCGCAAGCTCCTGCGGGCGCTGTCGTTGCCCTTCGTGCGGCATCTGATACGCCGGGCCGAGACCGTCATCGTGACGTCCAAGAAAAACCTCGACGTGTCGCGCGATCTGCCGCGACAGGCGAACTACCAGGTCGTTCCGCTCGGCATCAAGCCGGAGGAATACGTGCTCGATGCCGAACTGATCGGAGAGGCGAAGGCCTGGCGCCGCGAACTGTCGGGCGATGCGCCGCTGGTCGGCTTCGTCGGCCGGATCGCACGCTACAAGGGCCTGGGAGTCCTGCTTCGCGCCTTGGTCACACTGCCGGGCGTTCATGCCGTAATCGGCGGCACCGGCGAATACTTCGACGAGATCCAGCGCATCGCGCGCGAACTGAACATCACCGACCGCGTGCACTTTCTCGGGCGGATCTCGCATCGCGAGAAGCTGCGCCTGCTCGCCGCGATAGACGTCTTCGCATTTCCCTCGAACGAGATCACCGAGGCCTTCGGGCTTTCGCAGGTCGAAGCGATGATCTGCGGCGCGCCCGTGGTCGCGACCAACCTGCCGACGGGCGTCACCGACGTGTCGATCGATCGGGTGACCGCCCTGCTCGCGGAGCCGGGCGACGTTGCCTCATTTGCGCACTGTTTGCGGACGATGCTCGATGATCCCAGGCTGGCCGCCGATCTGGCGGCGAGGGCCAAGGTGCACGTCATGGAGAACCTGACTGCCGACAAGGTTTCTGCGCGAACGCTGGAAGTGTTTCATGCTGCGATAAAATGAGAGAGGCCATGGACGGTACGAGAGATCCGCCGGCCAGCGTGAAGGGCAAGAAGGTCCTTCATGTCTGCGACACGGTGGCGGGTGGGACGGGGACATATCTGACCGAACTGCTCACGCGCCAGCTCGAGCTCTACGGCGCCGGCAACGTGATCCTGTTCATCCCGCAGGATCACGAGCACTATCTCGAGCCCGACCTGCGCAATTCGGCGGTGACGCTGGAATTCTTCAGGCGTCCCGGGCGCTATCGCGGGCTCGCCAACCTTTCTTTGCGCTACCGGGAAGTCTGGAACCGGCATCGTCCCGATGTCGTTCACGCGCATTCGACGGGCGCGGGCCTGGTGACGCGCCTCTTTCCCCGGCCCAGCAAGGGTGTCCTCGTCTATTGTGCGCATGGCTGGACCTTCGAGATGTCGAAGCGCCCGACGATGCGCAAGCTGTTCGCCATGCTCGAGCGGGTGCTGTCGCGCCGCGCCGATCACATCATCGCAATCTCGCAGTACGAATACGACCGCGGGCTGGAAATCGGGATCGACCAGCAGAAGATCAGCACGATCCTGAACGGCATAACGCAGACGCCGCCCGCGGTCGCGCCGGCCGACTGGGACGACGACCGGCTCAAGCTGTTGTTCGTCGGGCGCTTCGATCGGCAGAAGGGGCTGGATGTCCTGCTCGAGGCGGCCGAGCCGCTGGTCGATCGCGTCTGCATCCGCGCGGTCGGCGATCATGTCGTCGATCCGCGCTCGCCGGCAGTGGCTGAAAGGCCCGGCGCCAGCTTCCTGGGATGGATGAGCCGCGAGGAGGTCACGGCGCAGATGCTCAGCGCCGACGTACTCGTCATTCCTTCACGCTGGGAAGGTTTCGGCCTCGTCGCGGTGGAGGCCATGCGCTGCAAACTTCCCGTCGCCGGGTCGGCGGTAGGCGGACTGAACGAGATTCTCGAAAGCGGTCTCTACGGTTTCATGTTCCCTTCGGACAACGTCCTCGCACTGCGGCGCTTCCTGGGCGAGGTGACGCAGGAGCAGCTCGCCGACTATCGCGATCGCGCCTACGAACACTTCCTGTTGAACTACACCGCCGAACGCCTCGTCGCCGAGATCGACGGGCTCTACGATCGGCTACTGATCGCCGGGCGGCCCTAGAGGCACTGACTCGTATTGGGTCGTGGCGATACCTTGCAGTCCCATTGCGCAGTCTCATCACCCCCGGCGATCCGGCGATAGCGGAATGCGAGCGCGGTGCTGGCGGTACCGGCGGAGGCATCGCGCGTGGCCAGGACTTCGCACGTTGCGAGGCCGCGGCAGAGCGCCAGCGCGCTTAGTGCATAGCTGCTCGCGCCGGCCGAGCCCGATACCCGCATGACGAACTTTCCGCCGGCCGGGTCGCGTCGAACGACGCTGTGGCTCGCCAGGGCCCGCGTGCCCGCGCCGACGTCCTTGGGGAAGTTCTTCCCTTGTGCCGCATAGTCGGTCGCTTCCCGGCTGGCGGGTGTCGGAACCGCTGCGAGGCCTGCAACCTGCGGAGCCGAACCAGAGGCATGCGCCGGCGAGAGTGCGGCCATCAGCGGTTCGGAGGCCTCAACCGCGAAAGTGTGGCGCGCGAAGGCCTGCGGCCGGCCGAAGCTGCCGGGCCAGCGGAAGAAGAGGTGGGTGCCGACCTGGGTCAGCTTTTCCATCTTCGGGCTCCACTTCGCCACGACCCAGTCGGTGTGATAGTGCGTGGCAACGCCGACGCGCGGGTCGACGAAGCCCGACAGCGCGTTTTCGGCAAGTGCCTGGGCCTTGATCCATTGCGCGGGCGAAGGCCGCCGGCGCGCCATCGAGCCATCGCAGGTGAACGAGAACTGGCAGCCCGTCCTGCGTTCCGAACCCTGAAAGACGGTCGAGCAGATATCGGCAGGGAAGGCCGGATGCCGGGCGCGGTTGAGGATGACCTGGACGACGCTGCTCTGGCCGATCGCATCGTTGCCGGCCTCGTACCAGGCTCCGGCCGCCAGGCAGTCGCGCGCGCGCGAGCGCGCCTGGGCATCGCCGCGAAACACGAAAGGCCGCGCCAGGGCGATGGGGCCGGTGGCAAAAGGCTGGCGCTCGTTCTGCGCGCGTGCCGCGTCGGGGCCGATCGGCAGGATTTCGAGCGTCTCGACGGGAGGAAGCAGGGGCGGGGCCTTGGTCGAAACGGTGGCCGTTGGGCTAGCGCCTCGTGCCGAGATCCCGGTTCGGTCGGGCATCGTCAGATACAGCGCGGTGCCGACGAGTGCCGACAGAACGAGAGCCAGGACGATCCATGGTCCCCGACGCGATCCCTTGCGCCATTGCCGTTCCAACACCGGCCGGGACGACGACGAGGCCGCGAAGCCGGGTCGTTTCCCGGCGGCGTCTCCCGCGGGCGGCGCGCACGTGGGGCGGGAGAGGGTGGTGGCCTGCGCCATCGATCGGGGCCGTGAGGCCCTGCGCCCGCTCAGTAGGCGTTCGGGTGCCAGACCACCCGCGCCGTGTTGACCAGGATCGCGACGTCGCGCCAGATGTTCCAGCCCTGGATATATTCCATGTCGGCATGGAGGCGGTCGGTGAGATCCGACGTGGTGACCGTGTTGCCGCGCAGGCCGCGGACCTGTGCCAGACCGGTGATCCCCGGCTTGAGCTGGTGGCGCAGCCAATAGGTCTCGTCCACCTGCCAGAACAGCTTTTCGCCGGCGAGCGAGCCCAGCGCGTGCGGCCTCGGGCCTACGAGGCTCATGTCGCCGAGCAGCACGTTGAGCAGCTGCGGCAATTCGTCGATGCTGGTGGCGCGGATGAAGCGGCCGAGCCGGGTGATGCGATCGTCGTCGCGCGCAGTCGAACGATTGCCCGAGGCGTCGCAGCTCTCGACCTTCATGCTGCGGAACTTGAGCACTTCGAACAGGCGGTTGCTGCGTCCGACGCGCTGCTGGCGGAAGAAGATCGGGCCGGGGGAATCGATCTTGATGGCGATGGCCACGAGAACCATGGGCACGAACAGCGCGATGATCATCGGTACGGTCACGGCGATGTCGAGCATGCGCTTCTGCATGCGGTGCGCGAGGCTCAGCGGCTGGCGCGCGACCTGGAGCGTGTCCTGGCCGTGGAACTTGCCCATGCCGATGGCGCCCAGGTGGTTCGCCTGCTCGACGAAGATCTCGCCGTTGATGTTCGCGCCCTTGAGCATGAGCGACCAGGCGCGGTGATGTTCGGGCTGGCTGTCGATCAGCACGCGATCGAACGCGGAAACGACCGTGCCGAACAGGTGCATCGTATAGGGATCGTGAAGATCGGGGATCAGATTGGCGCGGTCGGCATCAAGGATGATCGCACCCTTGCGCTCGATGCTCGGGGACTTGCCATGGACGATGATGAGTTCGTCAATGAGAGTGCCGTTCGCTGCTCGCCGGGCGTAGATCGGGAAAAGGCCGCGCCCGATCACCAGGAATACCGTGCTCGTCACCGCGGCAATGCCGAAGTTCAGCCGCGATATCTCGCTGCTGTCCTTGAAGAAGAAGGCAACCGTCAGGATGATCAATAGCGACATCGAAAGCGAGATAAGGCCGTCCCGCACCGCGCACAGGCTGCTGCCGAGCGTCTCGATCGAATACCCGCCACGGAGCATCGACAGGATCGCATAGATCAAGAAGATCGCGGTCGAGCTGTAGAAATTGCTGGATGGAAACCCTGCGGCCGATGCGATTATGTTCGGAACCAGGGGCGCGGCGATGAGAAGAAACATGTCGAGCGCAAATAACTCTATGTAGAGCTTTAGCCGCAACGTCTTCTTCGACAGGCCTCCGGCGCGATTGGGGATCGCCGCCAAGGCGTCTGCGTCGATCTCAATGTGATGCTGAACCGTCACAGTAGCTCCGCGATTGTCTCGACCCGTAGAAACTGCAATTTGTGCAGTGCAGCGAGATTAGCTCGCTCGGGACGCGAATGCTAGGACCCGACCACTCGGGTTGTCCGCAGTAAGGGCACAAGTGAGCGCAGGCTTCCTGACGCCCAGATGAACGAAGCTGGTCGACTCGTTAAACGCCTGCAGCGGCGAGACCGGTCAGAATATCAGGAAATAGAGCCCGATGAGGACGCCGATCATGGCCAGCGGCCCGGCGGCACGCGACACGAATTGAACGACGGCTTCGGCCTGTTCGAGCGGCGGCTTCTCGGCGGGGGGCGGCGGCGTTCGGGAAGGCTTCGCAAAGGCGCCCGGGGTCGGGACGTCGCGGTTTGCCGAACCTTCTGCCATCGTATCGTCGGACGGCAATGCGTCGCCGCCGTGCAGATCACGCTGCACCATGCCCAACCCTTCCATGCATCCCGAATCCCGCAATCGGGACTATCAGCCGCAAATAGCCGAAAAGCGCACAGCTGACCATTGAAAATGCACGGTTCGTCGGCCCCGGCTTGGCACAGGTGCCGTCAAAGCGGGGTTAGATCGCGAGCCAGCCCAGCAGAGTGACCGTGCCGAGCAACGCGACGATGCCTGCGCCGCGAGAGACGGCTTGGATAAGCTGTTCCTCAAGCGGGAGCTCGACCGTACGCCCAGCCGTGGCGACCATGGCTCCCCGCCGCGCACGACCGGCCTCCGCGATGGCTACGGCAATCTTGTCTTGGGCGCTCATGGTGTTCCTCGGCAATGCGATGACCTCGCCGCCTGATACCGGCCAAACGTCGCGCTTCGGTGGAGGTCTGTGGTTAAAATCGCCTTATCGCGGCGATGGGGGCGCCTCGTCGCAGGCGGCGCCACGGTTGCGACGACAAGGCTGGGCGAATTCGTCGAGCCGGGCGGATGTTGCGTCGCGGTGCGAGAGGGGCTTGTTTTCGCGTCGTGCTGCTGTGCTAAGTCGCAGGCATGAGCGAAAAGATCCCCGTACTCGTCACCGGCGGCGCCGGTTATATCGGCAGCCATGCCGTCCTCGCGCTGACCGACGCCGGCTGGCCCGTCGCCGTGATCGACAACCTGTCGACCGGTTTTCGGTGGGCCGTGCCCGAGGGCGTGGCCTTCTACGAAGGCGACATCGAGGACGCAGAGCTGCTCGCGCGGATATTCGCCGAACAGGGCACCCGCGCGATCATGCATTTCGCCGGCTCGATCATCGTGCCCGAATCTGTCGAGAACCCGCTCAAATATTATCACAACAACACCGCCAAGAGCCGCAGCCTGCTCGCCGCCGCGGTGGCAGCGGGGGTGCCGCACTTCATCTTCAGTTCGACCGCGGCGACCTATGGCATCCCAGAAGTCTCCCCCGTGACCGAGGCGTCGCCCAAGCTGCCGATCAATCCCTATGGCATGTCGAAGCTGATGACCGAGATGATGCTCGCCGATACCGCCGCCGCGCATCCGCTCAACTTCTGCGCCTTGCGCTATTTCAACGTCGCCGGTGCCGATCCACTGGCACGCAGTGGGCAATCGACAGCGGGCGCGACTCACTTGATCAAGGTCGCGGTCGAGGCGGCGCTGGGCAAACGCTCGCACGTCGGCGTGTTCGGCAGCGACTATGCCACGCCCGACGGCACCGGCGTGCGCGACTACATCCACGTTTCGGACCTCGCGGCCGCTCACGTCCTTGCGCTCGGCGCGTTGATCGCAGAGCCTGCGCGCTCGCTGACGATGAATTGCGGCTATGGCCGCGGCTTCTCGGTGCTCGAAGTGCTCGATGCGGTTGACCGCGTTACCGGGCAAACCATCGAGCGCCAGATCGGCCCACGCCGCGCCGGCGATCCCGACAGCCTGATCGCCGACAACACGCAGATTCGCGCGACCCTGCCCTGGGTGCCGCAGCACGCGGATCTCGATACGATCGTCGAACATGCCCTGGCCTGGGAGCGCCGACTGTCCGAACGCGCCTGATATCGCCTGCGCGCCGGTGATCCCGCCCGGGCGATGCCGTCGACCGCGCTTCGATTGCCGTTGATCTGACCGTTCTCTTAGCGCAGACCTGCGTCATCCAATTAAGAGATGACCGGGAGTGCCTGCGATGAAAATGGAAGACATGGTGCTGATCAGCGTCGACGATCACATCACCGAACCGGCAGAAGTTTTCGACAACCAGCTCTCAGGCGAGGACTATGCCACGGCACCCAAGCTGCGCGAGCGTGAGAACGGCTCGAACTACTGGGAATACCAGGGTATGCAGATGGGCTCGGTCGCGCTCAATGCCGTGGTCGGCCGTCCGCGCGAGGAATATGGCTTCGAGCCGACCAACCTCAACCAGCTGCGCAAGGGCTGCTACGACGTTCATGCGCGCATCGACGACATGGACGTCGGCGGCATCGCCGCCTCGATGAACTTTTCGAGCCTCGCGCAGATGGACGGCGGCGTCTATCTGCAGGCGCCCGACAAGAAGCAGTCGCTGACCCACCTGCGCGCCTACAACGACTGGCACATCGACGAGTGGTGCGGCGCCTATCCCGATCGCTTCATCCCGCTCGGCCTGCTGCCGCTGTGGGACCCGCAGCTGATGGCCGACGAGATCAAGCGCCTGGCCGCCAAGGGCTGCCACGCCGTGGTGTTCAACGACAACCCGACCAAGCGCGGCCTGCCCAGCGTCCATAGCGACCATTGGGAGCCGCTCTGGAAGGCCTTGGTGGACAACGACACCACGGTCTGCCTGCACATCGGCTGCGGCAACGTCAGTCCGCATCCGTCGATGGAATCGCCGATCGAGGTCAATATCGCGACGATGCCGATGGCCGTGGCCTTCGGTGCCGCCGACTGGATGAACCTGGCCGCGCTGCACCGCTATCCGACGATGAAGGTGGCGCTGTCCGAAAGCGGCATCGGCTGGATCCCCTATCTGACCGAACGCGCCGACTACAGCCACGAACAACACGGCGCCTGGACCCATTCGAACACCTATTTCGGCGACATGAAGCCCAGCGAGGTGTTCCGTCGCAACTTCACCTCGTGCTTCATCGACGACGCTTATGGCCTGCGCAATCTCGACCTCATCGGCGAGGATCGCGTGATGTTCGAGACCGACTACCCGCACTCGGACACGCCCTGGCCCCACGCTCCCGAAGTGCTGTGGAAGTCGGTCCAGCACCTCAGCGACGAGGCGATCGACCTGATCACCCACCGCAACGCCATGCGCGAGTTCAGGTTCAATCCTTTCAAGGAGAACACGCGCGAGACGCTCAACGTCGGCGCGCTGCGTGCCAAGGCTGCGGCCAAGGGCGTCGATGTCTCGATCAAGTCGCAGAGCGGCGAGCGTCCGGTCACGGTTGGCGAGGTTCGCCCGGTGACCTCGGGCGACGTCATGGCCATGTTCACGCGTCACGCCGAACCGGCCGACGCCTGATCGGGATTCGCGGCCCGGTTTCGGCCGGGCCGCTTCCCCTCTCCGGCGGAAGGGCGTAAGTCGCTGGGCATGAAGACGAGCGTGATCCTTTCCGCGGTCGGCGGCGATCGCCCCGGCCTGACCCAGGGCCTCGCCGAAGCCGTGCTCAGCGCCGGCGGCAACTGGCTCGAAAGCCAGCTCAGCCATCTCGGCGGCAAATATGTCGGCGCTATTCTCGTCGAGCTCGACGCCGCGCGGACCGGCGAACTCGAGGCGGCGGTCGCGCGGCTCAACGCCGGCGGACTGCACGTCGCGATCGTGCCGACGGGTGGCGAAGTGGTGGTCGAAGGGCGGCCGCTGTGGTTCGAACTCGTCGGTCAGGACCGGCCGGGTATCGTCCACGAGGTGACGGCGGTGCTCGCCGGTCTCGGCGTCAACATCGAGGATTTCACCACACGCACCGAGATCGGCTCGATGTCGGCCGAGCGTCTGTTCCGCGCCACCGCGCGGCTGACCGTGCCGGCCGGAACCGCGCCCGAAGCTGTGCAGGACGCGCTCGAAGCGATTTCGGGCGAGATCATGGTCGATTTCACGATCAAGCCGGCCGAGGCCTGAGCGCCGGCTTCAGCGCCCCATCAGCGCCAGCTGAGCCCTGACCGTGTCGATGTTGTGCTGCGCGAGATGGCTGCCGCGTCCGGCGACGCTGCCCTCGAGTTGGGGCTTCTCGCCGATCTCCAGACAGCGCTCCCAGCAGGTCACCGCAAGCGGCAGCCAGTGGTCGAGCGCATCGGCGGGATCGAGCATCGCGCGGTCGAGCGCGAGATTGCCGACGACGAAATAGAAATCGGGCGATTCGTGCATCGCCTCCATCTGACCCTGCGCGAGCGCCAGCCCATCGTCGACGCGCCCGACCTGGCCGAGGCTGTGGAGCAGGCGGATCAGTAGGTCGTGGAACCAGGTCGCGCTGGGCGGTGTCGCGGCCAGCGCCTTCTCGTACCAGTCGCAGGCCTGGACGTACTCGTCGCGGCCCTCGGCTTCGACACCGAGCTGGTAGGCGACATATTCGTCGTCGGGCCGCTCGGCGATGTCGCGCAGCAGCAGGGTGCGGTTGCGGTCCTGCTTGGTCGCGAGCTGGGCGTCGCGGAAACCGTCGTGGCCGAGATGGATCTCGAGCCGTTCGCGCGGTAGCGCCGAGGCGACCTGCTCATGGACGCGGCCTTCGAAGCGTGCGCTGCGCGGGATCACGCGCGTCGACCAAGACCGCGAAACCGTGACCGCTCCAGCCGCATTGTCGTCGAACGCGTGGTTGATCAGGACGCGGCCGAGCCGCGGCCCGGTAGCGCACCAGGGGCGCAGCAGTTCGCCGCCGCTTTCGATATGCTCGTCGGCGTCGATGATCAG
>SECS01000180.1 GCA_004211435.1 Novosphingobium sp. | reverse complement strand
GATCGACCGCCTCCTTGAGATCAATGAGCGCGTATTGCGCGGGATCCTTCTTCGAGCCCCCGATGCCGCCTACTGGATGAAAGGATGTAGCTCGCTGGGCAGCCTGCGCTTCGCTGTCCTCGTCGGCATCGGGGGCTCGAAGAAGGATCCCGCGCAATACGCGCTCATTGATCTCAAGGAGGCGGTCGATCCGGTCGCTCCTGCAGCTGGCTCGGCCGTTATGCCTGCCGACAATGCAGAGCGGGTCGTCGCCGGGGCACGGGCGCTCGCTCCCAATCTCGGGGAGCGCATGGTCCCAGTTCAACTCTTGGGCAGGCCCATTGTCTTGCGCGAGCTCATGCCACAGGATCTGAAGCTGGAAATCGATCAATTTTCACGCTCGGAAGCGACCAAGGCCGCACGCTACCTAGCATACGTCGTGGGGGTAGCCCATGCCCGGCAAATGAGCGCTGGCGAAAGGCGCACCTGGCGGCGCGAACTGATGGCCCGTTCGGCAAGCGAAATCGAGGCGCCATCATGGCTGTGGAACAGCGTCGTCGACCTGACGGCGACTCACGAAGCGGGCTATCTCGAACATTGTCGCCGCTATGCCTTGGGCGTTGCGTCGTGAGCGATGGTATAAACGCCTGTCGATCCAGTCGACCAAGGCGATGTCTCACGCGATGTAGCAATGGGCGACCGGATCGCACGCCCCTGCCTTGCAGCCCCGGTCCGCCGGGATGCGACGATGCGTTACCCGGCCACCAAAGTGCGAGCGCCTATTGTGCCCAACGTGAGGACTGAGGCTTGAAGATCGTCAATGGTGCAAGCCTACAGCCTTGGCCAGGCGGAAAACCCAGCCATATCGTGCTTCTGCTGCATGGATTTGGATCCAGCGGCCACGATATGATCGCGCTCGCGCCGGCATGGCAGTAGAGCATGCCGGACGCGCTTTTCCTCGCACCGCATGCCCCGCAGCGATGTGGCATATCTGCAGGCTATCAATGGTGGCCGCTGTCCGACATTTCGCCCCAAGCCCTTGCTCGAGGTGCGGCGTCCGCCGCGCCGTCGATCGACAGCTTCATCGACCGGAAGCTCGACCAGTATGGGCTCGCAGATGCCGATCTTGCCTGCGTCGGATTCAGCCAGGGGGCCATGATGGCCTTGCACGTCGGCTTGCGGCGCAAGAGCGCGTTTGCCGCAATCGTCGGATATTCTGGAATGCTGCCAGGTTCGCTGCAATTGCAGCACAAGATCGCGTCGAGGCCGCCAGTGCCGCTCTTGCATGGCGCGCACGATCCTGTCGTCCCGGTTGCCGCGCTTCACGACGCCGAGCGGGCGCTCAAGCACGTTGGTGTCGAGGTCGAGACGCATGTCTCGGCGAACGTGGGTCATATCGTCGACCCGATTGGCCTGCGGCTCGGTTGCGCGTTCGTCGCACGATCGCTGAACGCCGCCCAAGCACCGCTGGAGTGAAGCAGCTCGGCTCGTCTGCGCCTTGCATGCGGTTCGACGATAGCCTCGGAGCGACCCTCATCCCGCAGATATGGCGACAACGCGAACGGCGTCCCCAAAACGGACGATGCCTACCTCGCGTCCGTCATCTGCGACACAGATGATGAAATGGTTGAGGTTGAGGGAACCGGTGCGGACCGCCGAGCTTGCGACGTCGCGCGCGCTTGAGAGGGCGCATTCGAGCGCGGCACGATCGTCGGGAAACTCCTGGCCTTCCTCGTCCGGCGCGTTGATGTCGTTGTGGAGGTGGAGAAAATAGCGTTGCATGAACATGCCTAGTCCGTTTTCCCGAATTTGGTTCCGCGCCGCGATGGATTTTCCGCGAACGACGGCAATCCGTTACCCCTCCCCACGCACGGCCCGCCCGCTCGGTGCTCTATGGCCGATCGGCCCCTTATCCGATCAAATGCTCAAGCATCTCAGCTATGCGCCTCATGCGATCCGCCTCTTCGAGCCTCCCCTTGAGAAGCCAACGCCCCTTCTGCTCGACGAGACCGATTTTCCCGGGGTCCGACGTGGCTTTGGCACGCAGTGTCAGGGCGATGGCGGCAGGTCCCGCGTCAATTCGCGCCACCCCCGCCGCGCGTGCCAGGACGACAAGACGGGCGCGCATCAGGAGCTGCTCGGCCGGGCCGGGAAGTGGGCCGAAACGATCGACGAGCTCGTCCTCTAAAGAATCGATGGCGCCAGCCTCGACGAGCCGAGCGAGCCGGCCGTAGAGCCCTAGGCGCAGATCGGGTTCGGGAATCCAGCTTTCCGGAAGCGAGCCTGTCGATCCGATCCGCATTTCGGGCTCCCAGTCCTCGACCGCCTCACCCCGCGTCCTGCGCAACGCATTCTCCAGGAGGTGCTGGTAGAGATCGACGCCGATCAGTTTCATGTGTCCTGCCTGGCTCTCGCCGACGAGGTCACCGCCGCCGCGCATGTCGAGATCCTGCGCGCTGATCAGAAATCCTGCGCCGAGCTGGTCGAACGTCGCCAGCGTCCGCAGCCGTTTGAGCGTGCGATCGGCGAGGTCGCCTTCGTCATCGCTCAAGAGGTAGACCTGTCCCCGGCGATTGCCGCGTCCCACCCGGCCGCGCAGCTGGTGCAGTTGCGAGAGACCGAACCGGTCTGCGCGCCAGACGATCATCGTGTTGGCACGCGGGATGTCGAGTCCGGCCTCGATGATGTTGGTCGCCAGCAGGATGTCGCCGACACCATCGGCGAAATCGACCATGACGGCATCCACCTCGGTGGCAGGCAACTTGCCGTGCGCCTCGACAACCTCGAGATCGGGCACCAGGCGACGCAGGCGATTGCCGAGCTTTGCCATGTCATCGATGCGCGGAACGACGACAAAGCTTTGGCCGCCTCTCGCCTTCTCCCGCTGGAGCGCCGTGCGAACGCGCGTCTCGTCGAAGCGATCAACACTCGTGCGGATGGGCTGGCGTCGCGCTGGCGGCGTGGTAATCGCCGACATGGTTTGAAGACCGACGAGCGCCATCTGCAGGGTCCGCGGGATCGGCGTCGCGCTCAAGGTCAGCATATGGATGGAGCCGTCACCGCGCAGGCGTCCCTTGTCCGCGGCGCCGAAACGCTGCTCCTCATCGATGATCACCAGTCCCAGACGCGCGTAGGAAACCGACTTCGCCATGACGGCACCGGTGCCGATGACGATGCCGATAGATCCATCGGCGAGGCCGGCCTTTACCGTCTTCTTCTCGGCGGCGCTCGTGAGCCGCGACAGGCCCGCGACAAGGATGCCGGTTTCGGCGAAGCGGCGTTCGAAGGTCTCGACATGTTGCCGCACGAGAACGGTCGTGGGAGCCGCGACGATGACCTGATAACCAGCGAGCGCCGCAAGAGCAGCTGCCCGCAGGGCCACTTCGGTCTTGCCGTAGCCGACATCGCCGATAACAAGGCGGTCCATCGGCTTGCCCGTGGCTAGATCATCGCGAACCGCCGCGATCGCGCGCGCCTGATCGGCTGTTTCATTGAAGGGGAAGCCCGCGACAAAACGCTCGTAGGCGGCTGGATCGGGATCGATAATCGGCGCGACAAGACGAGAGCGTTGCTCGGCCAGCGACCGCAGAGCCTGCGCGCTTTCTGCGATGGCCTCGTCGATCACCGCCCGACGGACCTGCCAGGTGCGTCCGTCGAGCCGGTCGAGCGCAACCGCCTCGGGATCGGCACCGTAGCGCCAGAGCCGGCTTGCTTCATGAAGAGCGACCATGCGGCGGTTGCCCCCGGCATGGGTGAGCACGATCATCTCGTCCTCGCTCGAACCAGGGGCAGCCTCGAGTCCGGCGATAGAGGCGACCCCGTGATCCTCGTGGACGACGACGTCGCCGATACGCATCGCTTCTCCGCCCAGCGCCGAAGTCTGCGAGGCCGGCTGGGGAGCCGCGCCAACGATTGCGCGACTACCGAGCAGATCCCCTGCGGCAAGGACGATCGTCGTGTCGTCGACAAAGCCCCGCTCGATCGGAGCCTCCAGCCATGCCGCTGAGCCTTCGCGCAGAGCGGCGACGCCTCGCCAGCCACTACAGGCCCCGAAACGCAAGCCGAGGCGTTTTTCCAGACGCGGGCGCACGAAGCGCAGATCCCTCGAGCTACCGACCAGCAGCAGCTTGCGGCCTTCTGCGAGCAGCGGTGCCAGGAATTTCACGCAGGCCGATAGCGGCGCCTGTCGTTCGACGAACCGGGGCACGGCACGTACCTCGCGGAGCGGCGGGTCGATAGCGGCCCAACCCGCCAGCGCTGCCTGCCAGGCCTCGTCGTCGGTCGCCTCTGCAACTCTCTCGCCGCGACGTGCTGTGTCCTTTGCAAGGGCAATGAAGCGGCGACGGCGCATCTCGGCCTGCGCGGCCATGCCGATGGCGCCGAGCGGGAGATGTGCGAGGACGCTCGTATGGGCACTGGCGACAGGCTCGGCCGCACGGCCGATTTCGAGCGACTTGCGATCTTCGAGACTACGCTGGCTCAGCGGGTCATAGGATCGGATCGCGGCGATCCGGCCTTGGGCTAACTCCAGCCTCGCGGGATAGTCGGTGTCGGCGGGAAAGATGTCGATGACGTCCCCGCGAACCGCGACTTCGCCCGGTTCATCGACGCGGTCGTCGGCGAAATAGCCGATTTGCTCGAGCATTGCAGAAAAGGTCTCCGCCGCGATTTCATCGCCGACCGCGATTACCGGCGGAGCGCGGTCATAGTCCGATGGGTGCGGATAGCGCTGAGCTGCTGCCTCGCCGCTGAGGATACAGGCGATCGGGCTCTCGGGCCGCTTGGCCACATGTCGTCGTAATCTACGAAGAGCCGCGGTCCTGCGACCGATGTTGCCTGGCGAAGCAGGCGCGACATCGCCGGGAAGTGCATCGCTGGAAGGCAGAAATATCACCGGCGCATCGGTGGCAAGAGATTCCAGAATTGCGGCGAGCGCCTGGGCCTGCTGCTCGTCGTCGCAGAGGTAGACAACCGTGCGCTTCGTCAGTTCTTCTAAGATACCAAATGCGACAGCGCCGAGGTTGATCTCGGTCATGCGAGCACCAGGCGCGATGGCGGGACCTCGGCCGGCCAGTCTCCAGCAGTGAGTTCGGGAAGCCGGGTGAATGCCTCGGCCGCGATCACGAGATCGAGGCGCTCGCATCCCAGGCGCAGGTCTTCGATCGCCACGGCGCGCAAGCTTTCAGCGATACCGGCCACGCCGCCCGACGCGACGACGACATAGGCGACCTCGCCGCTCGCACAGGCTATCAAAGCTTCGACCGTCCTCCCAACGGCTTCACCGCGACAGTCGTACACCGGCATGCCGGCAAACCCCGTGGCGGTGAGCAAGGTGGTGGTGCTTGCCCGACGGCTCGCGGCCGTCGCCGAAGCGGCGCCGTCCTCATAGGCGCGCTGACGCCCCAGCCAGCGCCAGATTCCTATCACGTTGACGAGGGTCAGAAAGCCGTTGGTCGCGACCAGATTGGCTTGATCCGAGGTGATGCCGATGATCGACCATCCAATCGAACCAAGGGTGAAGACGACGAAGCCCCACCCGGTGACCCGAGCTCCCAGGTTCGCTGCCGTCATCATCGCGGCGATCATGGTCGCAATCGGCGCGATCCAGCTCGCGATTTGAACCAAGTCTCTCTCCCTTGAAGATGCGATCGTTTGCCCAGGCAAACGATCTTCAGAAATCCTGCACGACGGCGGTCGATACGCGGGAAATGGCTCGATCCGGTCTCGCTCCCGTTACGGCCGGTAAGGGCTAACCGATGGCACCCCCCCGCGTTCCCAGGGTGCCTGGCAAAAGCCAGGCTGCACATCGGATCCCAGAACTCAATCGGACGAACGAGCGGAAGCGCACGCGTACGTAAATTGGCGGCTTTTCACGTTTTATTCTTGGATTTCAGGCATTCGGGACTCATGCCCTTTGAAATCGAACGCGCGCGCAACAAGAGATTTAGCCACAGCTCGGTGAGCGAGCGTGAAGCCCTCAACTACCTTTCGAGCGCGGTGCTGCTCGTCGATGAGGATGGGATCGTGCGGTTTGCCAATATGCAATCGCGCGAC
>SECS01000363.1 GCA_004211435.1 Novosphingobium sp. | reverse complement strand
TCGTTATGCAGGGCAATCGCTTCGTCGAAGTCCTGATATCGGATGACGTAGAGGATTGGCGCGAAGGTTTCGTCTCTGACCGGGCCGGTCTGATCAGGCATTTCAACGATCGCCGGGCGCACGTAATAGGCATCAGCCGCTTCGCCATCCAGCACGCGCTCACCGCCAACGACCGTGCCGCCGGCGGACTTGGCAGCCTCAAGTGCCGCCTGCATCTTGTCGAAAGCGGCCTGATCGATCAGCGGGCCGACCAGATTGCCGTCCTGCAGCGGAGAACCGATGGTGACCGACTGGTAGGCCTTGGCAAGGCGCGGAACGAGCGCATCATAGACGCTGTCATGGACGAAGAGGCGGCGCAGCGTCGTGCAGCGCTGTCCGGCGGTGCCCATGGCGGAGAAGGCGACGCCGCGCAGGGTCAGATCGAGATCTGCCGTCGGGCTGACGATCGCGGCGTTGTTGCCGCCGAGTTCGAGGATGGAGCGGGCAAAGCGCTTGGCCAGCCGCGGACCGACTTCGCGGCCCATGCGGGTCGAGCCTGTCGCAGAGACGAGCGGCACCTTGTCGTGGTCGACGAGGATTTCGCCGATGTCGCGGCCGCCGATCAGAAGGGTCGAGAGGTTCTGAGGAGCCTTTCCGCCATCGGCAACATAGCGGGACAGTGCCTTTTCGAAGATCGCCTGGGTGGCGAGTGCGGTGAGCGGGGTCTTTTCCGAAGGCTTCCAGATGGTGGAATTGCCGCAGACGAGGGCAAGCGCTGCATTCCACGACCAGACGGCGACGGGGAAGTTGAAGGCGGAGATGATGCCGACGGGGCCGAGCGGATGCCAGGTTTCCATCATCCGGTGCTCGGAACGCTCGGTTGCGATCGTCAGGCCGTAGAGCTGGCGCGACAGGCCGACTGCGAAGTCGCAGATGTCGATCATTTCCTGGACTTCGCCAAGACCTTCTGATGTGACCTTGCCGACTTCGATCGACACGAGGCGACCGAGGGAAGACTTGGCGGCACGCAGTTCCTCGCCCAGCAGCCGGATCAGTTCGCCACGCTTGGGCGCCGGCACAAGGCGCCATTCGCGGAAGGCCTGATGCGCGGCGTCGATCGCCTTCGTGGCATCGTCTGCTGTCACTTCCGGCAGCTTGCCGATTTCCGTGCCCGTGATCGGCGAGCGGACGGTGAGCGTCCCGCCCTTGTACTGGTCGGCTGTGACGCCGAGATCAGCAAAGATCTTGTCCACTTCGGCGACGAGGT
>SECS01000179.1 GCA_004211435.1 Novosphingobium sp. | reverse complement strand
GGTCGAGCTCGCGCGCAACGCCGCGCTCAAGCTGATCTCGACCGTGCCGCCCGCGGGCCGCGCGATCACGCGCACCTCGATCGAGCGCCAGCTGCTGCAGATCTTCGGTTCGGGGCTGAGCAGCGCCGACGTCGTCGAAGTGGTCGAGGGCGCCGAGGTCAAGGACGTGCGCGCGGGCGAGGTCGTGCTCAAGGAAGGCGACACGGGCGACGACATCTACGTCATCCGCCGCGGCTCGATGATCGTCGAGAAGACGATCGCCGGAAAGCCCGTGTTCCTCTCCTACCTGCCCGCGGGCTCCTATGTTGGCGAGATGGCGCTGGTCGACGGGCAGCCGCGCTCGGCCACGGTCAAGGCGGCGATCAAGTCCGAAGTGATCCGCCTGCCGGGCGAGGCCTTCGGCCGGCTGCTGGCCGAGAAGCCGCAGCTGTTGGCCAAGGCTCAAGCCGAAATGGCCTCGCGCCGCGACGTCAACGCCTTCATCGAGGGGCGCAAGGACATCTTCTCCTCGGTCGTCGACATGTATTCGGAGACCGCGCGCTTCCTCGTCGACAACGGCATCGGCGAGGCGACTGACGTGCTCCTCATCGACGAGACGCTCTGCGTCGGCTGCGACAATTGCGAGAAGGCCTGCGCCGATAGCCACGAGGGCCTGTCGCGGCTCAACCGCGAGGCGGGCAAGACCTATGCCCACCTCCACGTGCCGACGAGCTGCCGCCACTGCGAGCACCCGCACTGCATGGCCGATTGCCCGCCCAACGCGATCAAGCGCGGCCCCGACGGCGAGGTGTTCATCGACGACACCTGCATCGGCTGCGGCAATTGCCAGCGCAATTGCCCTTACGGCGTGATCCGCATGGATTCGGTGCCGCCGCCCAAGCCCTCGCTGCTCGAGTGGCTGTTCTTCGGCAAGGGGCCGGGCCCGGGCGAGCCGTCGAAATACTGGCGCAAGAAGAATGCCGTGCCGGGCGAGGAAAAGCCCAAGAAGGCGATCAAGTGCGACATGTGCTCGGGCATCGACGGCGGCCCGGCCTGCGTCCGCGCCTGCCCGACCGGCGCCGCGATCCGCGTCGCGCCCGAGGCCTTCCTCACCGTCGCGCGGCTCGGAGAGGACGGCTGATGGCGACGAAAGCGGGCGGAACCCGGCAGGCCGGCCGCCAGGCGGTCAGCGATCACGAGGGCTTCCTGCGCCACGCCTCGTTCCGCTGGCTCAAGATCGCGGTCGTGCTCTGCCTGGTCTCGCTGATCGGCTATCTCGGCGCCGACGTGAAGCCGCGGCCCAACGGCGGTTCGTGGATCGGCTATACGCTCGGCACGGTCGGCGCTCTGCTGATCGTCTGGCTGACCCTGCTCGGCTATCGCAAGCGCAAGATGAGCCGCGGCGCCTGGTCGCTCAAGGCCTGGACCTCGGCCCACGTCTATCTCGGTCTCGCGCTGACCGTCGTCGCGACGCTGCACACGGGCTTCCAGTTCGGCTGGAACGTCCACACCCTGGCCTATGCGCTGATGATGCTGGTGATCCTCTCGGGGATCTTCGGGATCAGCGCCTATGCCACCTTGCCGCAGCAGCTCTCGGCCAACCGCGGCGAGCTGACCCAGGGGCAGATGCTCGACGCGCTGCGCGCGATCGACCGCCAGCTGCACGAGGCCGCCCAGCCGCTCGATAGGCACTATGCCGACCTGGTCCTCGCCGCGCTCGAGCAGGATCCGTTCGACGGCGGCCTGCTGGCGCGGCTCAGCGGCCGCTATCTGCGCTGCACGACGCGCGCCGCGGTCGACGGGTTCAATCGCGCCTCGCTGGCCGAGACGCGCGATCCCGTGATCCAGCGCATCGAATCGCTGCTGCAACGGCGCCTGTCGCAGCTCGATCGCATGCGCCGGCACATGCGCATCCGTGCGCTTCTCGAGGTCTGGCTCTACGTGCACGTGCCGATCACCTTCGCGCTGCTCGCAGCACTCACGGCGCATATCATCAGCGTCTTCTATTACTGGTAGGGGTGCTGGGGGGCCATGACGTCTACAGGAACTTTCAGGCTTCGAACGGTCGACATCACGGCCGACGGCCGGCAGATCGTGCGCGACCGCGACCTGGCGGTCGAGCGGCTGACGATCGGCCGCGCCGCCGAAAACGACATTCACCTGCCCGACCTGGCGATCGACCCCCGTCACGCGAGCATGACGCTCGCCCATGGCCGGCTCGAGGTCGAAGCGCTGGGCACGCTGGGCTTCGGCGTCGATGGCGTCTCGAGCCGCGAAGCGGCGATCGATCCCGCGCGCGGCGCCGAGCTGCGCTTCGGCTCGTACAACCTCACCCTCTCGCGCGATGCCGACGGCGCCGTGCTCGTCACGATCGCCCAGACGGAGAGCCAGGACCCGCGCGCGGCGACCGACGAGAAGGCGCGCTTCTCGCTGGCTGCGGCGATGCCGGGCAAGCGGCCGATGGCCTGGGTCTTCGGCGTGCTGATCCTGCTCGCCTTCCTCGCGATCCCGGTCTTCACCAACCTGGCGCACCAGGCCGATCCCAAGGTGGCCGTGCGCGGCGACAAGGCCTGGAGCGCGGGCGCGCTGACCCTGGCGCACCATTCGCTCAAACAGAACTGCACGGCCTGCCACGTCAAGCCGTTCGAGCCGGTCCAGGACGCGACCTGCACCTCGTGCCACAAGACCGTCCACGATCACGCCAGCCCGGCGCGGCTCGCGCTCGCGCGCGGCAAGGGGCCGCTCGGCGATCGCCTGCTCTGGACGGTCGCCCAGGCCTTCGGCAAGCCTGGCCCCGGTGCCTGCTCGGATTGCCACACCGAGCATGAAGGCGCGACGCGCATGGCCGCGCCGGCGCAGCAGTTCTGCGCCGATTGCCACGGCGATCTCAAGAGCCGGCTGACCGATACCCGACTCGGCGATGCTGCCGATTTCGGCAAGCTGCACCCGCAGTTCACGCTGACGGTCGTGACCGATCCGATCGCGGGCAAGACCATGGCGGTCTCGCTCGACGGGCATGCCAAGGAAAACAGCGGCCTGGCCTTCCCGCACAAGCTGCACCTCGATCCGCTGGGCGGGGCTTCGCGCATGGCCGCTTCGATCGGCCGCGAAAAGGGCTATGGCCGTGCCGGCCTGCAGTGCGCGAACTGCCACCGCCCGACCGAGGACGGTGTCCGCTTCCAGCCGATCAACATGGAGCGCGACTGCGAATCGTGCCACAGCCTGGCCTATGACAGCGTCGGCGGCACCGTGCGCCGCCTGCGCCACGGCGATGTCGACCAGATGATCGCCGATCTCTCGGTCTCGGGCTATGGTCCGTCAAGCCGAGGGCCGCCGGTTTCGGCGCAGCGGCCGCGGCCTGGCCAGACAGGGGCCGGACAGACCGGTGCAGGACCGTTCGGACTTGGTGGTAATTATCACATCAATTTCGGTCCGCCGCGCTATACCAGTGCCACTTTCCAGCAGGCCTTGTCGAAGGACGGCGTCTGCGGCGAGTGTCATACGCCGACGATGCGCGGCGGCAGGCCCGGGGTCGTCCCGGTCCGGCTGACCCCGCGCTACATGGGCGATGGCTGGTTCAACCATAAGGCGCACTTTCAGGAGAAATGCACGTCTTGCCACGCTGCCGAGAAATCGACCACGTCGTCCGACCTGTTGTTGCCGGACCTGGCATCGTGCCGGACCTGCCATCTGGGCGAGGACGATCGCGCGGCGAAGGTGCCTTCGGGTTGCGCCATGTGTCACGGCTATCACCCCACGGGGAGTGCCCCGCGCGGACTGAAGCAGAGCAAGACCTGACCGCGCGGTCGAAGCGAATGAGGCACGAGTGCTGATCGCCCAGATCACCGACGTTCACATCGGCTTTGACCGGGAAAATCCGGACGAGCTCAACATGCAGCGGCTGCGCGCGGTGATTGCGCGTCTGGCGCAGGGGCCCAACCGTCCCGACCTGCTGCTGATGACGGGCGACCTGACCGAAGCCGGGGATGCCGACAGCTATGCGCGGCTGGCCGAGGCCGTGCGCGGCTGCCCTTTCCCGATCCACGCCATGGTCGGCAACCACGACGATCGCGGTGTGCTGGTCGCGGCCTTTCCCGAGACCCCGCTCGACGGCGGCTTCGTCCACTACGCGATTGCCGGCAAGGGCCTGCGGCTGATCGTGCTCGACACGCTCGAGCCTGGCCGCCACGGCGGCGCCTTCTGCGATGCGCGGGTCGCCTGGCTGCACGACCAGCTGTCGCGCGATCGCGAGACGCCGACCGTCATCGCCATGCACCACCCGCCGATCGAATCGGGCATCACCTGGCTCGACAGCGCCGCGAGCGAACCCTGGATCGCGCGTTTCGCCGGCGCGGTTTCGGGCTTCACCCAGGTCCGCGGGATCATCGCCGGGCACCTCCACCGCACGATCCACACGCAGTGGAACGGCCTGTCGCTCAGCGTCTGCCCCTCGACTGCGCCCGCCGTCGCGCTCGATCTCAGCCCGATCGACGAGGACCGGCCCGACGACCGTGAGCTCATCACCGACGAACTGCCCGGCTATGCGCTGCACCGCTGGGACGGGCAGAGCCTGATGACGCATTTCGAGGCCGTCGGTCGCCACGTCGCGCTCGCGCGCTTCGACCGCGGGCTGCAGCCGATGATCAAGGGCATGATGGCCGAGCGCCGCGAAGGTTAGAGCGAGGTTCGGACCGCGGAAGCGCCGCGGCTGTGGCCGGGCCGTCCCAAAATCCCGTCGCTCCTGCGCAGGCAGGGGCCCAACCGCGCCCTCGTCCTGAAACGGAAGGCGCGTGGAGGCGCGGTCAGCTGGGCCCCTGCCTGCGCAGGGGCGACGGGATGAAGTGGGAAGAGGGTAGAATTTTCGCGGACTCAGGCGAAACCGTGAAGGAATGCTCCAAACATCTCGTCGTCACCCCCGCGAAAGCGGGGGCCCATCCCCGGCAATGGCCGGCAAACACGGCCGTCGCCTTGGTGGACGAATCTGGAGATGGGCCCCCGCTTTCGCGGGGGTGACGGGAAAAGGGCGGAAGCTCGGAGCGAACCCCTTCGCGTCTTCGCGTGAAACCCTATTGCACTTCGAGCCGCGAGGTCGCGAACCACTTCGCGCGTTCCGCCTCGCGCCGTTCATCATGCAGCAGCACCGTATCGAAGCCCGGCGCTCCCAGTATCAATCGCCGTGGTGGCTCGGGATCGGCCAGTGCGGCGAGCAGCGCCTCGGCACCCGCGCGCGGATCGTCACCCGGTCCCCACTGCGCATTGCCGGCCTCGATCGACAGCGCGGCCATGTCGTAATGGGGCGCGGGCATGACGTTGGCCATCGAGGCGACGAACTGGGTCACGAAAGGCCCGAGTTCGGCCAGGGTGACCTTGATGCCCAGCGGCGCCACTTCGGCGGCAAGCGACTGCGTCATCCCCGCCAGGGCGAACTTGGCCGCGCAATAGTGCGCGAGGCCGGGAAAGCCGACCTGCCCCGCGACCGAACCGATCATGACGATCTGTCCACCGCGCCGCGCGATCATCTGCGGCAGCACCACCTTGGTCATCGCCAGCGTGCCGAAATAGTTCGTTTCGAACATAGCGCGCGCGGCGTCGATCGGCGCGTCCTCGACCGTGCCCATGCCGCCCGCACCGGCGTTGTTCACGAGCACGTCTATCGCGCCGAAGCGGTCGGTCGCACCGGCCAGCGCGGCCGCGATGCTGTCCTCGTCGGTGATGTCGAGCGGCAGCGCGATCGCGCGGTCGCCATGCGGTTCGACCAGCTCGGCCAAACTCTCGGGCCGGCGTGCGGTCGCCACCACGCGCTCGCCGCGCGCCAGCAGCAGGTCGGCGAGCGCACGGCCGAAGCCCGTCGAACAGCCGGTGATCATCCAGGTCTTGGCAGGCATCCGATTCCCCAATTCCAGTTGCCTGGAGTGTCGGGCCGATCGCCTTGCGGCGTCAATGCGCTTTGGGCGGGCCGCCGAAACCCTTGGGCCTCGGGGCGAACCAGACGACGACGGCGCAAAGGAAGAACACCGCGGCGGTGATCCAGAACACGTGATCTACCGCCAGGGTGGTCGCCTCGCG
>SECS01000362.1 GCA_004211435.1 Novosphingobium sp. | reverse complement strand
AGGAGCTTGCGCACCGCGGCCTCGATCTTGTCCGCCGAGGGCAGGTAGGCGCTTTCGAGCTCGCGGGCGAAGGGCACGGGCGTGTGCGGCGGGGTCACCGCCTGCGGCGGCGCCTTGAGGCTGGCGAAGGCCTTGTTGGCGACGAGCGCGCAGATGTCGGTGGCGAGCGAGCAGCGTGGCGGCGCCTCGTCGACCACAACGAGGCGGCCGGTGACTTCGACCGAATCTAGGATCGCTTCCTCGTCGAGCGGGCTGGTGCTGCGCAGGTCGATCACGTCGCAGCCGATGCCTTCGGCCGCGAGCTTGTCGGCGACCTGCTCGCAGAAGCCGAGCAGGAGGCCCGACGAGACGATCGTCACGTCCTCGCCCGCGCGGGAGAGGCGCGCGTGGCCAAAGGGGATCACGAAGTCGGGATCGTCGGGCACTTCGCCGGTGACGCCGTAGAGCGCCTTGTGCTCGAGGAAGATCACCGGATCGTCGTCGCGGATCGCCTGGCGGAGCAGGCCCTTCACGTCGGCCGGGGTCGAGGGCATGACGATCTTGAGGCCGGGCATGCCGGTGAGGATCTGGTGGACCGATTGGCTGTGCTGCGCGGCGGCGTTGTAGCCCGCGCCATAGGCCATGCGGATCACTGCCGGGCACTTGGTCTTGCCGCCGAACATGTAGCGGAACTTGCCCATCTGGTTCCAGATCTGGTCGAGCGAGACGCCGATGAAGTCGGCGAACATCAGCTCGGCGATCGGCCGCTTGCCCGCGAGCGCGAGGCCCGAGGCGGCGCCGATGATTGCGCTTTCGGAGATCGGCGTGTCGATCACGCGGTCCTTGCCGAACTTGCCGTAGAGGCCGGTCGAGGTCGACCAGATCCCGCCGATCGCCTCGGGGCCGCCGGCCGTGCCCATGCCGCCGACGACATCCTCGCCGAGCACGACGACGTTGGGATCGCGTTCCATTTCCTCGGCGATCGTCGAGACGACGGCATCGCGGTACATCATCTTGGTCATGCTACGTCCTCAGTACGCGATGTAGACGTCGGCGAGGACGTCGTCGGCGGTCGGGCGCGGCGCGGCGCGGGCGGCCTGGACTGCGGCTTCGATCGCATCCATCACCTCGGCGTCGATCGCGTCGAGATCGCCGCCCTCGAGCAGCTTGGCTGCGGTCACGCTCTCGCGGAACTTGGTCAGGCAGTCGCGCGTGGCGCGCAGCCGGTCGACCTCGCCGGGGCCGCGATAGCGCTGCGGATCGCCCTCGAA
>SECS01000178.1 GCA_004211435.1 Novosphingobium sp. | reverse complement strand
GTACGATCTCGATGCGCCCTTCCCCGATGTCGCGCACATCGGCCTCAACAGCCAGCAGAGCGCGACCAAGCGCATCCTCGCCGAAGTGCGCGCCGAGAACCTGACCCTGCGCCAGGTGGTCGAGCGCCTGTCCGCCCCGCGCGGCGCCTTCGTCGGCTCACCCGAAACGGTGGCCAACGAACTCCAGCGCTGGTTCGAGGACCAGGCGGCCGACGGCTTCGTGATTTTCGAGCCGCTGCCCGGACAGCTCGACCTGTTCGTCGACAAGGTGATCCCGATCCTGCAGGCGCGCGGCCTGTTCCGCGAGGACTACGAAGGCGAGACATTCCGCGAGAGCCTGGGTCTGGACGTGCCCGAGAACCGGCACACGGCGGCGCGGAGCAACCGTTCGGCGGCCTGAGCCTCCGGCCAAAACGAAAGGCCCCGGACCGCTATGGCGGACCGGGGCCTTTTCCTTGCGCGAGAAGCGCGTCAGCGTGCCTTGGCGGCGGTCGCCTCGATCTCGACCAGGAACGCCGGATTGGCCAGCGCCGCGACCTGGACCACCGAACGCGCGACCTTGTTGGGCTGTGCGGCGGTGCCGAAGTATTGCGAATAAGCCTGGTTGAAACCCGCGAAGTCGAGCTTTCCGCCCAGCTTGGGATCGCCGACGAGGAAGACCGTAAGCTTGATCACGTCGCCCAGACCATAGCCCTGCGCCTTGAGCAAAGCCTCGATCTTGCCGAAAGTGCTGATCGCCTGGGTCTTGGTATCGCCCCAGGCCGCGGGGTCGGTCGCGGGCTTGCTCGCGTCGGCCTGGGCCGGCACCTGCCCGCTCAGGTAGAGATAGGTCGCGTCGGCGGGCACCGACACGCCGCTGAGGATCGGCGATGTCGCCGCGCCCTGGTGGCGGACTATCCCGTCGGCCTGCGCGGCCGCCGGGGCTACGAGGCCGAGCAACGCGACGGCGCCCGATAGCAGCTTGCTCATCATGTCTTCTCCTTGAAAATCGTCTCAGGTGCGAGGTTGAAGCGCGAGCGCGGCGGCGCGGCGGGCGGACAGGATGCCGCCCTCCTGCCAATGGCCCGAATAGGCCGACAGGTGCGATCCGGCGAAGAGGAAAGGCCCGTCACCGGCATTGAGCGTCGCTGCGGCGCGGGCATCGTTGCCCGGATCGGCCCATTCGATCCACGGCCCTTCGGCGAAGGGAACCTTGCCCCAGTGGACGAGTACCGGCGCCGACAGGTCGCTGCCGTGGCCGGGATGGAGCCGATCGACCGCGGCGCGCGCGATCGCGATCTGGTCGGCGCGCGGCCGCGTGCTCAGCCGCTGCGCGGACTCGCGCGAGCTGTAGGCCGCGAGCAGCACGGCGCGCTTGGCCTGGAAATTCCCGCTCGGATACCAGACGAGGCTGGTGTCGCCGCCGACGAAGGAGATGCCGCCGTAGATCTGCTCGGCCTCCCAGAACGGCGTGGACTCGAAGCCGATCTTGAGCGAGTCCGAATAGCGCACGCCGGCGATCGCCGCCTTGGTCGCGCGGCTGAAGTCGTTGGGCGTACGCGCGAGGATCGGCAGGGGCGTGGTGATGATCGCGCGATCGGCCTCGACCGCCTGGGCCAGGCCTGTCTTGCGATCGCGGTAGACCACGCGGACACCGGCGCCCTGGCGGCGGATCTCGCGCACTTCCGCATTGAGGCGCGGCGGGCTGCGCAAGGCCGCGGCGAGTGCCACGGGCAGCCGGTCCATGCCGCCGACGGGCTGGAGCATCGTCGGCTGCATCAGGATGTTCTCGTCGAACAGCACGGCGGCGAGCTCGGGATTGGCGAGCAGTTCGTCGAGCGTCAACGGCGGCACCGCGATCGCCTGCTCGATCGTCGCGCCGGGCACTTGCGCCAGCCCTGCGCGCTGCGAGCCACGGTAGGAGAGATCGTCGGCGAGATCGCCGTAGGACTTGAGGAAGGCAACGAGCTTCTCGCGCACCGGCGCGCTCAGTTCCTGGTCGAGCGTACCCTTGCGCAGCGCTGTTTCGAGCAGCGCCGCGAGATGCCCGCGCAGGTCGTTGCCGACCTGGCGCAGCCGCACCCGACCGGCGCCCCCCGGCCCCGCACCGCCGCCGACGAAGTTGCTGCGGCTCGAATTGACCAGCACTTCGAGCGGCACCCCGAGCTCGCGTGCGAGCCCGAGATACTGATCGTGATGGCTGGGAATCCGCGCCGGACCGACGTTGAGGTAGAGCCCCGGCGAGAAGCCGACGGTCTGGTCGTCCTGGTCGAGATGCGAGATCCGATCACCGCCGCGCACGGTCCAGGCGCGGCCTCCGACGCGGTCGTTGGCTTCGAGCAGGACAACCTCGACGCCGGCTTTCTCGAGGTCGCGCGCTGCCGCGAGACCGGCGATGCCGGCGCCGATGACGACCACGCGGAGCCCCGCTTTTGCGCCACCAGGCACCGCCCCCCGCGCCGTCGCCGGCAGAGCGGCGGCGGCCACTGCGCCGCCGAGCGCGGTCAAGAGGCGGCGGCGATCGAATGCGAAGGAGCGGTCCATGGCCGGCCTCAGAACTTCACGCTGACGCGGCCATAGTAATAGCCGCCGTTGATGCCATAGGCCGCATAGTTGAGCGGCGCGTTGTGGACCTGGGCACCGTTGATGTAGACCGGATTGGTCGCCGCGGAACCGGGTACGGCCGGGATATCGGGCGGGCGCTTGTCGAACAGGTTGTTCGCACCGATCGCGAACTCGAGCCATTCGACCGGGCGATAGGCGGCTTCCACATCGGTGATCGCAGCGCCACCGATCCGACCCTCATAGAAGGCTGCGCCGTCGGGCGAGAGCAGCGCATAGGCGGAGCCGTAAAGCGTCTCGCGCAGGCTGAAGGTGAAATTGCCGCTGGTCAGCAGCGCGTTGAGTCCGACCTTATAGCGCGGCGCCGCCTTCTCGATGTAGCTGCGCGCGGTCGGCGTGAAAGCGGTCGCGGGGAGCTTGGTGCCGGTGACCTTGGTCTGCCCATAGGTCGCGTTGAGCGACCAGTCGATCTTGCCGAAGCTCGCCTCGGTCGTCGTCGCCACCACCAGGTCGACGCCGCGGGTGCGCGTGTCGAAGGCGTTGGTGAAGGTCGAGACGCCGACCTGCGGCACGGTCTTGTCGTATTCGCGGCCCGTCGAGGCGATCGCATCGAGCACGGCCTGGTTGACCACGGCGAAGTTGCGCAGCCCGTTGATCGTCCCGGTCGAGGCGATGCGATCGCGGACCTTGATCTGGTAGACGTCGAGCGTGACCGTCACGCCGGGCAGCGGCCGGGCGACCAGGCCGAGCGAGAAGTTGGTCGATTTCTCGGGCTTGAGCGCCGAATAGCCAAGCAAGGCCGCGGCGCGCGAATTGGCCGCCACCTGCACCGTCTCGGACGTCGGCGAGACCGAGATCGCGCGGTAGGCCGATTCCCCGAGCGAGGGTGCGCGGAAGCCCGTGCTCGCCGTGCCGCGCAGCGCGAAGCCATCGGAAAAGTCATAGCGCGTGGTGATCTTGCCGATCGCCGTGTCGCCGATGTCGGTATAGTCCTCGTAACGGCCGGCGAGGCTGACCGACCAGGCTTCGACCGGGTGGACGGTCAGGTCGAGATAGCCGGCCCAGGACTTGCGCTTGGACTGGCCGGCGCTCGAGGGCTGGAAGCCCGGGAACGACTGCGCGCCGGTGCGGTAGTAGGACTCCGGATCGCCGGCGAAGATCGTGTAGGTGTCGCGGCGGCGTTCGAGGCCGAAGGCCAGGTTGACCGGCTTGCTCAGGCCGAGGTCGAATTCCTTGGCGACGTCGAGGTTGAAGGTCAGCTGGCTGCCGATGAAGCCGCCGTCCTGGAAGTCGCGCGGGGTATAGCCGAAGTCCTGGAACAGCGAGAAGTTGGCGGAATCGATCGTCGCCAGCGAGACCCTGTCGCGGCCGAAGGTGGCCGAGAGATCCCAGCGCCAGCCGTCGGCCTCGCCGCGGACGCCGCCGCTGACCGCCCAGTCCTCTTCGGTCGCCTTGAGCAAGGGCACGAAGCCGTAGGGGAAGGCATAGACGTTGCTGCCGACGACGACGGCGCCGGCCTGGATCGGGCGGCCATCGTTGGGCCGCAGCACCACCAGCGGCCCGCGGTACTGCTCGTTTGCCGTCGCGACGCGGCGTGCGAACGTGCCGTTGGCGTAGAGCTCGACGCCGCCGAAGTCGTAGCCCGCATTGACCAGCGCCGTGGTCAGGTGCGACTTGGCGTCGCTGAAGATCGGATTGACCTTGGGAAAGTTCGCCGCGCCGGTCAGCGGATAGCCGGCCAGCGAAACGCCGGGCAGCAGGTTGCCGTTGATGTCGACGACGCGGCGGTCACCGTCGCCGAGCCGCGTGGTATCGTGGAAGCGATAGGAGACGGTGGCGTTGACGAAGCCGTTCTCGCCGAGCGGCAGGGCCAGGCGGCCGGTCGTGGCGATCGTTTCGCCGCCGGTCTCGTAGTGCTTGCCCGCCGTGATCGCGAGCGAACCGCCGCTGCTGTCCTTCTTGAGGATCAGGTTGATCACGCCCGCGATCGCATCCGAGCCGTACTGCGCGGCGGCGCCGTCGGTCAGCACCTCGATCCGCTCGATCGCCGCCGGGTTGATCAGGTCTAGGTCGGGCGCCGAAGCACCCTGGAACGGGCCCGCGGTGACGTGAAGGTTGGCGCTCGGGTGGCGGCGCTTGCCGTCGAGCAGCACGAGCGCGTGGTTGGGACTGAGTCCGCGCAGCTTGGCGGTCAGGGTCAGGTTCGAGGCATCTCCGCCGAACGCCTGGGCGGTAAACGAAGGCACCAGCTGGTTGAGCGCCTGGTTGAGGTTCGGCTGGCCGATGCGTGACAACTGCTCGCTGCCGACGATCTGCACCGGTGCCGGGCTGTCGGCCGCGGTGATACCGGTCGCGCGGGTGCCCGTGACGATGATCGTGCCGGCATCGACCCCGGCGTCGGCGGCAGCGGCGGCGCTCTCGGCTTCCTCGGCATGGGCCGGGCTGCTGGCGATCAGCGCGAGAAGCGAAGCGCTCAGAACAAGACGTCGTGAAGAAATGATCATGCAATACCCCCTGGCATGCCGCCATCGTCTCAAGGCGATGGTCCGTGGCGGCCGTTCTCAGGGGTTACGAAGGTTCCAACGACGTCTGCAGATAGCCTTTCTGCCGTACGGCAAAGCTAAATTTCTTATTGAATTCATCAATGTAGAGTTGAGCAAAAACCTATTCGCGTCACTTATCAAGGAACCGCACAAACCGGTGATCGGGGACTATTTCAGCCCAACCAATCTATAAGCGAGGATGATCGATCAAGGCCGTCCGATACTGCGTGAGATGTTCGAAAGCGCTATCAAGCAGGCCTGATAAGGCCGAGCGCCGTCACCCCTGACCGTTCAACGCCGGCTCGGTATTGGGCTCGCCGGCCGCGTCGGGGACATCCTGGTGCTCGGGCAGACGATCGCCGAACAGCGCCAGCGGCGTGCCCAGCCACAGCGCGTGCTCGAGATGGTCGCGGCGCGGCGCTGTCGTGTTCGGATGGACGAGCACGCTGAGCCCGCCGCGGTTGAGCATGAGCCAAGGCACGAGCTCGGCAAACAGCGCGGTCTCGAAGGCGATCTGGTACATCGCCGCGCCGTGCGGGCCCACGGGCACCTCGTGCCAGCGACCGAGGCGCACCCGGAAGCGCTCGGCCACCTGCGCGCGCACAAGCGCGGCAATCTCGCGCTCCGCGGGCGACTGGAAATAGACGTGGGCGTGATAGCTGGCGATCGCCTGGAGGGTCTGGGTCATCGCCGCTAGATGCTACTCGGCGGGCGTCGCCACAAGGTCCGCTGCCGGCGCTTCGCTGTCGAGCAGGCCCTGGCGCTTGGCGACGATCATCGGCACCAGCGCCTGACCGGCGACGTTGACCGCGGTGCGGCCCATGTCGAGGATCGGATCGATCGCCAGCAGCAGCCCCGCGCCTTCGAGCGGCAGACCCAGGGTCGACAAGGTCAGGGTCAGCATGACCACCGCGCCGGTGAGCCCGGCCGTCGCGGCCGAGCCGATCACCGAGACGAAGACGATCAGCGCATAGTCGGCGGCGTGGAG
>SECS01000361.1 GCA_004211435.1 Novosphingobium sp. | reverse complement strand
CCAGGATGGGGTCGCGGGGCGCCATCTCGACGGCGGTGAACATAGACATGGGAGAAGTCCTCAGGATGATTCGGATCGCCAACGAGGCCGGTCGGCCTCTGGCTCTGGCCCCGAAGCTGGATTAGGCTTTCAGGTTGCCTTGAATTTTACCGACCGCCCGCCAACTGCCACGGACACGCCATGCCTCCCATCACCGAAGTCATCTCCCCGTCCCCGGCCGCCGATCCCACGGGTCCCTTCAAGGAAGGCACCTTCCTGAGCTTCCCGGGATCGCCGTTCGAGCTGTTCCAACCCTATCCCCCCGCCGGCGACCAGCCCGCCGCCATCGAGGGCCTGGTCGAGGGCCTGGAGAACGGCGAGGTCTTCCAGACCCTGCTGGGCGTCACCGGCTCGGGCAAGACCTTCACCATGGCCAATGTGATCGCGCGCATGGGCCGGCCCGCGATCGTCTTCGCCCCCAACAAGACGCTGGCCGCGCAGCTCTACAGCGAGTTCCGCGAGTTCTTTCCCAAGAACGCGGTCGAGTACTTCGTCAGCTACTACGACTACTACCAGCCGGAGGCCTACGTGCCGCAGCGCGACCTGTTCATCGAGAAGGACAGTTCGATCAACGAGCACATCGAGCAGATGCGGCTGTCGGCCACCAAGAGCGTGCTGGAGCGGCGTGACACCATCATCGTCGCGACGGTGAGCGCCATCTACGGCATCGGCACGCCCGAGGACTACACCCAGATGCGTTTCATCATGCGCGTCGGGGACGAGATCGGTCAGCGCGACGTCATCGGGCGGCTGATCCGCATGCAGTACACGCGCAACGAGCAGGACTTCTCGCGCGGCACCTTCCGCGTGCGCGGCGACACCATCGACGTGTTCCCGGCCGAGCACAGCGAGCTCGCCATCCGCATCGAGCTCTTCGACGACGAGATCGAATCGCTGCAGCTGTTCGACCCCCTCACCGGGCGCATCCGGCAGAAGATCCCGCGCTTCACGATCTATCCGTCGAGCCACTACGTGACGCCGCGCGACAAGGTGCTCACGGCGGTCGAATCGATCAAGCTGGAGCTCGATGCCCGTCTCAAGGAATTCGTCGCCCAGGGCAAGCTGGTGGAGGCGCAGCGCATCGAGCAGCGCACCCGCTTCGACCTCGAGATGCTCGCCGAGATCGGGCACTGCAAGGGCATCGAGAACTACTCGCGCCATCTCTCCGGCGCCGCGCCCGGGCAGCCGCCCGCGACGCTGACCGACTACATGCCCAAGGACGCG
>SECS01000360.1 GCA_004211435.1 Novosphingobium sp. | reverse complement strand
TCGCGATCTCTTCGCCTACCTGACGGGCAACGGTGACAGCCTCACCACCCAGGAACGGGTCATCCTCGAAGCCGTCCGCCTGCCGCGCACGGCGCTCGGCCTTCTGGTCGGCGCGGGGCTCGCTGTCTCAGGTGCAATGATGCAGGGCCTGTTTCGCAATCCGCTTGCCGATCCCGGCATCGTCGGCGTCACATCAGGTGCAGGCCTTGCGGCGGTGCTGGCGATCGTGCTCGGCGGCACGGTGCTTGCCCCGGTCTCGATGCTGCTCGGAAACCAATTCCTGCCGCTGATGGCGTTTTTCGGCGGCCTGATCAACACCTGGATGCTCTATGTCATCGCCACCCGCGACGGGCGAACCTCGACCACGGCGCTGATCCTCTGCGGCATCGCGATCGGTGCCCTGTCGGGCGCTTTCATGGGCCTTCTGATCGTCATGGCCGATGACCGGCAGTTGCGCGACATCACGTTCTGGAGCCTCGGTTCGCTCGGCGGTGCCACCTACGGGCGGGTGCTGTCGATCCTTCCGTTCATCGTCTTTGTGATGGCGATCATCCCCTTCGTCGCGCGCGGTCTCGATGCGCTTGTGCTTGGCGATGCGGCGGCCTTCCACATGGGCGTGCCGGTGCAGCGGCTGAAGCGGATCGTCATCGTCGCGGTTGCCGCGGCCTGCGGCTCCACGGTTGCCGTTGCCGGATCGATCGGTTTCGTCGGGATCGTGGTGCCGCATCTGCTGCGGCTTGCGATGGGGCCGTCGCACCGGTTTCTGCTGCCGGGCTCGGCGCTCGGCGGCGGCGCGCTTCTGCTGATCGCCGATGCCGTGGCTCGTACCGTTGCGGCACCCGCGGAACTGCCGATCGGGGTGATTACGGCGCTGTTCGGCGCGCCGGTCTTTCTGTTCCTGCTGATCGGACGCAACGGCATCGGCATGCGGGACCTGCCATGAGGGGCATACGAGGAGGACGGGCATGATCAGGGCAGAAAACGTCACCGTCAGCCGCGCCGGTCGCAAGCTGATCGATCAAGTCAGCCTAACGCTGGAGCCCGGCCGTTTCAGCGTGGTGATTGGCCCGAACGGTGCCGGAAAATCGACGCTGATGAAGGTCCTGTCCGGTGAGATGGTCCCGGATAGCGGTCATGTTTCCTACTACGGTGCCGATGTGGCGGCCTGCAAGCCGGTCGATCTGGCGAGGCGCCGAGCGGTGCTACCGCAGGCGACGCAGCTGGCCTTTCCCTTCTCGGCGCTGGAGATCGCCCGGATGGGTGC
>SECS01000359.1 GCA_004211435.1 Novosphingobium sp. | reverse complement strand
CCCCATGACCGTCGAGACCGTATTCACAAATGCCCGCATCGTGCTGGAGGACAGCATCGTGACCGGCTCCATCCAGATCCGGGACGGCAAGATCGCAGACATCTCCAGTGGCACGGCACAGGCTGGCGAGGACTTCGAGGGCGATTACCTGATCCCCGGGCTTGTCGAACTCCATACCGACCATCTGGAGCAGCACTATTCGCCGCGTCCGGGCGTGCGCTGGAATGCGACGGCGGCGATCCAGGCGCATGACGCACAGATCGCTTCTTCCGGCATCACCACCGTGTTCGACTGCCTGCGGATGGGATCGGACGAGGATGGCGGCTTCGAGCAGGGCGAGATGCGGGCCATGGCAGACGCCATCCAGGCCGCCGAGCGCCAGGGCCGCCTTCGGTCCGAGCATCTTATCCACCTTCGCTGCGAAGTTTCGGCCGACAATGTGCTCGATCACTTCGCCGATTTTGCCAACGACCCTTATGTCAGGCTCGTTTCGCTGATGGACCATGCTCCGGGCCAGCGGCAGTTCCAGACGATGGACCAGTACATTTTCTACTATCAGAAGAAGCGCGGGCTTTCCGACGAGGCCTTCAAGATCTTCATCGACAAGCGCGTGGAGGAGTCCGTGCGCAATTCGACGCCGCACCGCATCGCCATCGCGAAGGTCTGCGCCGATAACGGCATTACGGTGGCCAGCCATGACGATGCGACGCTTGCGCATGTGGACGAGGCGATCGGCAACGGTGTGAAGCTCGCCGAATTCCCGACCAGTCTCGATGCCGCCAAGGCCTCGCACCAGGCCGGCATGAGCGTGCTGATGGGCGCGCCCAATATCGTGCGGGGCAAGTCGCATTCCGGCAATATTGCCGCCCGCGATCTGGCTGAGAAAGACGTGCTCGACGTGCTTTCGTCCGACTACGTGCCACTCAGCCTGCTCTACGCGCCGTTCATCCTGGCAGACGAGGTCGACAGCATCTCGCTGCCGAAGGCGATAGCCATGGTGAGTGCGACGCCTGCCCGCACCGTCGGCCTCGACGATCGCGGCCGGATCGCCACCGGCCTGCGCGCCGATCTGGTCCGGGTTCATCGTCCGGAGGGCGTGCCGGTGGCGCGTGCCGTGTGGCGCGAAGGTCGGCGGGTCGCCTGATGGACGGCCGCCCGGCGAATAGCGACAGTGGCAAAAGCGGCGTGATCGTCGTCGTGGTCGGCCCGAGCGGTGCGGGCAAGGACACGCTGATGGCGGAGGCTGCGCGGCATTTTGCGGATCGTGACGA
>SECS01000039.1 GCA_004211435.1 Novosphingobium sp. | reverse complement strand
AAGACCGCAGCCGCGGCCAAGGCCTTCGCGCGAACGAATTTCCAGGCCAAGGACGGCGAATACGCCACCAAGTAACGAGCGCGCATCGCGAGGCGGCTTAGGTAGACTGGCGGAGCGATCCCCGGCTGCCCATATGGGCGAGATGCCTCATCGCACGCTCGCTTCGCCCGACACCGCCACTTTCGAACGCCTGGCGCGCGATGCGCTCGACCGCCTGCCCGACCCTTTTCGCGAGCATCTCGGTGACATCGTCATCAAGATCGAGGAATTCGCCGACGACGAGACGCTTGATGCCCTGGGTATCGACAGCGAGTGGGAGCTCACGGGGCTCTACCACGGCCGCCCCGTGGGCGAGCAATCGGTTTGGATGACGGGCGACATGCCGCCCACGGTCACGCTCTATCGCCAGCCGCTGCTGGCCGAATGGCAGGAGACCGGCGTCGACCTCGGTGACCTGATCAACCACGTCGTCGTCCACGAGATCGGCCACCATTTCGGCCTGTCCGACGACGACATGCACAGGCTGGAAGACGACGCGCCCTGAGGCGCGTCGTCGCTATCGGCTTCAGCCCACCGCGGCCTTGAGCTTGTCGACCAGATCGGTCTTTTCCCAAGGAAAGAAGTCGCCTTCGGCCTTGCGGCCGAAGTGGCCGTAGGCGGCGGTCTTCTGGTAGATCGGCTTGTTGAGGCCCAGGTGCGTGCGGATCGCGCGCGGGGTCAGGCCGCCCAGTGCGTCGATGCTCATGATCGCCGCCTCGATCTTGTCGTCGCCGACGGTGCCCGTACCGTGGGTGTCGACATAGAGCGACAGCGGCTTCGACACGCCGATGGCATAGGCCAACTGGATCGTGCAGCGCTGCGCGAGCTTGGCGGCGACGATGTTCTTGGCCAGGTAGCGCGTGATATAGGCGGCCGAGCGATCGACCTTGGTCGGGTCCTTGCCCGAGAAGGCGCCGCCGCCATGCGGGGCCGCGCCACCGTAGGTATCGACGATGATCTTGCGGCCGGTCAGCCCGGCGTCGCCGTCGGGACCGCCGATTTCGAAGCTGCCGGTCGGGTTGATGTGATAGACGGTCTCGGCCGACAGCAGCGCCGCGGGCAGAATATCGGCGATGACGCTCTTCACATAGGAATGAAGCTCGGCTTCCTTCTCGCCCGCGTCATAGCCCTTGCCGTGCTGGGTCGAGACGACGATCGCAGTGCAGGCGACGGGCGTGCTGCCTTCGTAGCGCAGCGTGACCTGGCTTTTGGCGTCGGGCTCAAGGAACGGCGCGGCGCCCGAGTGGCGATCGGCAGCCATACGCTCGAGGATCTTGTGGCTGTAATACAGCGTCGCCGGCATCAGGTCCGGGGTGTCGTCCGCGGCATAGCCGAACATGATCCCCTGGTCGCCGGCGCCTTCGTCCTTGTTGCCCGAAGAATCGACGCCCTGAGCGATATGCGCGGACTGCGGGTGCAGGTTGTTCTCGAAACGCAGTGTCTGCCAGTGGAACCCGTCCTGCTCATAGCCGATGCGCTTCACGGTATCGCGCACCACCTTCTCGACCTCGTCTTTGACGCCGGGAGCCCAGTTGCCTTCGGTATCCATGATGCCCTTGCCGCGGATTTCACCCGCCAGCACCACGAGCTGCGTCGTCGTCAGCGTCTCGCAGGCGATGCGTGCCTCGGGGTCCTTCGACAGGAACAGATCGACGATGGCGTCGGAGATCTGGTCGGAAACCTTGTCGGGATGGCCTTCGGAAACGCTTTCGGAGGTGAAGAGGTAATCGCTGCGCATGGGTAGGATTCCGATATAAAGAATTCTTTATGTGGCTTCCCTCTACCGCCTGGCGCGCTTCAAGGCAATCACCGACAGGACAAGTAGAAATACGGCCCATGCAAGCGGAAGCATGTTGCCCAGTCGGGCGAAGAGCGTCGGCGCATCGGCCGGCGGAACCAGTCCGTCGAGGCGGCGTGCGACGTAGCTCGGGACATGCTGGCGGACGATACCGTCGGCGTCGATAACGGCGCTGATGCCCGTGGTCGTCGCGCGCAGCACGGGCAAGCCTTCCTCGATGGCGCGCATCCGTGCCTGGGCCAGGTGCTGCGGCGGTCCCCAGGTGCCGAACCAGCCGTCGTTCGTGGGGTTGAAGATATAGTCGGGCCGGTGCGCGCGATCAGCGACTTCGCCCGAGAAGACGATCTCGTAGCAGAGCTGCATGCCGGCCTTGCCCCAAGGGCCGAAATCGAGCGTGCGCGCACCGGGGCCGGGCAGGAAGTCGAGCGTGCCCGCGACCAGCCGCGAGGCGCCGAGCGGTTCGAGCAGCCAGCGCATCGGCAGGTACTCGCCATAGGGCACGAGGTGCGCCTTGGCATAGGATCCGCGGATCGTGCCGCGTTCGTCGATCGCGGTGATGACATTGCGGGCGGCCACGGCCCGGCGGTCTTCGAACTCGAGATCGATCGCGCCGGTCAGCAGCAGGCTGCCGGGGCCGATCACGCGGCCGATGCGCCTGCGCGCCTGACCCGCGTCGGCCATATAGGTGGTCTCGCGGTAGAGGTGCGGCGGATAGCCGTCGCGCAGATAGTCGGGCACGCCCGACTCCGGCCAGAGCACCAGGCGGCGGGCGCCGCGCCGCTCGGGTACGGTGTAGCTCGCGGTCTTGAGGAACTGATCCTCCCATTGCCGCGGGTCGTTGAGATCTTCCTGGCGCACGTCGGGCTGGACGAGCGTGAAGGGCAGGGTGCCCCGCGCCTGGCCAAGATCGGCGCGCGGCATTTCCATGGCGAGCGTCACGACCAGTGCGACGGCTATCGCCGGCGCCCAGACGTGCAGGCGGCGTTCAGGGCCGGCGTACCGCGCCATGGCCGGCCAGGTGCGGATCATGCCCGCAAAGATCACGACGAGACCCGACAGCCCGTAAGTGCCGGTCCAACGCGCGAGCCCGGCGAGGCCCGGCGTGTCGAACGAGCCCAGCAGCACCATTGACAGCGGGTTCCAGGCGAAGCCGGTGAAGATCCAGGCGCGCAGCCATTCGGTGACGATCCAGCAGGCGGCGAGGCCGGGCAGGAGCGCGGCTTCGCTGCGCCGCGCCAGTAACCAGGCGCCGAGCACCGCCAGCAGCGGGTAGACCGCTAGGTAGAGCGAGAGCAGGACCACCGCGATGCCGCCGAGCCAGGCCGGCATGTTGGCCTGATAGGTGAAGGCTGTCGCGATCCAGTTGTTGCCGAGGCTGAAATGCGCGACCCCGAAAAACCAGCCGATCAGCGCCGCATCCTTGGCCGTTCGCGCGCGCGCGGTGAGCTCGATGAGTCCGGCAAAGGCCAGCAAGGTCAGCGGCCATAGCGCGAGCGGCTGGAAGCCGCAGGCGGCGAGCGCGCCGAGCAGCAGCGCTGTCCAGCGCGGGCGGGCCAGAAAAGGGGCGGTCAGGCGGGAGAGCTGCGGCATCGTCGCGGGTTTGTGGCGGCTCGCCGCTTTCTGCGCAAGCGCTGGAACAGGCCGCCGAGGGGCCGCATTTTCCCAGGGTAGGAAAACCGCATCCCGGGAGAACTCACTGATGGCTCTAACGGCCCACCTGCCGCATCGTCGGCATTCGCTTTCGCTCGACTCTTTGTGCTCGTCCGCGTCCGGCCGTCGCTCGCCTAAGCGCCTGGCGGGCGAACTTGCGCTCGGTGCCGCCGGCCTCGCGCTCAGCGGCTTCGCGCTCTATTTCCTCAAGGAACGCAGCCAGGAAGAGGCCGAACACAAGGTGGTCGAGCGCGACGGCGCGTTCAGCCTGCGGCGTTACGCGCGCTTGACTGTCGCCGAAGTGCGCCGTACCGGCACGCTCGCCGAGGCCATGGATGCCGGCTTCGAGCCGCTCTATGCCTATATCTCGGCAAAGCCCGAGGCGCGCCAGCCGGGTGCGGACAAGGCCGGGATCGCCATGACGGTACCGGTCACGGTCGCTCCGGGAGGCACTTCGGCAGACTGGGTGATCCGTTTCGTCATGCCGCGTGCCTGGAGCCGGAGCAGCCTGCCCGAGCCGGCCAAGGACGTGACGCTGACCGACCTGCCGCCACGCACGATCGCCGCGCTGCGCTTCTCGGGACGCGGCACCGATGAGGACCTCTTGGCGCGCAAGCGTGCCGAGCTGCTGGAAAAGGTTCAGAAGCGCGGCTTGCACACCTTGGGCGAGCCAGAGTTCGCGGCCTACAACGCGCCGATCGTCCCGGGCGCGCTACGGCGAAACGAATGGTGGGTGGAAGTTCAGGCCAAGTAGAACCGGGTCAAATGAAAAAGCCCTCTCCGCGGGAGAGGGCTTTTCCTATCAGCTGACGGTTTCGAGCGTCTCGCCGGCATCGCCGGCGGGCGGCTTGGGCTTGCGCGTGCGGCGGCGAGGCTTGGCCTCTTCCTCGGCAACCGCCGCTTCGGTCTCGGGCGCTTCCTCGCGACCGGCCGAAATGGCCGGCGGCAGCACGCTCGCGTCGAAAGTCGGCGCTGCGTTTTCGGCATCGCTGTCGGCGCGTTCGCGGCGCGGGCGGCGCTCCTCACGACCTTCGCGACGCGGCTTCAGGCCACGCGTCGAACGACCCTCGCGGACGAAGGGGTTCTCCGCCGGCTCGTAAGGCGAGCGCGAAGCTTCGTCGCCACCCGTATCTTCGGCCGTCTCGGCCGCAGGCGCTTCCGGCTCGCGTTCGACCCGTTCGGCGCGATCGTCCCGACGCTGCGGGCGATCTTCACGCTGGGGCCGATCATCCCGTTGCGGGCGATCTTCACGCTGGGGCCGATCATCCCGTTGCGCGCGATCCTCACGCTGCGGGCGATCCTCGCGCTGCGGACGATCTTCGCGTTCGCGACGATGCGGCTGGTCGTAGGCCGTGTAGTCGTCGGAACCGTATTCGGAGGCGAAATCGCCGTCCTCGCGGTCCGCTTCGGCGCCACCTTCCTGCCACCGTTCGTCACGCGGACGCCGTTGTTCTTCCTGTCGTACCCGCTGGTCGGCGATCACGCGGAAATAGTGGTCGGCGAACTGAAGATAGTATTCCTCGGTGACACGATCGCCGTTGAGATGCGCGTCGTGAGCGAGTTTACGATACTTCTCGAGAAGCTGCGGCGCATTGCCACGCGCGCGACTATCGATGCGGTTGAGCTGCTGCCCACCGCCCTGACGATTGTTGTTATTGTTACCCCGGCCGCGCCGGCGGTTATTCCCACGATTATTGTTCAAGGGTGATCTTCCTCAAAGCCCCTGGCCACTTCCGGCAAACATCCCGGACGGCATGACGCACGCCACTAAAGCCACGGATCGCATTGGGACCCGTGGTCCCGACATCTGCGCTTGGCGAACGGTTCCTGACCGCAAGCCCTATGCAAATGTAGGAGTTGAACCGGCCGGATGGGAAGCGTGCATCCATCCGCTGGTCACAAGGGGAGATAAGCATCGCGCGGGCAAATGCCAAGCGGAATTTTATTGCTGTTGCGAAAGTTCGACTACGCGCGGTCGCCCGCCGAGATCGCGGTGCAGGCGGTGCGCGAAACCGGCTTCGGCGGCGATCGCGGCGACCGCCGCGGCCTGGGTCGCGCCGATCTCGAGCACGGCCACGCCGCCGGGCGTGAGCAGCGCCGGCAGCTGGGGGATCAGCACGCGATAGGCGTCGAGCCCTTCGGGTCCGGCGAAAAGCGCGCCGTGCGGTTCGTGCGCGTGGACCGAGGGCGCCAAGGGTGCCGCATCCTCGACATAGGGTGGATTGGCGAGGATCAGATCAAACGCGCCGCCGAGTGGTTCGATCCAATCCGGCTGGTCCCAGTCGGCGGCGATCATCCGCGCGCGGTCGGCCAGATGCAGTCGCTCGGCATTGCCCTGGGCCATGGCCAGCGCCTCGGGCGATCGATCGAGGCCGACGCCCTGTGCCAGGGGCAGGCGGTGCAGCACGGTCAGCAGCAGAGCGCCCGAGCCGGTCCCGCAATCGAGCACGCGCCCGGCATCGGGCCGCGCCGCCAGCGCCGCCTCGACCACGACCTCGCTGTCTCCGCGCGGGATCAGCACGGCAGGGGAGACGCGGAATTCGAGCCCGAAGAACTCCTGATGGCCCAGGATATAGGCGATCGGTTCGTGTCCGCGCCGCCGTTCGAGCAAAGCGGCGAAGCTGGCGGGAGCGACGTCGCCTGTGTGACGTAGCAGCAGGTCGGACCGCGACACACCGAGCGCTTCGGCCATCAGCAGTTCGGCATCGAGACGGGGGGTGTCGCTGGTTTCTTCAAGCACCGCCGCGGCGGTGCGCAGCGCTTCGTTGATTGTCACGAATCCATCGCGGCCAGGCGCTTGGCCTGGTCCTCGGCGATCAGCGCGTCGATCAGCTCGACGAGCCCCGGGCCTTCGAGGATCTCGGGCAGGCGGTGCAGGGTCAGGTTGATGCGGTGGTCGGTCACGCGGCCCTGCGGAAAATTGTAGGTGCGGATGCGCTCGGACCGGTCGCCCGAACCGACCATGGCCTTGCGCGCCTCGGCCTCGGCGCCCTGAACCTCGGCACGGCGCAGGTCGTAGAGGCGCGTGCGCAGCACCTGCATCGCCTTGTCCTTGTTCTTGTGCTGGCTGCGCTGGTCCTGCTGGATAACGACGAGACCCGTGGGCAGGTGGGTCAGCCGCACTGCGGAATCGGTGGTGTTGACGTGCTGGCCGCCCGCGCCCGAGGCGCGGTAGATGTCGATCTTGAGATCGCCCGGATCGATCTGGACGTCGACCTCGTCGGGCTCGGGCAGGACCGCGACGGTCGCGGCCGAAGTGTGAATGCGCCCGCCGCTCTCGGTCACGGGCACGCGCTGGACGCGATGCACGCCGCTCTCGAACTTGAGCTTCGCGAAGACGCCGGTGCCCGCGATGTTGGCGACGACTTCCTTGAACCCGCCGAGCTCGTTGGCGTTGGCCGAGACCATCTCGATCTTCCAGCCCTGCTCCGCCGCATAGCGCTCGTACATGCGATAGAGGTCGGCGGCGAACAGTGCGGCCTCGTCGCCACCAGTGCCCGCGCGGATTTCGAGCATGGCCGGGCGCGCGTCCGCCGAATCGCGCGGCAGCATGGCGATCGAGAGCTTGTGCTCGGCCTCGGGCAACTCGGCCTTGAGGCTGGCGATCTCCTCCTCGGCGAGCGCGCGCATTTCGGGATCGGTCTCGCCCAGCGCCTGCAGGCTGGTCAGTTCCTCGCGCATCGACACGACCGCGCGCGCGGCTTTGGCCACGGGCTCGAGCTCCGCATAGTCGCGGCTCGCGGCGACGAATTCAGCGCCCTCGAGCGTGCCCGAGGCGAGCCGCGCCTCGATCTCGGCGTGGCGCGCGGCGATCTGGGCAAGGCGGGCGTCGGAAACGCTCACGCAGTACCCGTCAGATAGGCGTCGTAGACGCTCTGGATGCTGGCCGTGTTCGCATGAGCTTCGGCGAGCAGCTTGAGGGCGCGCGACGGCGCTCCGTCGCGCAGGTCGAGCGAGACGATCGCCGCGGGTTCCAGCTTGCGTGCGCGGTCGAAGCGCTTCTTCGGGCTGCCCGTCGTCACGAGTTCGGCGGCGATGCCGTTGCGGCGATAGAGCGTGACCAGCTTCAGCGCCTCGGTCTCGAAGTCGCGGTGTTCGGCGACAACGACGACGTCTGGCTTGGCTTCCGTCACGCCCGTCGCATCAGCCACCAGCATCGCCAGCCGCTCGATCCCCGCGGCCCAGCCGACCGCCGGCGTGTGCGGTCCGCCCAGCGCCTCGATCAGGCCGTCGTAGCGGCCGCCGCCGAGTACGGTGCCCTGTGCGCCGAGCCGGTCGGTGACGAATTCGAAGGCCGTGTGGCGGTAGTAGTCGAGCCCGCGCACCAGCGCCGGCGCGCGCGTCCAGGCGACGCCGGCGGCGTCGAGGCCCGCGGTGACCGCGCCGAAGAAGTCCTGCGCCTCGGCCGAGAGATAGTCATCGATCTTCGGCGCGTCGGCGGTGAAAGCCTTGTCCGCGGGATCCTTGGAATCGAGGATGCGCAGCGGGTTGAGCTCGAGCCGCTTCTGGCTGTCCTCGGACAGGTTCGCTGCGTGGCTGCGGAAATAGTCGATCAGTGCCAGTCGCCAGGCCTCGCGGCTCGGTGCGTCGCCGAGCGTGTTGAGCTGCAGGGTGACGCCGTCGGCGATGCCGAGTTCCTTGAGCAGCTGGTCGGCCATGGCGAGCAGCTCGACGTCGGTCTGCGGCTCGGCCGCGCCGATGATCTCGGCATCGATCTGGTGGAACTGGCGATAGCGGCCCTTCTGCGGCCGCTCGTAGCGGAACAGCGGGCCGTGCGTCGCGAGCTTGAGCGGCGCGTGCTGCTGCCAGCCGTTGGTCAGGAAGGCGCGCGCCAGACCCGCGGTGAATTCGGGGCGCAGGGTCAGCGATTCGCCGCCGCGGTCCTCGAACGAATACATCTCCTTCGAGACCACGTCGGTGGTTTCGCCGAGCGAGCGCGAGAACACCGCGGTCTTTTCGAAGACGGGCATTTCGGCGCGGCGGAAGCGGTAGAGCTTGCGCACCCGCTCGAAGGTCTCGACGACGCGTGCGAAAGCTTCGGCTTCGGCGCCGAAAATGTCCTGGGTGCCGCGAATGGCCTGTGGCGTATTGCTCATTGGCGCGCGCTTAGCCCCATTTTTCGCGGCAGGAAAGCGTGGCGGGTTCGCATGGCGGGACTGTGGGCAACACTTTGTAACCGGGTGAAGCGTGCCCTGCGCGGGGTCGCGGTTGCGGATATGCGCACTTGCCGCCATGAATGTCAGCATGAGAGGTCTGATACCTGCCGCCGCGCTGATCGCGGCCCTTCCGCTTACCCTTTCCGCCCCCGCCCAGGCCCAAGGCGCGACATCGGCCGGTCCGATCGCCCAGCCGATCGTGCGCGCCGTGCCCGATGCGGTCGACGTAGCCTATCCGGGCGGGACGATCCGGCTCGACATCGACGCCAGCGATACCCAGCGCGGCGCCTATCGCGTGACCGAAACGATCCCGCTGGCCGCGGGCACGCGCAAGATCACGCTGCTGCTGCCGCAGTGGCTGCCGGGCAACCACGGTCCGCGCGGGCCGCTGGCCGAGCTTGCCGATCTGCGCTTCACCGTCGACGGCAAGCCCGTCGCCTGGCGGCGCGATCCGGTCGAGGTCTATGCCTTCCATGTCGAACTGCCCGAAGGCGCGAAGGAACTGGTGGCGAAGTTCGTCCACACCTCGCCGCTGCAGACTTCCGAGGGGCGGATCACGGTGACGCAGGAGATGCTCAATCTTCAGTGGGAGAAGATGAGCCTCTATCCGGCCGGGCACTATGTCCGCCGCATCCGCGTCAAGCCGAACGTGGTGCTGCCCAAAGGCTGGACCGCCGCGACCGCGCTCGACGGCCAGGCCGTGTCCGGCGACACCGTTCGCTGGGCCGAGACCGACTACGAGACGCTCGTCGATTCGCCGCTCTTCGCGGGCCAGCATTTCCGCAAGTGGGATCTCGGCCACAAGGTCACGCTCAACACGATCGCCGACGAGCCCGAACTGCTCGCGATCGCGCCGTCGAACCTCGCGCGGCTGACGGCGATGGTCGACGAGACCCTGGCGACCTTCGGCCGTCCGGCCTTCGATCGCTACGAATTCCTCCTGGCCCTGACCGACCGCATGGGCGGCATCGGCCTCGAGCACTTGCGGTCGAGCGAGAACCAGATGGAGCCGCGCAACTTCATCGACTGGGAAGGCATGGACTGGGACCGCAACGTCCTGCCGCACGAGTTCGCGCACAGCTGGAACGGCAAGTACCGGCGCCCGGCGCGGCTGTGGACGCCCGATTACCGTCAGCCGATGCAGGACGACCTGCTCTGGGTCTACGAAGGCCAGACGCAGTTCTGGGGGCTGGTCCACGCGGCGCGATCGGGTGTGCAGTCGCGCGAGATGGTGCTCGGCATGTTCGCCAGCCAGGCGGGCAACTACGCCGAACAGCCGGGGCGCAAGTGGCGCTCGGTCGAGGACACGACCTTCGATCCGGTCTTCGCCGCGCGCAAGCCCAAGCCCTACGGCACGCTCGCGCGCAGCGAGGACTACTACAACGAAGGCGCGCTGGTCTGGCTCGAGGCCGATCAGATCATCCGCGCGGGCACGAGCGGCCGCAAGGGGCTCGACGATTTCGCGCGGGCCTTCTTCTCCTACAAGGGCGACGGGCCGACCGCGACCTACGAGTTCGCCGACGTCGTCGCGACGCTCGACTCGGTCTATCGCTACGACTGGGCCGGCTTCCTGCGCACCCGCATCGAAGGCACGGGCCTGCCCGCGCCGCTCGCGGGGATCGAGAAGGGCGGCTATCGCCTGGTCTGGCGCGACGAGCCCAACGCTTATGACAAGGCGCGGATGGACGATGCCAAGACTCTGAGCCTGACCTATTCGCTCGGCCTGTCGCTCGATCGCGAGGGCACGGTCACCGCGACGCAGTGGGACGGCCCGGCCTTCAACGCGGGTGTCGTTACGGGCGCGAAGATCGTCGCGGTCAACGGGCGTGCCTATGACCACGACAAGCTCAAGCAGGCGATCACCCAGGCCAAGACCGGATCGCGACCGATCGAACTGCTGATCAAGCGCGGCGACCGCTTCCTGACCATGCCCGTGACCTACAAGGGTGGGCTGCGCTGGCCCTGGCTCGAGCGTGCCTCGGCGCGCGGCACGGCGGCACTGGACAGCTTGCTGGCGCCGCGGAGGGGAACGCCGGACAAGTGACCGCCGCGCGCCGACCGCTGGGCAACCGCGTGGCGCCGGCGCGCTTCATCGGCTTCGTGGTGCTGCTCGTTGCCGGTTTCGTGGCGATGCGCTGGGGCTTCGGCGACGACTGGCAGGATGCCGCCGCCCTGGCCTTCGACGGCGCGGCGCTGTGCTTCCTCGTCTCGCTCGCGCCGCTGTTGCGCGACAGCCGGGCCGATTCGATGCGGCGCCATGCGGGGGAGAACGACGCCAACCGGCTGATGGTCCTCGTCATCACCTCGCTGCTCACCGTCGTGGTGATGATCGCGGTCAGCGGCGAACTAAGCCACGTCCGCGGGGGCGATCCTTTCGCCGCGGCGAAGCTCGTGGGCACGCTCTTGCTGATCTGGCTCTTCGCCAATTCGGTCTATGCGCTGCATTACGCCCACGACTTCTACCGGCGCGGCGGGCAGGGCGACGATGCACGCGGGCTGGACTTTCCCGGAACCAAGACCCCGACCTATCCCGACTTCGCCTATTTCGCCTTCACTCTGGGCATGACCTTCCAGACCTCGGACGTGGCGGTCACAGCGCCCAGGCTGCGTCAGGTGGTGATCCTGCACAGCTTCGCGGCCTTCGTATTCAACATTGGCGTGATCGCTTTCACGATCAACGTGCTCGGCGGCAGCGGCTAGACGGTGTTCTAGCAGAAAACCGCGCTTTTGACGCGCCGCACGCAAGGTTGCTGTTGCGGCGCAGCACGGCCCCGGCTAGGTGCCCGGCCATGCGTATCGACCTGATCCCTACGGGCGACAACCCGCCCGAGAGCCTGAACGTCATCATCGAAGTGCCCGTCGGCGGCGAACCCGTGAAATACGAGTTCGACAAGGAATCGGGCGCTCTCTTCGTGGACCGCATCCTGCACACGCCGATGCGCTATCCCGCGAACTACGGCTTCGTGCCGCACACGCTCTCGCCCGACGGCGATCCGCTCGACGCGCTGGTCATCGCGCGCTCGCCCTTCGTCCCGGGCTGCGTCGTCCGCGCGCGGCCGATCGCGGTGCTGAACCTCGAAGACGAAGCCGGCGGCGACGAGAAGCTCGTCTGCGTGCCCGACGACAAGACCTTCCCCTATTATTCCGACGTCGCCGAGAAGGACGACCTGCCCGGCATCGTCATGGAGCAGATCGAGCACTTCTTCACGCACTACAAGGATCTCGAGAAGACCAAGTGGGTGCGTATCGGCAAGTGGGGCGGCGCCGATGACGCGCGCCGGGTCACGATCGAGGCGATCGAGCGCTACCAGGCCGAGAAGAAGGCCTGAGTTTACGGTTCCCTCCCCGTCCGTGAACGGATGGGGAGGCCGCCACGACGATCAGTCGCCTGCGATCGTCAGTCCGTCGACGCGGATCGTCGGCACGTTGATCGGGCGGAACCATTCGAGATCGTTGGCCGGCGTCAGCGCCGCGAACATGTCGAGCAGGTTGCCGGCGATGGTGAACTCGGCCACCGGGCCGACACGTTCGCCATTCACGATGCGGAAGCCCGAGGCGCCGCGGCTGTAGTCGCCGGTTACGCCGTTGACGCCGTGGCCGATCAACTCGGTCACATAGACCCCGTCCTTGATGTCCGCCATCAGCGCTTGCGGGCTCGCCGTGCCCGCGGCGAGGTGCAGGTTGCTGACCGAGGCGCCCGGCGCGCCGCCGTGCCCGCGCGAGGCGTGGCCGGTCGGTGTCAGGCCGAGCTGGCGCGCCGAGGCGCTTTCGAGCAGCCAGGTGGTGATCCGGCCGCCTTCGACGAGCGCGCGGCGGCTGGTCGCCAGGCCTTCGCCGTCGAACGGACGCGAGCGCAGTCCGCGCACCAGATGCGGGTCCTCGATCACGCTGATGCCGCTGTCGAACAGCTGCTCGCCGAGCCGCTCGAGCAGGAAGCTCGACCGCCGCGCGATCGACGAACCGGCCATCGCGCCGATCAGATGGCCGATCAGCGTGCCGCCGACGCGCGGATCGAACACCACGGGCATCGCGCCGCTCTTGAGCTTGCCCGGATTGAGCCGTGCCACCGCGCGCTCGCCGGCGATCGCGCCGATTTCCTGCGGGCTTGGCAGGTCGGCGGCGTGGCGCGCCGAGCGCCAGCCGTAGTCGCGCTGCATGTTCGCGCCTTCGCCCGCGACCACGCTGGCCGAGAGCCCGCGGCTGGTCGTGCTATAGGAGCCGGCGAAGCCGTGACTCGTGGCGAGCGCGAAGAGGCCGCGGCCGGCGCTGGCGCCGCCACCTTCGGAATTGGTAACGCCGGGCACCGCACGCGCAGCGTCCTCGGCCGCCTCGGCGATCGCGCGCAGGCTCGGCGGGCTGGGCTCCTCGCTGTCCTCGAGATCGAGCGCGGGGAAGGGGCCGCGCGTCAGCAGCTCTTCGGGGGCGAGCCCGGCATAGGGATCTTCGGGCGCCGCCCGGGCCATGGCGACCGCGCGCGCGGCCAGTTCGTCGAGCGCGGCATCGCCCATGTCGCTCGAGCCGATCGAGGCTGAGCGCGTGCCACTGAATACACGCAGGCCGATATGTTCGCTTTCGGAGCGCTCGACGTCTTCGAGCTTGCCGAGGCGGACCTGGATGCTCTCGGAAGCGTCGGCAGAATAGACCGCGTCGGCGGCGTCGGCGCCGGCCTTGCGCGCCCGTTCGATCAGCGCCAGCGCGCGTTCCTGGGCGGCTTCGAGGCTGAGCATTCGGCACTCCTTCAAACGCTTACGACGCGCTGGTGAAGGGGCGGCTCTAGTCCTCGCAGGCGGGAAGGGCAACGTCCGGCGTCATGCGCGCCGGGCAATCATGTCCGCGATGGCGCGCGCGGCTCAGGCGAAGGTCAGGGCCAGCAGCTTGAACAGCCCGGTCAGGGCGAAAGGCAGGCCGATCGCCATGACCCACAGCGCCAGACGATCGCGACGGAAATAGCGTGCCATCGACGGATCGTGCGCCTGGTCTTCGGTCAGGCGGTTCCAGCGGCGCTCGAAACGGCGGCAGGCCGGGATGATCGCGCCGACGAGGACGACGAGCGCCAGGTACGGCAGCAGCGAGGCGCCTTCCGATTTGAGCGCGCCCATCGTGACGAAGATCTGGAGTGCAGTGTAGACGAGCAGGGCATAGGCGATGTTGTCGCTCATCCGGCGGCGCCAGTCGACCGACTTGGCATCGTTCGGACGGGCTTCCGTTTGCGGCGCGATGAAACCGCGCTGCCACACCTTCGCCATTCGCAATCCTCTCTTATTACATCGGAAGCGGAGTAAATCATCGAATCGCCGCTGGATCAAGCAAGTTAACCACACAGCGCCGCAGCCCGTCTATGCAGGGCGGCGATCTGCCATGCATAAAACCTGCCAAGTGGTTAAAGGGCGCTTGCCCATCATCGGCCCGGCCCTTACATCGCGGAGAACATGGCCGACATCATGACGCAGACGGCCTCGCCCGAGGCTGCAAGACAGAACGACAGCGCGGCACCGCCGATCCCGCAGGGCGGGCTCGAGGTGGTGTCGATCGCCAAGTCCTACGACAAGCGCGCGGTGCTGACCGACATTTCGTTGTCGGTCGCACGCGGCGAAGTGCTCGGCCTGCTCGGCCCGAACGGCGCCGGCAAGACCACCTGCTTCTATTCGGTGATGGGACTTGTGAAGCCCGACGCGGGGCGCATCCTGCTCGACGGCGTCGATATCACGAGCCTGCCGATGTATCGTCGCGCGGTGCTGGGCCTTGGCTATCTGCCGCAGGAAACCTCGATCTTCCGCGGCATGACGGTCGAGGAAAACATCGGCTGCGTGCTCGAACTGATCGAACCCGACAAGCAGGTCCGCGCGCAGGAGCTCGACCGGCTGCTCGACGAGTTCAGCCTGACGCGTCTGCGCACGAGCCCGGCCATGGCGCTTTCGGGCGGCGAGCGTCGCCGTTGCGAAATCGCGCGGGCGCTCGCGGCCAAGCCCTCCATCATGCTGCTCGACGAGCCCTTCGCCGGCATCGACCCGCTGTCGATCGCGGATATCCGGCATCTGGTGAAGGACCTCAGCAACCGCGGCATCGGCGTGCTGATCACCGATCACAACGTGCGCGAGACGCTCGACATCTGCGATCGCGCCTGCATCGTCTATGGTGGCCAGGTGCTGTTCTCGGGCACGCCCGAGGCGCTGGTCGCCGACGAGAACGTGCGTCGGCTCTATCTGGGCGAGGATTTCACGTTGTGAGGGCGCGCCGGCACGGCGGCTGATCTATGGCGTTGGGGCCCCGCCTAGATCTACGTCAGACCCAGTCGCTGGTGATGACGCCGCAGCTTCAGCAGGCGATCAAGCTGCTGGCGCTGTCCAATCTCGAGATCGAGACTTTCATCGGCGAGGCGCTCGAGGCCAATCCGCTGCTCGATATGGGCGAAGCCGCGCCGAACGTCGCCGAAACGGTCGAGATTCCCGAAGAGGCGCGCCGCACGAGCCTCGAAAGCTCGCCGGTCGACGCGCTGATCGGCGAGGGCCGGGGCGCCGACGATCGCCCGCTCGACATTGATCCCGCGACGCTCGACCGCGATCGCGATACGGGCGACCACGACGGCGGCGGCTTCGAAAGCGGCGACTGGGGCGGCGACAGTCGCTTTGCTATGGGCGAGGAAGGTCCCTCGATCGAGGAGCGCAGCAGCAGCGAGGAGACGCTGGCCGAACATCTCGAGGCGCAGATCGGCACGGCGACCGAGGACCCGCGCCTCGCGGCGATCGCGCGCTATCTGATCGGCCAACTCGACGAGGCCGGCTATCTGGCCGTGGCCGTGCGTGACGTCGCCGAGGATCTCGGCCTGGCGCTCACCGAGGTCGAGCAGGGGTTGTTGCTGGTCCAGACGCTCGATCCCACCGGGGTCGGCGCGCGTTCGCTCGGCGAATGCATCGCGCTCCAGGCGCAGGAGGCCGATCGCTACGATCCCGCCATGGCGCGGCTGATCGACAATCTTGATCTCGTCGCGCGTGGCGATTTCACGCGGCTCAAGCGCATCTGCAGCGTCGACGACGAGGATCTCGCCGACATGCTGTCAGAGCTCAAGGGTTACGATCCCAAGCCCGGCCTGCGCTTCGGTGGCGTGGTGGGCGCGCCGGTGACGCCCGACATCCTGATTTCGGCGCGCGCCGACGGCGGCTGGGACATCGCGCTCAACCAGGCGACCCTGCCGCGACTGATCGTCAACCGTTCGTACTACGTCGAGCTCAAGGGCTCTTGCACCGACAAGCCGTCGAAGGGCTGGCTCTCGGAAAAGCTCGCCGATGCCAACTGGCTGATCAAGGCGCTCGACCAGCGGCAGAAGACGATCCTCAAGGTTTCGGCCGAGATCGTGCGCCAGCAGGACGGCTTCTTCCGTCACGGCGTCTCGCAGCTCAAGCCGCTGACCCTGCGCGCCGTCGCCGAGACGATCGGCATGCACGAATCGACCGTGAGTCGCGTCACTTCGAACAAGTATCTGCTCTGCGATCGCGGAATCTACGAGCTCAAGTACTTCTTCACTTCGGGCGTAGCCGCCGCCGACGGCGAGGGTGCGGTCTCGGCCCAGGCGGTCAAGGCGGCGATCCGCAGCCTGATCGACGCGGAGGATGCCAAGGCGATCCTATCGGACGACGCGCTGGTCGACCTCCTGCGTGCCAAGGGCTTCGATCTCGCCCGGCGCACCGTGGCGAAATACCGCGAAGCGATCGGCCTCGGCAGTTCGGTTCAGCGGCGCCGGCAGAAGGCCCTGGCGGCGGTGCGCTGACAGCGGCGTGGGCCGTTCCCGCAACTACTAAGCCTGCCTATTGTTTGCTCAGCACATTTAGGTTTTATGCTAGGGTTGCTTAGTATAAAAATGTTTTCAGTTGAAAGTATCCTGATAAATTCGACTCCTCGATAAGAGTCGCCCAAGTATTGGCTTAGGGTGATGATAAGAGAGGAGTGCCATGGCCTATATCGACCACCGGGCTGGAGGGAACCAGCGTGTCGTGGCGACGGCAGTAGTGGCCCTGATCCAGGGTGCTGCGATCGTCGCGCTGATCAACGGCTTCACCGTCAAGTTCTTTGACCCACCGCCGCTCCCGCGCACCGAGGGTGAGCAGATTCCGCTCACGCCTATCCCCCTTCCGCCTCCACCGCCTGACACGACACTCGAAAAGCCCATAGTCGAACCAAGAACGCAGGTGCCCGACATCGTCCTGACGCCGCGCCAGATTCCGGCCGATCCCATACCGCTACCGTCGATTCCCGACTTCACCCCGGCACCGCATGCCGATCCGATCTCGCAACCTTCGCCGACTCAGACCTTCGCCCCGCGTGCCGCGAAGCCGCGCAACGCGCCGGGTGGCTGGGCGACGACCAACGACTATCCGGCCCGCGACCTGCGCGAAGGCAATCAGGGTGTCACGCGCTTCTCGCTGGCGATCGACGCCAACGGGCGGGTTCAGAGCTGCACGGTGATCACGAGCAGCGGCCATCCGGGACTGGATCAGGCGACCTGCGAAAAGGTCTCGCGTCGTGCCCAGTTCGAACCGGCGACCGACGGTGAGGGCAAGCGCGTCGCTTCGACCTACACCAGCGCCATCCGCTGGCGGATTCCTCAGGACTGAACGATCCCCCTAATCGGACGGTTCTGAGAACATCGGCATCCTCTCCGGCGGTGACGACCGGGGAGGGTGTCGATGGCTGATCGTGAAGTCCGTTCGCGCTAGGCGAGGCGATATTGCGCGAAAGGCACTAAGCCACGGCGCGTTTGCGGGCGAACCACAGGACGTGGATGTCGGCATCGTCCTTGTGCCCGTCGTGGACCTGCATTTCGGCGACCTCGAAGCCGGCCTCGCGCAGCTTCACGGGGAAATGCGTGTCGGGCTCGCAGGACCATACGGCCAAAATACCGTCGTCCTTGAGCGCGCGGCGGGCTGCCGCCAGCCCGCGCGGCGAATAGAGATAGTCGTTCTGCCCGCGGGTCAGGCCCTCGGGGCCATTATCGACGTCGAGCAGAATTGCGTCGTAGCTTTCGATCGCGGCGTTGATCAAAGTGGCGACGTCTTCGTCAACGAGCATGACCCGTGGGTCGTCGAGGCAGCCGGCCGTCAGTTCGGCCATCGGCCCGCGCGCCCACTGAATGATCTCGGGAACGATTTCGGCCACGGTGACGCAGGCATCACCCTCGAGTTCGGCGAGCGCGGCGCGCAGGGTGAAGCCCATGCCGTAGCCGCCGATCAGCCATTCGGACGCATGCCGCAGGCCCAGCCGGTCGCTGGTCATCGTCGCGAGTGCGATCTCGGAGGCGCTGACGCGCGTGCTCATCAGTTCGTTGTCTTCGAGCACGATCGAGAACTCGTCGTCGCAGCGGATCAGCCGCAGTTCGACGCCGTCGGGAACCCGCGCGCGGCCGATGCATTCGCCGTCGTCGAGCGTCATGACCTCGCCGTCACGCATCGTGCCGTCGCTCGCGCTCTTCACCGCGGACACGCGCGCCAGGGGGAGGAAAGAAAGGGCTGAACCATGATCACGAATGCTCCGGGGCTTGAGCGGGAGCACGATCGTCTGTCTGCCGCGAGCAGGCCGGCGATGGCCTGCGCGAGCCGCCCTAGCGCATCGCGGCGCATCACGCGAACGCATTCCGGTTCTCGGCCGGGCGATTGCCGGTACGCCGCATGCGACCAAGGTCTGACGCAGAACTACGATATTCCCAAGCCCGACGGTGCGGCCTATCTGACAGCTTGCTCGGTAGCGACACACGAGGTGATCGGCTCCGCGAGCCTCCGGCAGGCGTCATGACAGGTACCTATCGTTTCCAGAATGCGGGATCCGACTCGATGGTCGTGCGCATCGAAATGTGGTGCGACGAGATTCGCGTGCCCGTGGGATCGGTGCTCGTGCTTACCTGCCAATCGCCGACCACACTTCATCCGGCGACGATCGAGCGGACCGCGGACGGGCTCGTGTTCTGGCCCGAATGCGCGTCTTATGCCGCCGAACTCGATGGCCATCCTTATCCGCTGCCCTCGCAGGCTTAGGTAGCGCTCAAGTCCCGGCCCAGCACCGCTGCCAGTTCCGCCAGGGCCTGGGCACCGCTGGTGACCTTGATGGCATGCATGCCGAGCGCCGCCGCCGGCTTGCAGTTGATGCCGAGGTCGTCGAGGTAGACGCAGGCCTCGGGCGCGACATCCAGCCTTTCGCACATCAGCGCGTAGATGCGCGGATCGGGCTTGCGCAGGCCGACCCTTGCGCTTTCGATCACCTGCTCGAAATGACCGAGCGCCGCCGCGTAGGACGGTTTCAACGCCGCGCCGGGCTGGCTCTCTTCCGAGAGCACGTTGTTGGTGATGCAGCCGAGGCGATAGCCGGCGCCGCGCAGCGTGCCGAGCGCTGCGACCATCTCCGGCCTGACCGCGCCGGCAATCACCGACAGCACCGCGCGTCCCGACAGCCGGTGGCCGAGGGTCTCGCTTTCCGCGGCGAAAAGCGCATCGAACATGGCGGTGTCGATCTCCGAGCGCTCGAGCTGCGCCCAGGCGTTGTCGTCGGGGTTCGCGGCGTTGACACGGCGGATCAGCCCTGCGGGCAAGCCGCGCTCGGCTTCGAGCCGGGCGAAGCCCTCGAAGGGGCTGGCGGTGATGACACCACCGAAGTCGAAGATGACGGCAGTGAACGAACGCGACACGACTTGGCCTTTCGGAAGCGGGCCTTTCGGCAGGATTTGATCGCGCTCAAGGCGGAACAGGCCTAATGACGGCTAGGGAGAAAAGAACAACAGGGAGATCGCGATGCGTTCCATCCTCGTCCACGCGGACCGCAGCCCGGCGATGCCGGCCCGGCTCGAGACAGCGCTGGCTTTGGCGCGGGCCGGCGAGGGCCACGTCACCCTCCTCGTCGATACCCCGATCGGCCGCTATATCTCGATGGACCCGATGGGCGGATCCTACGTCGCCTCCGATGCCATGCAGCAGGCGCTCGCCGACGACGACGGCCAGGCCGCGCGGCTACGCGCACAACTTCACGAGGCCGGCCTGCCTTACGACGTCATCCGCAGCGAGGACGAGCCCGTCGCCGCCCTGGCCGTCGCCTCGCGGCTTGCCGACGTCGTGATCGTCTCGCGCACGAGTGCGATCGCGGGCGAGGTCGTCCTGGCGACGCGCACGCCCGTGCTGGTCCTGCCCGATGACAGGGCGCTGTCCGTTCCCGTCGCCAATGCCTGCGTCGCCTGGGACGGCGGCAACGAAGTGGCGGCGGCATTGCGCGGGGCGATCCCGTTGCTCGCGCGCTGCGCTTCGGTGAACGTGCTCACCGTCGGCGAGAAACCCGGCGGCTTTCCTGCCGCCGATGCCGTGCGTTACTTGGCGCGGCATTCGATAAAGGCGGTGCCGCACGAACTCGTGCGCAAGGGCTCGACCGAGGAGACATTGGCTGCGGCGGTGCTCAGGCTTGGCGGCGATCTGCTGATCATGGGCGCCTATGGACGCAGCCGGATGCGCGAATTCCTGTTCGGTGGGGTCACGCGCTATTTTCTCGAGGATTGCCCGCGCCCGGCGTTGCTGATGGCGCACTGACCTGCCCGACCCGACGAGCGACCAGCGCGGCATCGCGAACGATCGGACGGAATGCTCACCCAGGTAAGCTCCTGACGCAGCGCAGCACGCAGTATGTTGCGAACACCTGAGTCAGTAATAAATGAGACATATTCTCTTATTTATTGGTTATAATTCAATGATATGCCAATGAGTGCAACGATGATTGCATTTTTTGCATCATTAAAAAGTCATTTCGCACTTGCACAAAAATGCGATTCGGAACATATAGGACAGGCCTTTCAGGCATCCTCTCCCAAAACTTCCAAGGCCCGGTCGGCAACGACCGGGCCTTTTTTTCGCCCGGCCTCGCCGAGCGCCCCCTTTGCAATCGGAACGTGCAGTTCCTAGCTTGCTGGAACCCCATTCGGGGCATGCCAATCGGGGAACAATCGACATGGCCGATGCTACGGCAAGCGTGGAAGAACGGACGGTCCGGCTGCAGGTCGCAGCCGCGCGCCAGGAGGAAAGCGGGCACGGCATCGCCCGACTGCCCAAGTCGGCGCTCTCGGCGCTCGGCGCGCTCGAAGGCGATGCCCTGGAGATTTCCGGCAAGCGCGTGACCGTCGCGCGCGCGGTCCTCGCCTATGCCGAGGACGAGGCGCTCGAGGTGATTCGCCTCGACGGTCTGCAGCGCGCCAATGCCGAAGTCGGCTCGGGCGACCACGTCACCGTCAAGAAGGCCGAGTCGCGCCCCGCCCAGCGGGTGGTCTTTGCGCCGGCGCAGCGCGAGATGCGGTTGCAGGGCCCCTCGGTGGCGCTCAAGCGTAACTTCTTCGGCCGTCCGCTGCTGGCGGGCGACATCGTCGCCACAGCCGGCCAGCAGCAGGTGCGTGACATGCCGCCACAGGTCCAACGCATGTTCAACGCGCCGGCCTATGCGCTGACCCAGATCCGCCTGACCGTGGTTTCGACGACGCCCAAGGGCATCGTTCACATCGACGAGAACACCGAGGTCGAGCTGCGCGAGGAGTTCGAGGAAGCGAACCTGGGCCGTGCGGGCCTCAACTACGACGATGTCGGCGGCATGGGCGACACGATCCGCCAGCTGCGCGAGATGGTCGAGCTGCCGCTGCGCTATCCCGAGCTGTTCACCCGCCTGGGCGTCGACCCGCCGCGCGGCGTGCTGCTGCACGGCCCGCCGGGCACGGGCAAGACCATGCTCGCACGCGCCGTGGCGAACGAGAGTGAAGCCTCGTTCTTCATCATCAACGGGCCCGAGATCATGGGCTCGGGCTATGGCGAGAGCGAGAAAGCCCTGCGCGAGGTGTTCGAGGAGGCCAGCAAGGCCTCGCCCTCGATCGTGTTCATCGACGAGATCGATTCGATCGCGCCCAAGCGCGAGCAGGTCCATGGCGAAACCGAGAAGCGGCTGGTCGCGCAGCTGCTGACCTTGATGGACGGGCTGCAAGCGCGCTCGAACATCGTCGTCATCGCCGCGACCAACCGCCCCGACGCGATCGACGAGGCGCTGCGTCGCCCCGGCCGCTTCGACCGCGAGATCATCATCGGCGTGCCCGACGAGAAGGGCCGGCGCGAGATCATCGGCATCCACACGCGTGGCATGCCGCTCGATCCTGGCGTCGATCTCGGCGAGCTCGCGCGCACGACGCACGGCTTCGTCGGTGCCGACCTGGCGGCCTTGACCCGCGAGGCGGCGATCGAGGCCGTGCGCCGGATCATGCCCAAGCTCGATCTCGAGGCGCAGACGATCCCGCCCGAAGTGCTCGAAAGCCTCTCGGTCCTGCGCGAGGACTTCGTCGCGGCGCTCAAGCGCGTCCAGCCTTCGGCGATGCGCGAGGTCATGGTGCAGGTGCCGAACATCGGCTGGGACGACATCGGCGGGCTCGACAGCGCGCAGCTCAAGCTCAAGGAGGGCGTCGAGCTGCCGATGAAGAATCCCGAGGCGTTCCATCGCCTGGGCATCCGGCCGGCCAAGGGCTTTCTCCTGTATGGGCCCCCGGGCACGGGCAAGACGCTGCTGGCCAAGGCCGTGGCCAAGGAGGCCGAGGCCAACTTCATCGCGATCAAGTCGTCCGACCTGCTCTCGAAGTGGTACGGCGAGAGCGAGCAGCAGATCGCCCGGCTCTTCGCGCGTGCCCGCCAGGTCGCGCCCTGCGTGATCTTCATCGACGAGATCGACAGCCTCGTGCCGGCACGCGGTTCGGGTGGCGGTGGCGAGCCGCAGGTGACGGGGCGCGTGGTCAACACGATCCTCGCCGAGATGGACGGCATGGAGGAACTGCAGTCGGTAGTGCTGATCGGCGCGACCAACCGGCCGGCCTTGGTCGATCCGGCGCTGCTGCGTCCGGGCCGCTTCGACGAGCTCGTCTATGTCGGCACGCCGAGCGAGGAAGGGCGCGAGCACATCCTCAAGATCCACACGGGCAAGATGCCGCTGGCCGACGACGTGAACCTCAAGGTGATCGCGTCGGAGACCGAGCGCTTCACCGGGGCCGATCTCGAGGACGTGGTGCGCCGCGCCGGCCTCATCGCCATCCGCAAGCGCGGTGCGGCGGTGTCGCAGGTGACCGCCGACGACTTCGCCGACGCGCTCGCGGATTCGCGCGCGACGGTGACCGCCGAGATGGAAGCCGACTACGAGAAGATGAAGGGCGAGCTCAAGAAGCGCGCGATGGAAGTCTCGCCGATCGGTTTCATCGCCCCGGGCATGCTCGAATCCACGCGCGAGCGGAAGCACGGGTAAGGCGAAGTAACGCATGCAGAAACGCCGTCCCGGATTCCGTCCCGGGGCGGCGTTTCTCATTTCTCCAGCAGCCGCGCCAACTGCGCGAGCGCCGTGCCCCAGCCCTCGTAGAAACCCATCTCGTCGTGCTTGCGCGCCTCGGCCTCGGTCTTGTGCAGCACGCGCGCGGTGTAGCGCGTGCCGCCGTCCTCGGGCGTGAAGGTGATTTGCGCCGTCAGCGCCAGCCAGGGTTCCCCCGGCCGCCAGTCCTCGATCAGCGAGGTGGTGAAGGTCAGCTTCCGTTCGGGCTCGATCTCCAGGAAGCAGCCCTCGACGTGCGGCTGGAATTCCTCTCCATTCTTGGCGAGGCCGCCTTCGCGCATCATCGTCTCGAAGCCGCCGCCGGGGCGCAGGTCGAGCTTGATCACCTTGCATTCGTAGGGTTCGGGAATCCACCACTGCGCGAAGTGATGCGGATCGCTCCAGGCCTGCCAGACCGCGGCGGGCGGGGCCTTGATCAGGCGCGAGATCGTCAGGTCGGCGCTCATTGTCCTTGCTCCTTGTGGATGTGGTTCTCGACATAGGCGGCCAGGCGATCGGCGCGGCCCTCCCAGATCGCACGCTGCTCGGCGATCCAGCTCTCGGCGGCGGCCAGGCGGGCCGGTTGCAGATGGCACACGCGCACGCGCCCGGTCTTGCCCGATCCGACCAGTCCCGAATCCTCGAGCACCTTGAGATGCTTGAGGAAGGTCGGGAGGCCGATCGCGAAAGGCTGGGCCAGTTCGCTGACCGAGGCCGGCCCGGTGATCAGGCGACTGATCACCGCGCGGCGGGTCGGGTCGGCGAGAGCGTGGAAGGCCGAATCGAGCGATGCGAGATTGTTTGCCATATGGCGAACTATTGCTTGATAGTTCTCCGAATGGCAAACTGTTTTCGGCAGTGGGCGATCAGGCGGTCTTGAGCGCCTCGGGCATTTCGACGCGCAGCCATTCGACCATGGCCTCGCGCATGGCCAGGCGCAGCCGCGTCAGCGCGGCGGGGTCGGCGGCGCTGAGCACGAGCTTGAGCTCGAGGTGATCGACCTTGAGCTCGGACACCTGCAGCGCGCCGATGCGCTTGTCCCAGTCAGTCTGGTCCTTGAGCAGCGCCTCGAAGGCGGCGCGGATCGGCGCGATCGCATGGCCGGGCACGATCGGCAGGACGACGTTGCCCGTCAGCCCGCCGGCAACGCGCGTCCAGTTCTGGAAGCTGGTCTCGAGGAAGCGCGCGGTCGGCACGATGATCCGTCGCTCGTCGGCCGTGCGGATCACGACATAGGTCATGCGGATGTCCTCGACGCGCCCGGTCTCGCCCTCGATGACGACGAGGTCGCCGATGCGGATCGGTTCGCTCAGCGCCATCTGGATGCCGGCGATCAGCGACTTCAAGGCCGGCTGCGCCGCCGCGCCGACCGCCAGGGTGGCGACGCCGGCCGAGGCCATCAAGGTCACGCCGACATTGCGCACGCCGGGGATGCCCAGCAGCATCAGCGCCACGGTGACGAAGACGATGACGAAGCCCAGGCTGCGCGAGAGGATGGCAATGCGCGTGCGGCGGCTGCGCACGGCCAGTTCGTCGTCGGACAGCTCGGCGCGGTCGGACATGACCACGGCGAAGGCCTTGACCAGCGCGAAGGCGACCCAGCCGAGCAGCGCGGGCACGACGAAGCGCGCGACGCTGCCCCAGATCTGCGCGAGCATCGGCTGGCTCTCGGCCGCGAGCGAAATGCAAACCGC
>SECS01000358.1 GCA_004211435.1 Novosphingobium sp. | reverse complement strand
ACTCCAAGCTATACTACCTCGAACCTTACTGCTACACGCCGTTACAGGGCTATCGCTACTTCGCCAGCCGGCGGATGTACTCAGACTTCAGCTGAAGTTATCGTGACTGTTATTACTACCAATATCTGGGAAGGTGATGTAAGTAATGACTGGAACACAGCGGGCAACTGGGCGTGTGGCGTAGTGCCAACACTAACTAGTGATGCGCAGATACCGGTTATAACTGCTCCAAATCTTTATCCTGTGATTACAGGTGCTACAGGCGGAGGCTTTGCAGATGTTAGAAATGTTTCTATTGCATCCGGAGCAACAATTACGGTTACTAACAATGGTACCGGTGTCTTCCGTATTGCAGGTATTATATCAAATAACGGAACTGTAGATGCTATTAACGGAACGGTTGCTTTCTTAGGAACAACAGCGCAGTCTATCCCTGCTAATACATTCCATACTAACTTTATAAGGAACCTTACTATCGATAATGCTGCCGGTGTTACATTGGCAGGAAACCTTAACCTTACAGGTATCCTTCTAGCTAAAGCAGGACAGTTTACTACAGGTGACCAACTGGTGCTGAAAAGCAATGTGGCTACAACAGCTATGGTCGCTCCGGTTACAGGAAGTGTATCCGGCACCATGACTATCGAGCGTTACATTCCGGCCAGAAGGGCTTTCAGGATGATCAGTTCTCCGGTTAACGGCGGGTCGATATTCAACAACTGGCAGGAAGGCGCGCCACAAGGTGATATCCCGGGCTTTGGTACCGATATTACAGGTGCGGGTGCAGGAACAAATGGATTTGATGCTTCACTAAGTAATAACCCGTCATTGTTCACGTATGATAACGTAGGTGGTACATCATGGGTTGCGGTAACAAGCACACTTACAAACAACCTTATGGCAGGTAAGCCATGGAGGATGCTGGTAAGGGGCGACAGGACTATCAACCAGGAGTCGAACTATGCTACACCAACAATTACTACACTTCGCTCAAGAGGTACTATCGCTACAGGCGATGTTACTTTCACTAACCTTAGCCAGACAGGCGGCAGGTCTAACTTCATCGGTAACCCTTACCAGGCGCCGGTAGATATGGAAGCAGTTCTTAACGGATCGACTAACGTGAACAAAGGATACTACTTCTTCTGGGATCCGACACTTGGCGGTACGCCGGTGGTAGGCCAGGACGGCGGAAGGGGTGCGTATGTAACTGTATTGTTACCTCAGGGTACTAATACTTCCGGATCGGTCGCTAACAAGTACATCATGCCAAA
>SECS01000003.1 GCA_004211435.1 Novosphingobium sp. | reverse complement strand
AAGCTGCTCGACGGGACCATCCAGAACGACATCCTCAAGGAGTTCATGGTCCGCAACACCTACATCTACCCGCCCGAGCCGAGCATGCGGATCATCTCGGACATCTTCGGCTACACCAGCCGCGAGATGCCGAAGTTCAATTCGATCTCGATCTCCGGCTACCACATGCAGGAAGCCGGCGCGACGCAGGTCCAGGAACTGGCCTTCACGATCGCCGACGGCGCCGAGTACGTGAAATACGGCGTCGCCTCGGGCCTCGACATCGACAAGTTCGCCGGCCGCCTGTCGTTCTTCTTCGCCATCGGCATGAACTTCTTCATGGAAGTCGCCAAGCTGCGCGCCGCGCGCGTGCTGTGGCACCGGGTGATGACGAACCTCGGCGCCAAGGACGAGCGCTCGAAGATGCTGCGCACCCACTGCCAGACCTCGGGCGTGTCGCTGCAGGAGCAGGATCCCTACAACAACGTGATCCGCACGACGATCGAGGCGATGGCCTCTATGCTCGGCGGCACGCAGTCGCTGCACACCAATGCGCTCGACGAGGCGATCGCGCTGCCGACCGACTTCTCGGCGCGTATCGCCCGCAACACGCAGATCATCATCCAGGAGGAGACGGGCATGTGCAATGTCGTCGATCCGCTGGGTGGGTCTTACTACATCGAGAGCCTGACGCAGCAGCTGGTCGACCAGGCCTGGGAGATCATCGAGCGCGTCGAGTCTGAGGGCGGCATGGCCAAGGCCGTCGCCGCCGGCTGGCCCAAGGCGATGATTGAGACCGCCGCCGCCGCCCGCCAGGCGCGCGTCGACCGCGGCGACGACGTCATCGTCGGCGTCAACAAGTACCGCCTCGCCACCGAGGACCTGCTTGAGACGCTCGAGGTCGACAACGCCAAGGTTCGCGAGGGCCAGATCGCCCGCATCAACAAGATGAAGGCCGACCGCGACGAAGCCAAGTGCCAGGCTGCGCTCGACGCGCTGCGCAAGGCCGCCGCGGGCGAGCAGTCGATCGAGAACAACCTGCTCGCCGCCGCGGTCGAATGCGCGCGCGAACGCGCCACGCTCGGCGAGATCAGCTCGGCGATGGAAGACAGCTTCAAGCGCTACGGCACCCAGCCGACCCCGGTGAAGGGCGTCTATGCCGCGCCTTACGCGGGCGACAGCCGCTGGCAGCAGGTGCTCGACGGCGTCGAGGCCGTCACCCGCCGTCTCGGCCGCAAGCCCAAGCTGCTCGTCGCCAAGATGGGCCAGGACGGCCACGACCGCGGCGCCAACGTCATCGCTTCGGCCTTTGGCGACATGGGCTTCGACATCGTTTCGGGTCCGCTGTTCCAGACCCCCGAGGAAACCGTGGTCCTGGCGCTCGACAACGAGGTCGACGTCGTCGGCGCCTCGAGCCTCGCGGCCGGCCACAAGACGCTGATCCCCGAACTGATCCAGCTGCTGCGCGCCCAGGGCCGCAGCGACATCAAGGTCATCGCCGGCGGCGTCATCCCGCCGCAGGACTACGACTACCTGCGCAACGCCGGCGTCCAGGGCATCTACGGCCCCGGCTCCAACGTGGTCGAATGCGCGGCCGACGTGCTGCGCCTGCTCGGCCACAACATGCCGCCGCTGGGCGGCGAGCTGGAAGCGGCCGAATAAGTTGCAGACCAACCCCGCCAGCTTTCTGGGGATAGCGGCGATGATGTTCGTCGTGGGCGTCAGCATTCCGCTGATGGCTGCGCTGAACGGCGGGCTCGGCCGGCAGATCGACAGCCCTTATGCGGCGACCTTCCTGCTGTTCTGCTTTGGCTTGGTGCTGTCGTTCGGACTGATGATGGTCAACGGTGGCTTCCCCGCGCTCGCGAAGTTCCGCGGCATTCCGCCGTATTTCTATCTCGGCGCGCTGGTGGTGGTCTCCTACATCGCCTCGATCACCTGGGCGGGGCCGCGCATCGGCGTGGGCAATGCGGTGTTCTTCGTGCTGCTCGGCCAGGTCGTCGCGGCGGCGACGGTCGATCACTTCGGCCTGCTCAGCGCGGCGCAGGCGGCGATCACGCCGCGGCGTCTGCTGGGCATCGTCGTCATGGCGCTGGGTGTCTACCTGGCGCGAAAGCCGGTTTGAGCGTCAAAGATTTTTAGAATAGTTCGTGCCGGCTGCATCGCGGCAGGCACAGAAGAGAAGGGTAGGACGTGTTCAAGAAAATCCTCATCGCCAACCGCGGCGAGATCGCCTGCCGGGTCATCAAGACCGCGCGCCGCATGGGCATCGCGACCGTGGCCGTCTATTCGGACGCCGACGCGCGCGCGCCGTTCGTGCAGATGGCCGACGAGGCCGTGCACATCGGCCCGTCGCCCGCCGCGCAGTCCTACCTGATCGCCGACAAGATCATCGCCGCCTGCAAGCAGACCGGCGCCGACGCGGTCCATCCGGGCTATGGCTTCCTATCCGAGCGCACCAGCTTCGCCGAAGCGCTGGCCGCCGAGGGCATCGCTTTCGTCGGCCCGCCGGTCAACGCGATCGCCGCGATGGGTGACAAGATCGAGTCCAAGAAGCTCGCCAAGGCCGCCGGCGTCAACGTCGTCCCCGGCTTCGTCGGCGAGATCGAGGACACCGAACACGCGGTGCGCATCTCGAACGAGATCGGCTATCCGGTGATGATGAAGGCCTCGGCCGGCGGCGGCGGCAAGGGCATGCGCCTGGCCTACGACGAGAAGGACGTGCGCGAGGGCTTCGAGGCGACCAAGCGCGAGGGCCTGAACTCGTTCGGCGACGACCGCGTCTTCATCGAGAAGTTCATCCTTAACCCGCGCCACATCGAGATCCAGATCCTGGGCGACAAGCACGGCAACGTGCTCTACCTCAACGAGCGCGAATGCTCGATCCAGCGCCGCCACCAGAAGGTCGTCGAAGAGGCGCCTTCGCCCTTCGTCACCGAGAAGATGCGCAAGGCCATGGGCGAGCAGTGCGTCGCGCTGTCGAAGGCCGTGGGTTACTACAGCGCCGGCACGGTCGAGCTGATCGTCTCGGGCGCCGACCCGACAGGCGAGAGCTTCTATTTCCTCGAGATGAACACGCGTCTCCAGGTCGAACACCCCGTCACCGAAGCGATCACCGGCGTCGACCTCGTCGAGCAGATGATCCGCGTCGCCGCGGGCGAGGAACTGTCCTTCAAGCAGAAGGACGTGAAGATCGAAGGCTGGTCGATCGAGAACCGCGTCTATGCCGAAGACCCCTATCGCGGCTTCCTGCCCTCGACCGGGCGCCTGACCCGCTATCGTCCGCCCGTCGAAGGCTGGACCGATGACGGCCAGGAGAACGGCCGCCGCGGCGTCGACGGCATCCGCGTCGACGACGGCGTCTACGAAGGCGGCGAAGTCTCGATGTTCTACGATCCGATGATCGCCAAGCTGATCACCTGGGGCAAGACGCGCGACGAAGCGGCCGATCTCCAGGTCGCCGCGCTCGACTCCTTCGAGATCGAAGGCCTGGGCCACAACATCGATTTCGTCTCGGCGATCATGCAGCACCCGCGCTTCCGCTCGGGCGAGCTGACCACCGGCTTCATCGCCGAGGAATATCCCGAGGGCTTCCACGGCGCCGCCGCTTCGGACGAGCTGCGCACCAAGATCGCCGCGGTCGCGGGCTTCGTCGCCACGGCCCGCGCCGACCGCGCGCGCCAGATCGACAACCAGCTCGCGCATCACCTGCCGCCGCCGCACGAATGGGCGGTCAAGATCGGTGCCCGGACCTTCGCGGTCACCTTGGGCGACGAGGAAGTGACCGTCGACGGCGAAGTCGTCGACCTGGTCATGGAATATACCCCCGGCGACAAGCTGATCCAGGCTGAGATCGACGGCGAGCCGATAGGCATCAAGATCGAGCCGACGCGCACGGGCCTCAAGGTCACGACGCGCGGCGCGATCCACAAGGTCGAGGTCCTGCCGGCTTCGATCGCGCATCTTGCCGGCCACATGATCGAAAAGATCCCGCCCGATCTCTCGCGCTTCCTCATCTGCCCGATGCCGGGCCTGCTCGTATCGCTGAACGTCCAGGAAGGCGACAAGGTCGAGGCTGGCCAGCCGCTCGCCGTGGTCGAGGCGATGAAGATGGAGAACATCCTGCGCGCCGAGAAGTCGGCTACGGTCAAGAAGGTCAACGCCAAGGCCGGCGAGAGCCTGGCCGTCGACGCGATCATCCTCGAGCTGGAATAAGGTGCATCTCGACCACGACCCAGCCGCGCCCCCCGAAGATACGATCGATTTCGCAGACTTCCTGCGGGTCGACATTCGGGTGGGCACGGTGGTCGCGGCCGAGCCCTTTCCCGAGGCGCGCAAGCCCAGCCTCAAGCTGCGCATCGACTTCGGGCCAACGATCGGCGTGAAGAAGAGCTGTGCGCAGATCGCCACGCTCTACGATGCCGAGGCGCTTGTCGGCCGGCAGGTCGCGGCAGTGGTGAACTTCCCGCCGCGGCAGATCGGCAAGGCGCTGTCCGAAGTGCTGACCTTGGGCTTCGCCGATACCCAAGGCAGGGTGGTGCTGTTCGCGCCCGGCCAGGCCGTGCCCAACGGCTCACGGCTGTTCTGATCGGCGGCGTTGGGATTATTTCGTAACGCTGGAGTAACGCGATTGTAAGGCGGCGACATGAATAGGGTGACTATGCTTGACCCGCGTTCTCTCGCCATTCTTTCGCTTGCCGCCGCGGCACTGGCTGCCATGCCCGCGCGCGCAGAAACCCGGCACGACGCCCAGGTCTGGCAACAGACCGTGGCCCAAGGGCCGATCAAGGACGATCTCGTCTATTTCCTCGAGCTCCAGCCGCGCTTCGGCAACGACGCGTCCGAGCTGTCGCAGATGATGCTGCGCGGGGCGGTCGGCGTGAAGCTCTCCAACAAGGTCAGTGTCTACCAGGGCTATGCGAATGTCCGCACCCGGCCTGCGGGTGGACGCGAGACGCGCGAGCATCGCTCGTTCCAGCAGGTCAACTGGTCGCTCGGAAAGCCGGCGGGCATCGCGCTGTCGTCGCGTACGCGGCTCGAACAGCGCTGGCTGTCGACCGGCGACGACACCGGCTGGCGCGTGCGCCAGATGATCCGCGCGGCCGTGCCCGTGAAGAAGGGCAGCAAGGTCGCGCTGCTCGGCTGGGTGGAGGGCTTCTTGGCGCTCAACGACACCGACTGGGGCGCGCGCGGCGGCTTCGATCGCGTGCGCAGTTTCGCCGGGGTCGAGCTGCCGCTATCGGGCAAGTCGACGGTCGAGACCGGCTATCTCAACCAGTACGTCAAGACGCCGGTCGGCCGCGATCAGATGGACCATGTGTTCGCGGTCAACCTGATGCTGCGGCCCTAGCCGGCTTGTCCGCTTCCCCTCGGTCGTGCCAAGGGGAGCCATGTCGACAGCCTTCTCCGAAATCCTGGCCGCCGCGGGCGGCGAGCCCGGCCGCCGCGCCTACCGCGTTCCCGAGGACTGGCATCAGGGGCGCACCGCCTATGGCGGCTTCTCCACCGCGCTCGCCCTGGCGACCGCGATCGAATTGGGCGAAAGCCTGCCCCCGCTGCGCTCGGCCCAGGTCTCGATGATCGCGCCGGTGTTCGGCGAGGTGACCGTGCAAGCGCGCCAGATTCGGCGCGGTCGCAATGCCACCTGGATGGCCGCCGAAGTCCTGCGGGACGGCGAAGTCGCATTCACTGCCAGCTTCGTCTTTATGGGGCCGGTCGCGAGCGCGGTCCACGTCGACGACTGCCCGGTGCCTGCGGGGCTGATCGCACTCGATGAGGCCAAGGGCTTCGAGAACGACCGGGCGCCGTCGTTCCTGCGCCACAATTTCGAAGTGCGCTTCGCGGTCCCGCGCAGCGACGACAAGCGTCCCGAGCAGTGCTGGTGGGTGCGCGCGCGCGCGCGCGCGGGGCTTGATCCGATGGTCGAACTCGTGCTCTGCGCCGATGCCCTGCCGCCGGGCGTGATGTCGCTGCTGGGGCCCAAGACGCCGGTGAGCACGATGCAGTGGCAGGTCAATCTGCTGACCCCAGCGCCGGTGACGTGTGACGGCTGGTGGCTGCTGCGCTCGACTGGCGACTATGCCGAGGCCGGCTGTTCGAGCCAGCGCATGGCAATCTGGAACGCCGAGGGCGCGCCGATGCTGTCGGGCCTGCAGTCGGTGGCCTTGTTCGGCTGAGCCCACTCCCCACCTTGTTGGCATGCCCACGATCTGGACCATCGGTTACGAACAGGCGCGCATCGACGACGTGACCGCAGCGCTGTCCGCGGCCGGCGTCGAAGTGCTCGCCGACATCCGCTACCTACCGCTGTCGCGTCGGCCCGGCTTCTCGAAGTCCGCGCTCGCCACGGCCATGGGCGAGACGGGGATCGCATATCGCCACATGAAGCAGTTGGGTACGCCGGCCGAGGGCCGGGCGGCGGCGCGCCGTGGTGATCATGCGACCTTGTCCAAGGTCTACGCCGGCCAGCTCGAACTCCCCCAGGCGATGGCGGCAATGGCCGAACTGCGGGAGCTTGCCTGCGAGAAACGCGTCGCACTCCTTTGCTATGAGCGCGAGGCGCGCGAATGCCATCGCAGCCTGCTGATCGACGCGCTGCTGTCCGACTTCGTCGTGGTCGACCTCAAGCCTTAGGCGAGCGCGACGTCCTCGGGCGCGGCTTCGCGCAGCAGCCGGGGCGCGACGAGCAGCTTGAACAGCGTGAAGGCGACGAGGCCCACGCCCGCGGCGCCGATGTGCAGCAACCAGAAGGTCGTCGTCGGCATCGACGAGTACCAGCCGCCGACCGTGCCGACGACCTTGTTCGCCGCGAAGAAGGACAGATAGTAGATGCCGAGCACGGTCGCGTTGATCGCCTTGGGCGCGAGGCGCGAGAACAGCGCCAGGCTGACGGGCAGAATGTGCGAGAAGGCGATCGAGTTGAGCAGGTGGAACATCACCGGCCAGAACAGCCCGATCTTGCCGTCGCCCTGTGTCGCCGCGGCCATGAACAGGCAGGCGCCGCCGGCCATCGAAAACAGGCTGCCGATGATCATCTTGGTGAAATCGTCGGGCTCCCGCCACTTGGTGCTCCACCACTTCCAGAACAGTGCGACGGCGACCAGCATCGAGAAGCTGAAGGTGGCGTCGATCGTAATCATCCAACTCGTCGGCAGGGTCTGGCCCATGAAGGTCAGCTGGAAGTGCTCGTCAGCCCAGACGAGATAGGCGTTGAAGATTTCCTGGTTGGTCAGCAGCGACATCGCCAAGATCGGCACGAGCAGGATCACCGCGGTCAGACGCAGCCAGTCGTTGCCCTGCATCTTCGCGCGCTCGGCCTTGTTCTGCTTGGAGGGGCGGTTGTCGGCGGGCAGCCAGCGCGCGGCGCCGAGGTAGATCAGAAGGCCGATCACCATGACCACGCCTGCGGCGCCGAAGCCCCAGTGCCAGCCCATCTTCTCGCCCAAGGTGCCCGAGACAAGCGGCGCGGCGATGACGCTGACGTTGATCGCGATGTAGAAGATCTGGAAGGCCATCGCGCGACGCAGGTCGCTCTCGGAATAGAGCTCGCCGACCTGGCTGGCGATGTTGCCCTTGAACAGCCCGACGCCGACGACGAGCGATAGCAGCGCGAAGAGGAATGAGCCCTCGAAGGCCATGAGGAAATGGCCGAGCGCCATGATCAGACCGCCGAGGATCAGGGTGGTGCGGCGGCCGAGCCAGCGGTCGGCGATCACGCCGCCGAGGATCGGGGTCAGGTAGACCAGCGCGGTATAGTCGCCGAACAGCGCCGAGGCGAGCGGCTGTCCTTCTAGCCCGGTGTAATAGTTCGCCCGCAGCCAATCGAGCCCGATCACTCCGCCGATATGCTCGGGCAGCAGCAGATACTTGACCATGTAGAGCACGAGCAAGGTCTGCATCGAGTAGTACGAGAACCGCTCGCAGCCCTCGACGACGGCCAGATAGCCGAGGCCCTTGGGATGGCCGAGGAAAGCGGTGTCGTGGGGATTTGGGGCGAGTTCGGGGGTGGCTTCGGCCGCGGTCATGCGCTCTCCGGTGAAATGCTTACAGTGCTGTTAGCAGTGTCGGCGCACAGGGCAAGCGGTGCGATGCGACCGCAGACTTTGTCCGATCGCTCGATCCGGCGCGCGAATCGCTCCGGCCGCGGCTGAAAGGGGCGGGACTCGCTCGCAGGAGGAACCCTCGGCTCTGCGGCTGCGTTGGCCACGAATACGCGGGTCTCGGAGGCAAGCTTGGGAGCAAAAGCCGTGGAAAATGCCCAACCCGTGATTCTCGTCGTCGACGACGAGCCGCTGACTCGGCTCTATGAATGCGATGTCGCCGAAGAGGCCGGCTACCTAACTGTAGGGGCGTTCAGCGCCGAAGACGCGATCATGGAGCTGGAGGGGCCGACCGAGTTCCAGATCATGCTCACCGACGTCGAGATGCCCGGCGGGCTCGACGGCTTTGCCCTTGCCAGAACCGTGCAGGAGCGCTGGCCCGAAGTGAGGATCGTTATCACCTCGGGCGAGCCCGACTATGCCGATCAGGCCGAAGAGTCGGATCTCACCTTCGTGGCCAAGCCTTTCACGCCCGATCAACTGAACTCGGCGCTACAGGCCAGGGCGTCCGGTCCAGATCGCAGCTAGGCCGGGCGCCAAGCCCCGGGCGGCAGGTCGTCGAGCGACCAATCGCCGACGCGCCATCGTACGAGCCGCAAGGTGGGATGGCCGATCGCCGCGGTCATCCGCCGGACCTGGCGGTTGCGGCCCTCACGGATCGTCAGCCTGATCCAGGTGTCGGGCACGGTCTTGCGGAACCGCACCGGCGGGTTGCGCGGCCAGAGTTCCGGGTCCGCAATCCGTTCGACCTCGGCGGGGCGGGTGGGGCCGTCCTTGAGCATGACGCCCCGGCGCAGGTCTTCCAGCAACTGTTCGCTCGGATCCCCTTCGACCTGCACGAGATATGTCTTGGCCGTCTTGAACTTCGGGTCGGCGATCCGCGCCTGCAGTCGGCCATCGTCGGTGAGCAGCAACAAGCCTTCGCTGTCGAGATCGAGCCGTCCGGCCGGATAGACGCCGGGTAGGTCGATGAAGTCCGACAGCGTCGGTCGCGGCGTGGGAGAGCGGCTGTCGCTGAACTGGCAGAGCACCCCGTAAGGCTTGTTGAACAGGACCAGTCGCGACATGGTCGGCCTTTGCCACGTCATGGCGACCAGACCAAGGGGCCGAAAATGCCGTCGCGCTTGAAAGTGTTCTTCGATGGCGGTTGCCGGCCCAATCCCGGTGCGATCGAGATCGCCGTCGTCGCGGGCGGGCAGGTCTACCTGCGCACCGATATGGGGGAGGGCACCAACCAGGACGCCGAATGGCTGGCACTGATCGAGGCGCTATGCCTGGTGCAGACGCTCGGCACCCGCGACGTCGTGCTGCTGGGCGATGCGGCCTCGGTCATCGGGCCGGCGACCGGCGCCGTGAAATGCCGCGGCGCCGCGGTCGGCCACCTTCAGACTTTGCGCGATCTGGCAGGGGAGGCGGGTCTGCCGCCGATCCGCTACGTCAAGCGATCGCAGAACCTCGCGGGGATCGCCCTCGCCAGGCTGCATCCCCGCTGAGGCGGGGCGGCCCGTCAACCGCCCCGATCGTTCTCACCACTTGTAGCGCAGCGAGCCAACCACGGTGCGCGAGGCGCCGAAGTAGCACGAGTTGCTGAACGGACAGGCAGAGATGTGCTCCTTGTCGAACAGGTTCTGCGCGTTGACTGCCAGGCTCAGCCCCTCGAGCGAAGGCGCGGCACGGCCGAGGTCGTAGCCGATCATCGCGTCGAACAGGGTGAAGGCCTTTGTCTTGAACATCTCGAAGGTCGTCACGCTGTTGACCACCTTGTAGATGGTCGAGCCGTAGGACCCGTCGACATAGCGGACGCCCGCGCCGAGTTTTAGGCCCGCGAGCCCGCCCTGACGATCCTTGTTCGCGCCGAAGTCGTAGGACAGGAAAGCCGAGGCCTGCCACCTCGGCACGCCGAGCGCTGGCGTGCCCGTGGTTGAGGGCGTGCCGGCATTGCCGAGCCGGGTCGCCGTGGCCGCGACCGGCGCGACGGCGGGCGTGCCCTGGGTGATCACGGCATCGGTGTAGGAGCCCGCGAAGATCACGTCGAAGCCCGGCGTAATCTCGCCGCGGCCCTCGATCTCGACGCCACGCACGCGCGTCTCGCCGATCTGCACCTGCGAGTTGGTCGGGCGGCCGCCGGTGCCGGCCAGCGGATCGCCGACGGGCACGTTCTGGCGCTTGAGGTCGTAGACGGACAAGGTGAACAGCGCCTGCACGCCCTGTGGCTGGAACTTGAGGCCGGCTTCCCACATCTTGCCCGTGGTCGGCACGAAGAGGTTGCCGAGGTAGTCGGTGCCCGCCTGCGGCTCGAAGCTTTCCGAATAGCTGACATAGGGCGAGAGACCGAAGGCGAACTCGTAAAGCGCGCCGAGGCGCATCGTGAAGGCGGTCTGCGACAGCGGCGTCACGGTGTTCGGCGTGGTCTTCTTGTTGATCGTGCGCTGCTCGAACCAGTCCCAGCGGCCGCTGGCGATCAGGTTGAGCCGGCCGAGCTTCATCTGATCCTGGATATAGACGCCCGTCTGATCGCGCTTGCTGATCGTGTTGACATAGGCGGCCGAGAGCTGGGTCAGATCGTAGGCTGGGATCGACCGGCCATAGACCGGCGCGAAGAGGTTGAGGTTGGGGATCGAGGTCAGCGGATTGGTCGTCTGGCCCGTGTTGAACTGCTGGAAGTTCTCGCCGGTGATACGCAGGTAGTCGATCCCGACCAGGACGTCGTGCTCGATGCCGAAGGTGGCGAACTTGGCATTGAGGTTGTTGTCGATCGTCAGCGTGTCGAAATCCTCGTCGGCGCCGCCGCCGCCGCGCAGGATGTTCGCGTAGTCGGTGTTGATGTTGAGCCCCGTGCCCGTGGTCAGGAAGCCGCCGACGTAGATCTGACGGTAGTTGAGCTTGTTATTCTGGAACCGGAAGTTCGTTCGCCAGGCCAAGTGCTCGTTGAACTCGTGGCGGAAGAAGGCGGAAACTGACTTGGCCTTGTGGTCGTAGACCTCGTAGCCCGGTTCGCCCGTGTTGATGTGGAGCGCGATCTTGCCGGCGGTGCTGGGCAGGACCGTGCCGTAGGCCGGCACGCCCGAATAGCCGCCCCCCGAGGGTGCGTGCTGGTAAGCGGCGATCACGGTGATGCTGGTCTGATCGTCGGGCACGAAGGCGATCGACGGGCTGACGTGCCAGCGCTCGCTGAAGGTCTGCTTGGTGAAGCCGTCGCCCTTCTGCCAGCCGCCGACCAGGCGCACGCGCCACTTGGCGTCGGCACCAAGCGGCTGGTTGACGTCGCCGACGGCGCGGAAGAAGTCGTAGTTGCCTGCCTGCGCCTCGAAGCTGCCCGAAGCCTCGGCCTCGGGCTTCTTGCTGGTGATGTTGATCAGGCCGCCCGGCGTGCCGTTGCCGTAGAGCACCGAGGCCGGGCCCTTCATGATGTCGATCTGGGCGATGCGGTTGAAGTCGGTCTGCGGCGTCGAATAAGGTCCCGCGATCGAGCGCATGCCATCGACGAAGATGCCGGGCGCGAAGCCGCGCAGGACCATCTGGTCGTAGCGGGTGACGGTGCCGCCGCGCTGGTTGACCGCGACGCCGGCAACATAGCTGAGCGCCTGGTTGAGCGAGATCGCGTTGCGACGCTCGAGCTCTTCGGCGTCGATCACGGTGATCGTCTGCGCGGTTTCGATCAGCGGGGTCGAGGTTTTCGTGCCCGAGGCGACTTCGGCGGCGCGCAGGCCGGTGACGACGATCTGCTCGTCGCTGGTCTCGGCCTCGGCGGCATGGGCGGTCGAGCCCGTCGCGAGGAGGGCGGCCGCGAAAGCGGCGCGGGACAGGTCAAGACGCCAGCTCGCGGTCGAACGGCGCCGCGGCGCGGCGGAAAGATTGATCATCGATTGCCCTCATTTCTTATAATGCGACTGATTCGCATTCGCGCTTAGAGGGCGAAAAGTTGTGAGGCAAGATGCGCAGGCGCCTGAATCCAGCGAGTCGCTGTAATCCAATGAAGATTTGACGGTTTGAAAGCAGCGCTCAGCGCCGCAGTTCTTCCTCGAGAAACACCGCGACATCGTCGAGCGCGACGTCCTTGGCGAGGAAGGTCTCGCCGATCCCGCGCATCAGCAGGAAGGGTAGGGTGCCCGCGTCCATCTTCTTGTCGTGCAGCATGTGCGCCACGAGATCGCGGCCGTCGCAGTCGAGGCGGAGTTGGGCGATCTCGCTCTTCATGCCGATTTCGGCGAAATGGCGGGCGACGTGATCGGCGCTCGCGCGGGGCATCAAGCCGCGCCGCGCCGAATAGCGCGCGGCGAGCACCATGCCGAGTGCGACCGCTTCGCCGTGAAGTAGCGCGTCGGAAAAATGGGTCTGCGCCTCCAGGGCGTGACCGAAGGTGTGGCCGAGGTTGAGCAGAGCGCGCAGGCCCTTCGTCTCGAACTCGTCTTCCTGGACGATCTTCGCCTTCGCCCCGACGCTGTAGGCCACGGCATATTCGCGCAGGGCGGCATCGCCGGCGAGCATCGCCGCGCCGTTGCCGTCGCACCAGGCGAAGAAATCGGGATCGGCGATCAGGCCGTATTTGACGACCTCGGCATAGCCCGCGCGCAGTTCGCGTTCGGGCAAGGTGTCGAGCACGGCGAGGTCGGCGAGCACGAGCGAGGGCTGGTGGAATGCGCCAACGAGGTTCTTGCCCGCCGGCGTGTTGATCGCGGTCTTGCCGCCAACCGAGGAATCGACCTGGGCCAGCAGGGTCGTAGGCAATTGGATGAACTGGCAGCCGCGCTTGAGGATCGAGGCTGCGAAGCCGGTGAGATCGCCGATCACACCGCCGCCGAGCGCCAGGACGTGGTCGCCGCGCTCGACCTCGCTTTCGAGCAGCCAGTCGACCGTCGCGGCCAGGTGCTCCCAGGACTTGGTGGCCTCTCCCGCCGGAAGGATGCGCCAGTGCGGCTCGTGGCCGTTGTCGGTCAGCGCGCCATCGATCACCGCGCCCCAGGCGGCGTGGACATTGGCGTCGGTTACGATCGGCACGCGCCGCTTGCGCAGCTTGCCGCGGCAATTGTCGACGAGTTCGGCCAGGAGGCCGGCGCCGACGCGAACTTCGTAGGGGCGGCCCGCGATGTCTACCGGGATTACAGCCATTGTCCGATCCCCTGCAAAACCTTGGCGATGGTGCGACCGTGCGGGCCGCTGCCGCTGACCACGTGGATCGGCGCCTGGGCATAGGCCTCGCGGCGTTCGTCGCGCAGGCGGGTCAGCGTCTCGCGCGGATCGCCCTGCTGGAGCAGCGGGCGGTTGTCCTTGCGCGCGGTGCGCTCGATCAGGGTGTCGATGTCGCTGTCGAGCCAGACCGCGATCGCGCGTTCGAGGATCAGGCTGCGCGTCTCGGGATTGACGAAGGCGCCGCCGCCGGTAGCGATGACCCGTCGCGCTCCCGAGCCGTTCGGGCCTTCCTGCTGGATCAGCCGGGCGATGACACGGCGTTCGCCGTCGCGGAAATAGGCTTCGCCGTGCGTGGCGAAAATTTCGGGAATGGACATCTGCGCAGCGCGTTCGATCTCGTCGTCGGCGTCGACGAAAGGCCAGTGGAACAGTGTCGCAAGCCGCTTGCCCACGCTCGACTTGCCCACGCCCATCATGCCGACGAGCACGACCGGGCGATCGATGCGGCGCGCCATGGCCTCGATCTCCCCGGTGGAGAGCTGGGAATCTTCAACGTCCATTGCAGGCCCGCCTATAGTTAGGCTACTCGGCAGCGCAAGGTCGGCCCCAAATGCGATGGACGCCGATCCGGTCTAGCGAAGGTGTGCGAGTGACGGTGACGATGGGCAAGGGCAGGCTGTTGATCGGCGTGGCCGCAATCGTGCTTATGGTCCTTGCCTACGCCTGGATCGATGGCGGCCGCGAGCCGGTGCATTCGATTTCGCAATCCATTCCCGTGCCGGAGATCGTCAAGTGAAGCCGCTGCATCTCCTGCTCGGAACCGCCTTGGCGCTGACCTCGGGTTGGGCGCTGGCGCAGAAGGCGCCCGAATCGCTGCTCCCGCCCGGCTTCGACGAGCCCGCGCCCAAGGCGCAGACGCCGCGTACCGAGCCGGTGCGCACGCCGGCACCGCGTCCTGCAACGAGCGCAACTAGCGCGACGAGCGCCGCTGCCAGTCCGTCCTCCACTGCGACGGCCGTCGTGCAACCGATCCCGGTTGAGACCGCGCCGCGCGTCTCCTCGGCCGCCGTGGCTGCGGCATCGGCGAAGCTGCCCTCGCTCGAAGAGCTCGAGCGCATGACCCCCGAGCAGCTCGAAGAGGCGCTCGACCTTCGCCCCAAGTCCGACATTCCGCCCGCGGCGCGCCGTTCGATGGAGCAGGTCGGTCTGCTCGATCAGCGCGAGGGCGGCCTTTCGCCGACCTCGCTGGCCGGTCAGAACGCCTCGCTGGTTCGCGCCGCGCTCGCTGGCAACAAGGGCAGGCTCGTATCGCGCTGGGGGCATATCCTGCTGCGCCGCGCGCTCGCCTCGCGGCTCGACGCGCCCACCCAGATGAATCCCGCCGACTTCGCTGCACTGCGCGCCGCGTTGCTCGTGCGGATGGGCGAAGGCGATGCCGCGCGCGCGCTCGTGCAGGACGTCGATACCGGCAACTACACACCTGACCTGACCCGCGCCGCCTTCGACGCTTACGTGGCGACGGCGGATTTCACCGGCTTCTGTCCGGCGCTGGCGCTGCAGGGCACGACCGGCGGCGATGCCCACTGGGAAATGGCCAAGGCGATCTGCACGGTCTTCCAGGGGGACGGCACGGCTGGCCTGGCACAGCTCGACCGCGCGCTGAACCGCGGTCAGCAGCCGCGCATCGACGTGCTCCTGGCGCAGAAATATGCGGGCGCTGCCGGCCGCGCGCGCCGTGCGGTGACGATCGAATGGGACAAGGTCGAGGACATGACGCCGTGGCGTTACGGCCTGGCGATCGCCGTGGGGCTGACGCCACCCGCGCCGCTTATGCGCGGGGCGGACGTTCGCTACGACTATATCACTGCGACCGCGCCGATGGTCGGCCTGCCCGCGCGTGCGGCCGCGGCCGATCGGGCCGGCGCGGCCGGCATCCTGTCTAGCCAGGCGATGATCGACCTCTACGGCCAGATCTACGCGGCCGACGATATCACCGGCGAATGGTCGGAACGCGCGTCGTTGCTGCGCGACGCCTATGTCGCGGCGGAACCGAGTGCGCGGCTCGGTGCGATGGAGCAGCTCTGGAGCGGCACGGCCGATGCGGAACAGCGCTATGCGCGCCAGGTGCTGACCGCCTACGCTGCCGCGCGCCTGCCCGTTGGGCCCGACCTGGCCGCCAAGGCTTCGGATCTCGTCGCTTCGATGCTCGCGGCCGGGCTCGACGCCAATGCCCTGCGCTGGTCGAACGAGGCGGAACTCGGCAGCGAGACCTGGGCGCTGCTCGTACTCGCCGCGCCGGCGCGTTCGCAGCCGGTGTCGTCCGGATCGATCGAGACGTTCCGCGACGGCGACGACAGTGAGGGCACGCGCAAGTCGGCTTTTCTCGTCGCTGGCCTGGCCGGGCTCGGACGGATCAGTCCGGAGGTCGCCAAGAATCTCGCCCAGGGCATGGAATTCGATCTGGCGCGCCAGACCCGTTGGAGCCGCTTGATCGACCAGGCAGCCGAGGTCGACAACGCGACTTTGGTGGCCCTGCTCGCCGGTGTTGGCATGCAGGGGGACAGCTGGGCGAAGATGACCCCGCTCCACCTCTATCACATCGTCTCGGCGCTCAATCGCGTCGGCCTCGCCGCCGAGGCGCGCATGATCGCCGCCGAGGCCGTCGCCCGGGCGTGACCGGGGGCGGCTCCGCGCGGCCCGTCGACGCGTTCCTCGCCATGCTCGCCGCCGAACGCGGTGCCGCCGCCAATACCCTGCTCGCCTACCGCCGCGATCTCGATGCGGCGGAAGAGGCTGTCGGCGATCTCGTCCGGGCCGATGCGTCGGCGCTGGCGGGACTGGGCAAGGTCTGGGCCGATCTCGCGCCGTCGAGTCTCGCGCGTCGTTGCTCGGCGCTGCGCCAGTTCTACGGGTTCCTGATCGACGAAGGCCTGCGCGACGAGGATCCCTCGCCGGCGCTGCCGCGCCCCGCGATGCGGCGGCCGCTGCCGCGCCTGCTGTCGCACGGGGAGATCGAAGCGCTGTTTCGCCGCGTGGAGGATGAGGCGGCGAGCGATCGCGCCGAAGCGGTACGCCTGCTCGTCCTGCTCGAACTGCTCTACGGCTCGGGCTTGCGGGCCAGCGAACTCGTCGCCCTGCCGCTGGCCTCGGTGCCGCGCGATGCACCGTTCCTGACGGTCACGGGCAAGGGTGGACAGCAGCGGATGGTACCGGTGAGCGGCAGGGCGCGGGCAGCTCTGTCGCGCTGGCTGGCGCTACGTCCCGCGGGCGGGCGCCAGCTGTTTCCATCGCGCGGGGCGCAAGGGCACCTGACCCGGGTTCGCCTTTTCCAGCTCCTGCGCGAACTGGCCGCACGGGCTGGGATCGATCCCGCGAAGATATCGCCGCACGTGTTGCGCCATGCCTTCGCCACGCATCTGCTCGAAGGTGGTGCCGATCTCAGAGTGCTGCAGACGCTGCTCGGCCATGCCGATATCAGCACGACTCAGATATACACCCACGTCGACAGTGCACGTCTCGTCCAACTGGTGAACGCGCGCCATCCACTGGCGCGGCACGAGGAATAGCCGCGAGGCGCGGGCGGATGAAACAACGCTAACTCGCGCAAACGTAAAGGGGCGACAGGTTGCCCTGCCGCCCCTCAGCGTTTCCGTAAGGATCGAGGTCGCTTAGACCTTCATGCTTACCGAGGTCTTCGCGAACGTCGACGAGAGCTGGCTACCCAGACCCTGCATGGCCGAAATCGCGGCAACGGCGATGAGAGCGGCGATCAGGCCGTACTCGATGGCGGTCGCGCCCTTTTCGTTGCGGACCAGCTTCTTGATGAACTTCATGGACAGTCTCCTGGCTTGCAGTCTTCGATTACCCCATCCGTGCGCGTAAGCTTCCGGACGCTTTGTGAATTAGTTCGAAACAATTGATAATTACTTAACTCGCCTGCATGGCGGTGACGGATTTGGATTTGACCGCACCCCAGACGCCGCCATTCTCACCGGCCATCCCCTGCAGGGCGCCGAGCATCACAAGGACGATCAGCGCACAGATCAGGCCATATTCGATCGCCGTCGCGCCGCGCGTTTCCCCGAGCAATGTTCTCAGAAATGACAGCATGGTCTCGATACCCCTGGCTTCTCGCCGATCGTTGCCGTTGTCGCGGGGCAGGCTTAAGATTTCCTTTAGGAGACACCGACTCTTGAAAAATTTTTCGACACCTGTGCTTGTGGTCGCAGTGGCGCTTGTCGACGGGGAAGGGCGGATTTTGCTCCAGCGGCGGCGGCGCGGAAGCGAGCACGGCGGGCTCTGGGAATTTCCCGGTGGCAAGGTCGAGCCCGGAGAAAGCCCGCAGGGCGCCGCCGTGCGCGAGATCGAGGAGGAACTGGGGCTGCGGCTCGAGGCCGCGCGTCTCGAACCCGTCAGCTTTGCCAGCGACATCGACGTCCCGGAACCGCCACGCCGCTCCTATGTAATCTTGCTTTACACTTGCCGCCTTTGGGACGGCGTGCCCGAGTGTCGGGACGGCGAGGCGATCGCCTGGTTCCGGGGTGAGGAAATTGCCGAACTCCCCATGCCGCCGCTCGACTATCCGCTTGCGGAGGCGCTTCTGGAAAAAAACGCAAATAGCCGCTTGCCAACCCCGGAAGTCCCCCCTAGTGGGGGCCTCCCAACGCGCCCGTAGCTCAGCTGGATAGAGCATCAGACTACGAATCTGAGGGTCGGACGTTCGAATCGTTCCGGGCGCGCCAAGAGTTTCATGCCGTCCTTCGCAACATGCGGAGGGCGGCATTCTCTTTTGGTCTGCAGGCATGTGGGCACCGCAAGGTTTTGGTCCGCGTGCGGACTGGCGCTGCGCGGCCGCCACAGCATAGGTTATGGCGGCGAGCGGAAGAATCGGCATGGTTGCCGCATCGTCCGGGTCGCTCCTGGCATCGATCGCCGCGGAAGATCGCCGTTGCTCCTGCCGAGCGTCGGCGATCTTCGGCTAGGGAGCGGACGGGGGAAGCCAGGCCGCGTTGCGCATCAGTGTCCGTCGCGGGAAACCGGCCTGCTTGCGCAATTCATCGAGATTGATGAGGTCGATCCGTTTGTGGTCGCGATGGATCAGCCCTTGTTGCTCGAGCCGGCTGAAGGTGCGGCTGACGTGAACCGCATGGAGGCCAAGGACGTCTGCGATCTGATCGAGCGTCAGCGGCAGTTCGAAGGACAAGGGCCAGTCGGGATCGAGCAGGCACAGGCGATCGTATATATGCAGCAGAAAGGCTGACAGGCGTTGAGCGCCGCGCCGCCGGCCGACCGACATGAGCCGCTCCATCAGAATGATCCGCTCTTCCTGCGCGAGCAGGAACATGATCATGGCCAGGCGAGGAGATTCGCGGAATAGGCGCGCGATCCCCTCCGGGGCGATCTTGCTGATGGTCACGTCGGTCAGTGCGGTCAGCGTGTCCGCCGCGGCGGTATAGCCCATGCTCGGCGCGCCCATCAGGTCGCCGGGAAGGTGCACCTTCACCACTTGGCGGCTGCCGTCGTCGAACGAGCCGCTGCTGGCCACCCAGCCGCTGTGCAGCATGAACACGTCGGGCTGATCGCCTTCGTGGCGGATCACCTTGTCGCGCGAATAGGAGGCCACATCGGCACCGAGGTGCCCCAGGGCATTCAGTTCGGCCTCGGTCAGGTCGGCGAATGCGACAAAGCGGTTAGGGGAGGTTGCGTGACGATGCGGGAAAGATCTTACATTGGTCGTCACAGGCCCTCGCACGAATAACGTGCGGATTTGGCCGGAAATTTTCAGTCGCGCTTTAATCTATGTTATGTGCTGCTCGAACACTTCCGCACTGTGGCTTTCTTCGCGCGCTTTTAGCCGTTCTGTATCGCCACGGTAGCGCGGGAGCATGAACTTGCATCCCGCGCGTCCGTAGTTGCCGCGAGCGGTTAGCCCGCCCGATCAAGCCAGTTTGAGCCGCTTGTAGCTCTCATCGTCGGGATAGCGGCCGCCGGGCTCGATCATGATGCCCAGCATGCCCTGCGACCAGTCGGCCGAATCCGGATAATGGCGAAACCAGTCGGTCACGACGAGGCGCTTCATGATCCGCCATTCGTCACCGCGCTTTTCGAAATTGTCGACGTAGCGGCCCGCGCCGATCACGTCGTTCTTCTGGCCGTCCGGCGTATTGATGCGGTGGAAGCCATAGAAGTAGGACTCAACGTCGGCCTTGTCGCCGTCGATCGCCATCAGCACGTTCGAGATGAAGTGCTGCGCCTGGTCCATCGAACCCATGACCGGGAACGCCCAGGCGATGAATTCCTCGGCATTGCCCTCGAAGCCCATGTGCTCGTCGATGCAGTCCGGCCAGTAGGCACTGCGCAGCATGTCGGCGTCGAGCCGATCCACCCCGCGCGAATAGCGGTACAGGCATTCCTTGATCGCCTCGCGATCGGCGAGCTCGTTGAGGATCTGGCTGGTCGGCGTGGTCATTCCGTCTCTCCCGCGGGCTCGTGGCCGTCTTCCCCGAGAATTCCTCGCGAGGTCGCAGATGACAAGTGCCGAGCCGTGCTCCATCTTGACTGTAGAGGACGGGTGAGGCTGTGCCTGTCGGCCAATGGGATTTTCGATGGGCGGTACGAAGGACGAGGAGGGATCGGCGAGCGCGTCGGTCTGGCGCTATGCGAAAGCCTCACGCGCGCACGTGGTCATCGATGCGGCCGCTTATTTCGAACTGATCCAGGAGGCGATGCTTCAGGCGCGGCAGCGCATTTTCCTGATCAGCTGGGACTTCGATTCGCGCATCCGCCTCGGGCCGGGCCGACGCTGGTGGAATCTTCCGCGGCGCGAAAGCTTTCCGGCTCGGCTCGGCGCCTTCATGGTCTGGCTGGCCAAGCGGCGGCCAGAGCTGCAGATCAAGTTGCTCGAATGGAACTTCGGCGCGCTCAAGTTCCTGCTGCGCGGCACGATGATCGTCGACGTTGCGCGCTTCTTCATGAACCGGTCGATCGACCTGAAGCTCGATTCGGCGCATCCCCTCGGTTGCAGCCATCACCAGAAGATCGCGGTGATCGACGACAGGTTCGCGGTTTGCGGTGGCATAGACGTTACGTCGGACCGATGGGACACGCGCGAACACCTGCACGAGGATTTCCGCCGCCGACGCCCCAATGGCCGCCTCTACGGCCCTTGGCACGACATCACGATGATGCTCGAGGGCGAGGTCGCCGGTGCGCTCGGCGACTTGGGGCGCGAGCGCTGGAGCTTCGCAGGAGGCGAGGACATGCCGCCCTGCGAGCCGCAGACGGAAAGCCCCTGGCCGGCTGGCGTCGCAGCCGAATTCACCGATGTCGAGATCGGCATCGCGCGCACCCGAGCAGCTTACAACGGCTGCCCCGAAGTGCGTGAGATCGAGGAACTGTTCGTCGAGCAGATCGGGCGGGCCAAGCGGTTCATCTATGCCGAAAGCCAGTATTTCGCTTCGCGCCGGATTGCCGAAGCGATCGCCCATCGCGTCGCCGAGCCCGATCCGCCAGAGATCGTCCTGATCAACCCGGTGACCGCGCATGGCTGGCTCGAGCAGCAGGCGATGGACACGGCCCGCGTTCGCCTGCTCCACGCGATCGGCGAGAAGGACCACAAGCGGCGCTTCCGCGTGTTCGTGCCGCTGACTTCGGGCGGCACGCAGATCTACGTTCATGCCAAGTTGCTGATCGTCGACGACGAGATCGTCCGCGTCGGCTCGGCCAACATGAACAACCGTTCGATGGGTCTCGACAGCGAATGCGACGTGTTCATCGACGCGGCGCGGCCTGGCAACGGCCATATCGGTCCGGCGATCCAGGGTCTGCGCTACTCGCTGCTTGCCGAGCATTGCGGCGTGACGATCGACGGTCTCACGACTGCGATCGAGCGGCACGGATCGATGATTTCGGCGATAGAATCGCTCCCGCGGGAAGGTAAACGGCTGGAACCCTTTGTCTTGCGTCCGCTTACGGAAGCTGAAAAGACGATAGCAGATAGCGCTTGGCTCGATCCCGAACGGCCCGACGAGATGTTCGAACCGATCGGCGAGAAGCGCGGATTGTTCAGGCGGGGCGGTATCCTGCGTCGCCCCCGATAGACTGTGTGCGGAAAGACTTAGAAAGAGGATCGATGAGCAAGCATCAGGATCACCATCACGACGGAGACGACGGCCCGCTGAGCAAGCTGCCGGTACCCGATGACGTGCAGGACGCGATCCGCACCCTTATTCGCTGGGCGGGCGACGATCCGAGCCGCGAGGGCTTGATCGAAACGCCTGCGCGTGTCGCGCGCGCCTGGAAGGAATATTGCCAGGGCTATGCCGAGGATCCGGGTGTGCACCTCGCCAAGGTGTTCCACGAGGTCGGCGGCTACGAGGAGATCGTGCTGCTCAAGGACATCCCGTTCCAGTCGCATTGCGAGCACCACATGGCGACGATCACGGGCAAGGCCTCGATCGCCTATCTGCCGCGCAGCCATGTCGTCGGCATTTCCAAGCTCGCGCGCGTGCTGCACGGCTTCGCGCAGCGGCTGCAGATCCAGGAGCGTCTGACCGCCGAGGTCGCGCAGTGCATCTGGGATCATCTCAAGCCGCAGGGCGTCGCCGTGGTGATCGAGGCGCAACACGGCTGCATGACCGGCCGTGGCGTGCGCACGCCCGGTGTCGCGATGATCACCAGCCGGCTGATGGGCGTGTTTCTCGAGGACCAGTCGAGCCGCAAGGAAGTGCTGAGCCTGATGGGCTATTGATCGGTTCGTCGATAAGGGCTGGACGCAAGGGGGCGTTTTGAGCGGGAGCACGAACGCCTTTGGCCAGGTGCGCGGCGTCGTCGCGGCCTGGCTCCTCGCGCTCGCACCTGCCGCGATGCTGGCGGTTCTGCTGGTCCGCCCGATATGGGACGTCGACGTCTTCTGGCAGCTCAAGCTGGGCGAGCTCATCCTCGCGAACGGGGCTCCGCTGGCGAGCGAGCCCTTCGCCGCCAATCACCTTGGCGAGCCGATGCCCGCCTTCGCCTGGCTTGGGCAGGCGATCATGGCGGCGGTGCGCCTGGCTGCCGGCTGGACCGGCTTGCGGATATTCGATGCGCTGTGTTGGCTCGGCGGTTTTTTCGCGATTGCCGCGGCATGCCGGCGGCGGAGCTGCTCGGCCGCTGGCGTCGTGCTCGGCCTGGCCATCGCGCTCTTCACCGCGCTGCCGACCGCAAGCCTGCGTCCGCAGAGCTTCGCTGTTCTCGGTTTCGGGCTGCTGCTGGCGCTTCTGCGGCTCGAGCTTCGGCCCTGGCGCACCGCGCTGTTCGCGCTGCCGCTGTTCGTGATCTGGCAGAACCTGCATCCTTCGGTCAGCGTTGCCGCGATCGCCTTGGGGACTCATGCGGCCTGGGGGTGGTGGGAATGGCTGCAGAAGCGCGGCGCTGCCCCTTGGGAGACGACCCTGCTGGCCGGCATGGCGGCGGCGGCTATGCTGGCGACGCCCGACGGCTGGTCGATCCTTGCCTGGTCGGGCCAGAACGCGCGGGCGAGCGTGGCGATGGGCGTCAGCGAATGGCTGCCGCTGTGGGATGCGCTCAACCGCTATGGCGCGGTGCCCGTGCTGCTCATCGCGGTGGTCGTGACCTGGCTGCTGCTGCGCAATCCCCACCGTATCGATCCGCGCGAACTGGCGGTAACGATCGTTTTCTTCGCGATGACGGTGATTGCCACACGGTTCGTGCTGTTCTGGGCGATCACGCTGATCCTTGTGATCGCGCGCGCCGTGCCGCCGCCGCCCGTCGAGCGCCGTCTGCCCGCCGTCATCGCGCCGCTCGCGCTGTTGGTCGTTGCCATCGCGGTGCCGCTGCTGCGGCCGACGCATTTCGAGGCGACGATCCCGCTGTCGGCGATCGATCGGCTCGAGGCGGCGCAGGTCCGCGGCACGGTCTTCGCGCATTTCCCCTGGGGTGGTCCGGTGATCGATCGCGGCCATCCCGATCGCCGCGTGGCCTTCGACGGGCGCTACTATCGCTACGCGCCGGCCGAATGGGATCTCTATCGCCGTGTGAGCTGGGACAGGGTGCGCCTGGCCGAAATCGAGCGCCGCTATCATCCCGCGGCCTATGTGCTGAGCCCCGAGTGGAACCGCGCGCTGATCGCCGAACTGCGGGCCGACAAGCGCTGGCAGGTGCTGTTTGGCGATCGCGTGGCCGTGGTCTTCAAACGCAAATCGGGCGCGACACCCTAGGGTATCGCGCCCGACCGTTTTGCTTGGAGCGAAAGGCTCAGAGCTGCTCGAGCAGGTGCTCGGCCGAGCTGACCTTGAATTCGCCGGCTGCCTCGACGTTGACCTGCTCGACGACGCCGTCGTTGACGAGCAGCGAGAAGCGCTGGCCGCGGTGGCCGAGCCCGCCGCCGGTCAGGTCGAGCGGCAGGCCGAGCGCCTTGGCGAAATCGCCATTGCCGTCGGCCAGCATGGTCACGTCCGACGAGCCGTCGGCACGGTTCCAGGCGCCGAGCACGAAGGCATCGTTGACCGCGGTGCAGACGATTTCGTCCACGCCCTTGGCCTTGAGCTCGCCGGCCTTCTCGACATAGCCCGGCAGGTGCTTGGCCGAGCAGGTCGGGGTGAAGGCGCCGGGGACCGAGAACAGCGCGACGCGCTTGCCCTTGAAGTAGTCACCGGTCTGGACGTCTTCGGGGCCGTTCTCGCCGGCCTTCTTGAGTTTCACGTCGGGCAGTTTTTCGCCAACGGCAATGGTCATCGCATCATCCTTCCTAATGGGAATCGGTCAAAGAAATCTGGGCCGCCGGAGATATAGGCCAAGGCTGCCGCGCGACAACGGCCGACCATGCTTTATTTCTCCTTAACCGCCGAAATTGAAGCGATGCTAACGACGCCGGGCGCATTGGATTTCTCGCGGGGACGCTGCTCCGCGGGGAGACTACCGATGACACCGAATTACACGGCGGCGCGTGCTGCCGACACCAAGATGCTGGGCTCTTCCTTGCTCGGTTCGACGATGCTGGGACTTGCCGCGCTGACGCTGGGCATCGCCGCCGCGACGCCCGCGCATGCCGCCGGTTCGATGAGCGGTGCCGAGAAGGTGCGCCGTCTCGACATCATGCTGATGGTGACCGGCCTGCGCTGCCGCACCACCGCCGACAATTTCCAGGCCGACTACGGACGCTTCACCACGAACCAGCTGTCCGATCTGAACGCCGCCAACGCCGAGCTCAAGGGTGAGATGGCGCGCCGCTATGGCGCCGCCGGCGCCCAGCGTGCGCTCGACCGCCTGAGCACCGTCATGGCCAATGGTTACGGGCAGGGGCACCCGTGGCTCGGCTGTGCCGAACTCAAGTCTGTGGCGCGCAATCTCGCCACCGTGCGCGGTCGCGCGACCTTGGAAGAAGCGGCCGATCAGCTGCTGTCCGACTATGGCTCGACGACGCGTCTCGCCTGGGCCGGTCGTTAAGCGACAGCGCGCGGTCGGTATCTCCCCAACCTCTGCGGGGAACGGTGGGCGGCTCCTGAGAAGGGGCCGCCCATTCGCGTTCTCGTGCTGATATGAAGCGGGTGCCGCTTCCTATCAGCAGATCATCTGCGTGAACTGCCTGGCGATCATATAAAGCAATCTTTATATTTGCCACCTAATGCCCGCCTGGGCTAAGGGCGGGGCAATCGTGCAACCGCCCGTCCTTGCATCCGGCAGGGTCGGATCGCGGGTTCAAGCAGCAGGAGTTTCCCCACCGTGGCTAGCGTCGCAGAAGTCCAGAACGACTACGTCATCGCCGATATCGGCCTCGCCGATTTCGGTCGCGCCGAGATCAAGATCGCCGAGACCGAAATGCCCGGCCTGATGGCGCTGCGCCAGGAATTCGGCGCCTCGCAGCCGCTCAAGGGTGCGCGCATCACCGGCTCGCTCCATATGACGATCCAGACCGCGGTGCTGATCGAAACGCTCGTCGCGCTCGGCGCCGACGTGCGCTGGGCCACCTGCAACATCTTCTCGACCCAGGATCACGCCGCCGCGGCGATCGCCGCTGCCGGCATCCCCGTCTTCGCGATCAAGGGCGAGAGCCTGGCCGACTATTGGGACTATGTCGGTTCGATCTTCGACTGGGGTGATACCACCTCGAACATCATCCTCGACGACGGCGGCGATGCCACGATGTTCGCGCTCTGGGGCGCGCGCGTCGAGGCCGGCGAAAAGCTCTTCGAGCCGACCAACGCCGAAGAGATCGAATTCGTCCGCGCGCTCAACGCCTTCCTCAAGGCGAAGCCCGGCTACCTGACCGAGACGGTCAAGGCGCTCAAGGGTGTGTCGGAAGAGACCACCACGGGCGTCCACCGCCTCTATCAGATCGCCAAGGAGGGGAAGCTCCCGTTCCCGGCGATCAACGTCAATGACTCGGTCACCAAGTCGAAGTTCGACAACCTCTACGGCTGCAAGGAATCACTGGTCGACGCGATCCGTCGCGCCACCGACGTGATGCTGGCCGGCAAGGTCGCCTGCGTTGCCGGCTTCGGCGACGTCGGCAAGGGCTCGGCCGCCTCGCTGCGCAATGGCGGCGCCCGCGTGCTCGTGACCGAAGTCGATCCGATCTGCGCGCTGCAGGCGGCGATGGAAGGCTACGAGGTCGTGACGATGGAGGAGGCCACGGGCCGCGCCGACATCTTCGTGACCGCCACGGGCAACGAGCACGTCATCACCGCCGAGCACATGAAGGCGATGAAGCCGATGGCGATCGTCTGCAACATCGGCCACTTCGACTCGGAGATCCAGATCGCCGCGCTCGACAACTACAAGTGGACCGAGGTGAAGCCCGGCACCGACCTCGTCGAGTTCCCCGACGGCAAGCAGATCATCATCCTTGCCAAGGGCCGCCTGGTGAACCTGGGCTGCGCCACCGGCCACCCGAGCTTCGTCATGTCGTCGTCGTTCACCAACCAGGTGCTGGCGCAGATCGAGCTCTTCACCAAGGGTGAGAACTACAAGAACGAAGTCTATGTTTTGCCCAAGCATCTCGATGAGAAGGTTGCGGCACTTCACCTCGAGAAGCTCGGCGTGAAGCTTACCAAGCTGACCCAGAAGCAGGCGGACTACATCGGTGTGACCACCGAAGGTCCGTTCAAGCCGGATCACTACCGCTACTGATCGCGGCCTCGCGTCGGGCTTCGCATGAGGCTCGGCGCCGCGCGATCGGGAAACGCCGATCTCACCTTGCGGGTGAGGTCGGCGTTTGCGTTTATACCCACCGCATCTGTGGGCGCATCTGCGAACACGGCGAAGAGCGGGTGGCATCCCCTTGTAATCCTACCCGCCGCCTCATACCCAAGATGCGATGATCCTTAGCCAGACCGTGCTTGTCCTCCTGGGAATGCTGCTGGCAGCCTGGACGCTCGCCGCGGGTTGGGCGATCGTGATGGCGCGGGTGCGTCAGCAACGCGCCGAGGCCGGCCAGCGTTCGATGCGCCGGCTCGCACGCATGATCGACGAATCGCCCGCGCTGCCGCTGCTGGTCCGCGCCGATGGGCGGATCGAGGCGCCGCAGCGCCTGGCCAACTGGCTGGGGCTAGAAACCGTGCCGCAGTTCCTTACCGAGCTCGATACGGGCGACAAGGGCCTGACCGCCGAACAGCTCGCCGAGTTGACCACGGAGGTCCGCCGCACCCAGAAGACCGCTGCGCCGTTCCGCATGGTGGCGACGCCGCGCGGGTCGCGCCGGTCGTTGGCTTTGCGCGGCCACCTTGCCGATCCGCACGTCTCGCCGGGTGGGGCTGCGCTGGTCTGGGTCTTCGACTTTTCCGATAGCGAGAGCGAACTGGTCAAGCTGCGCGCCGAAGCCGCGCGCGCGCGCGGCGATTTCAGTGCGCTCGTCTCGCTGATCGAAGCCGCGCCGATGCCGATGTGGTTCCGCGGCCACGACGGGCGGCTGCGGCTGGTCAATTCGGCCTATGTTGCCGCGGTCGCGGGCAAGAATGCCGAAAGCGTCGTCGAGAAGGGTACCGAACTCGTCGAGGCGGTAGATGGGCTCACCGCCGCCCAGGTCGCGCTTCAGGCCGCGCAGCAGAAGCTGCCCATCGAGCGCATGGTCCACGCGACGATCGACGGCGCACGCCGCGCATTGCGCGTCAGCGATCTGCCGCTGATCGACGACGGCATCGCCGGCTATGCGATCGACGTCGAGGACCTCGAGGAGCTGGGCCGCGAGTTCAAGGCGTTCCGCGATGCGCAGCGCTCGATGCTCGATCAGCTTTCGGCGGGCGTCGCGCAGTTCGATCACAAGCGGCAGCTGACCTTCGCCAACCAGCCCTTCCAGCGCCTCTTCGCGCTGACCCCAGCGCACGTGCTCAATCCGCCGCCGTTCGAGCGCCTGCTCGACATCGCGCGTGACGCCGGCCGTGTGCCCGAGGCGCGCGACTATCAGGCCTGGCGCCGCGAGAAGGCCGACTGGTTTGCCGCCAGCGAGGCACAGGAAGAGGCCTGGCCGCTCGGTGACGGCACTCATGTGCGTATCGTTGCGCAGCCGATGCCCGATGGCGGGCTCGTGCTCGTGGCCGAGGATCGCACCGAGCAGCTGCGCCTTTCGGCGGTGCGCGACACGTTGCTGCGCACGCGCACGGCGACCTTCGACAGCCTGTTCGAATCGATCGCGGTCTTCGCGCCCGATGGTCGCATGCAGCTGTGGAACCGTCGCTTCGCCGCCGACTGGGGGCTCGACAGCGATTTCCTCGACACGCACCCGCACATCGAGGATCTGCTCAAGCGCATCGCCGCGCGGCTCATGCGGCCGCCGCAGGCCAAGGGCGTGGGTAACGTCGTCCGTGCCGCGACGCTCGATCGCAAGCAGACTGGCGGCCGCGTCCACTTGGCCGACGGCCGCACGCTCGAATTCGCCGGCGTGCCGCTGCCCGATGGCAACGGTCTGCTGACCGTGCTCGACATCACCGACTCGCAAAAGGCAGAAGAAGCCTTGCGCGAACGCAATGCCGCGCTGGTCGAGGCCGATGCGGTCAAGACGCGCTTCCTTGCCAACATGAGCTACGAGTTCCGCACGCCACTGACTTCGATCGGCGGCTTTGCCGAACTGCTCCAGGCGGGGCTGGGCGGCGGCCTGTCCGACACCGGTCAGGAATATGTGACCGCGATCCTCGCCTCGGTCGAACGCCTGGGCGAGCAGATCGAGTCCGTGCTCGACCTCTCGCAGAGCGAAGCCGGCATCCTGCCGCTCGCGCGCGAGGAGATCGACCTCATGCCCTTCGTCACGCGGCTGGTCGAGGAGCGCGAACCGCGCATCCGTCGCGCCGAACTCGCGCTCGATCTGCGCGGCAACAAGGCTACGGCCGGGCGCATATCGGGCGATCCGCGCCGGCTCGGCCGGGCGCTCGGGCACCTGCTCGACAATGCCATCCAGGCGACCCCCGGCGGCGGCCGCATTCTCGTCGAGCTGTCGCGGCACAAGGTCAAAGGGCAGGATTGGGCGCGTGTGGTCATCTCGGACAACGGTCCCGGCATGGACGCAGCTATGCTTGCGCGGGCGCTTGGCGGCCTGAAAGTCAGCGCCGACGGCAAGGCCGTCGAGCGCCGTCAGGGCCTGGGTCTGCCGCTCGCGCGTCAGCTCGTCGAGGCGCACGGGGGCACGCTCGAGCTGCTGTCCGAGCCGGGCCAGGGGACAGCGGCGATCGTCGAACTGCCGTGAGGATCGATCTGCCCGATCTGCACGCGATGGAGCGCTTCGGCCAGGCTATCGCCGCGAAACTTCAGCCGGGTGACGTGGTCGCGCTTTCGGGCGGGCTGGGAGCGGGGAAAACCACTCTCGCGCGGGCAATCATCGCCGCGCTCGGCCACCTGGGCGAGACACCATCGCCGAGCTTCGCGATCGTCGAGCTCTACGAACCGCCCTCGACCCGCATGCCTCTGGTTCACGCCGACTTCTACCGCCTGTCGCACCCGGCCGAGGCCGAGGAAATCGGGCTCGACGACTACCGTCAGGGAGCGGCGCTGCTGGCCGAATGGCCCGAGCATGCCGGCGGTTTCGGGCATGAGCCGGGCTGCCTCGCGATTGCGCTCGAAGATGTGGGCACCGGGCGGATTGCGATTGTGGAGGCGGGGGCGGATTGGCTAGGGCGGCTGCCATGTCTCTGACCGTGATGCCCGAAGGCCTGGACCATTTCCTCGACAACGCCGGCTGGGGCGGCAGCGAGGTCGAGCCGCTTGCCGGCGACGCCTCGTTCCGCCGCTACTTCCGCATCCGGCGCGGCGACAAGACCGCGATGCTGATGGACGCGCCGCCGCCGCACGAGGATCCCGGTCCGTTTCTGCGCGCTGCCAAGTGGCTCGACAGCAACGGCATGCGCGCACCGCGGATCCTGGCCGAGGACGCAGGACGCGGGCTGGTGCTGCTGGAGGACTTCGGCCTGGCGCGGATGCGCGACTATCTCGATCAGTGGCCCGCCGACGAGCGCGAAGTCTATCGCGCTGCGGTCGATGCGCTGGTCGATCTCCATCGCCTGCCGTCGGGGCCTTTCCTCGACTACGGCATTCCCGAATACCAGCGCGAGGCGAAGCTGTTCGTCGACTGGTACTGCCCGGCGCAGAACCTCTACGTCGACGGCGCGGGCTATGCCGAGGCCTGGGAGCAGGTGCTCAAGCCGCTGGCGTTGCGTCAGCGCCCCGGCGTCACCGTACTGCGCGACTATCACGCCGAGAACATCATGCTGCTCGGCGAACTGCACAAGCAGGGTCTGCTCGATTTCCAAGACGCGCTGATCGGCCACCGCGCCTACGATCTCGTCTCGCTGCTGCAGGACGCGCGCCGTGACGTCTCGCCCGAGCTCGAGGCTGAGATGTTCGATCACTATATCCAGAAGACCGGTGTCCCGGCCGAGGACTTCTTCGCCGACTACGCAAGGCTCGGCGCGCAGCGGAACGCCAAGATCGTCGGCATCTTCGTCCGCCTGTGGAAGCGCGACGGCAAGCCGCGCTACCTCGATCTGATCCCGCGCGTCTGGGCGCTGCTCGAACGCGATCTCGCGCATCCGGCGCTGGCGCCCGTGGCGGCCTGGTTCGACGCGAACGTGCCGGCAGAGCTGCGTCAGGCGGGCGGCGGGAGCTACGATCTGTGAGCGATCTCGCATCCGATACCGCCATGGTCATGGCCGCAGGCCTCGGCAAGCGCATGCGGCCGCTGACCGCGAGCCAGCCCAAGCCGCTGGTTCGCGTCAACGGCAAGGCGTTGATCGACTACAGTCTCGACGGGCTTGCCAATGCCGGCGTCGCCAAGGCCGTGGTCAACGTTCACTACCTCGCCGACGCGCTCGAAGCCCATCTTCAGGCGCGCAAGAAAGGGCCGGAAACCGCGATTTCGGACGAGCGCGACCTGTTGCTCGAGACCGGTGGCGGCATGGTCAAGGCGGCGCCGCTGCTGCCCGATCCGTTCTTCTGCCTGAACAGCGACAACATCTGGCTCGACGGTCCGCGCAACGTGTTCCGCGAGCTGTCCGACCGCTGGGATGCGGACAAGATGGACGCGCTGCTACTCGTCGTGCCGCATGCGCGTGCGTTCAACTACGAGGGCAAGGGCGACTTTCATCTCGATCCGCTCGGCCGGATCAGCCGTCGCCGCACGGGGCGGATCGCGCCGTTCATCTATACCGGTATCCAGATCGTTTCGCACCGGCTGCTGCGCGAGGCGCCCGCGGGCGCTTTCTCGACCAACGTGCTGTGGGAGCGCGCGATTGCCGAGGAGCGGCTCTACGGCCTGTCGCACACGGGCCTGTGGTGCGAGGTCGGCGAGCCCGGCGCGATCGCGCCGACCGAGGCGCTGCTGACGCGTGCCTGAGGGCCCGCGGATCTACTCGATCGCCGCGCACCGCGGTTTCGCCGATGCGCTCGTCGCGGGGCTGATCCCGCGCTATTCGGACGGTGAACTGGGCCTCGCCCGGCTGACCCTGCTGCTGCCGAGCCAGCGCGCGGTGCGCACCGTGACCGAGGCCTTCATTCGGCTTTCGGGTGCCGGCATGCTGTTGCCGCGGATGGCGGCGGTGGGCGATCTCGATCTCGACGAGACGCTGGGCGCGCTGCTTGACCCGCTGGGAGCGGGCGCGGAAGTCCCGCGGGCGGCCGATCCGACCTGGCGTTGGCTGCGGCTCGCGCATCATTTGCGGGCGGTCGAGGGCGACAAGGCGGGGCAGGGCGCAGCGCTGCTGCGGCGGGCTTTCGAACTGGGGCGGACGATGGATCGGCTGCTGGTCGAGGGGATTGCTCCGATCGACCTGCTGTCCGAGGAAGTCATTGGAATCGTTGGAGACCTGGCGCGGCACTGGCAGGATTCGACGCGGGCGTTCCTGATGGTCCAGGCGCATTGGAACGCAGAACTGGCCGAGCGCGAGATGGTCGATGCGCCGACGCGGCGGAACCTGCTGTTCGATCATGCCGCCGCGCGCTGGGCCGAAAATCCCCCGCGAAATCCGGTGGTTGCGGCGGGGGTGACCAGCGCCTCGCCGGCGCTGGCGCGGCTTTTGCGGGTGGTTTCGGAGCTGCCGAAAGGCGCCGTGATCCTGCCCGATCTCGACCTTTCGCTCGACGCAGAGGTATGGGATTCGCTCGGAAACGCAGGCAAATCCGTGTCTGCAGATGCCCCGCAATTCGGTCGCAACGACGCTGCAAGCCATCCGCAATACCACCTCAAGTTACTGCTCAACCGCATGGGGGTCGCGCGCGACGAGGTGCAGCCCTGGCATCGCGCCGGGATGAGCGCCGCGCCGCCCGAGCGCAGCCGCGCGATTTCCAACCTGTTCCTGCCGCCCGCGGTCTCGGCGCGCTGGGTCGAGCTGCCCGCCGACCAGCGCCGCCTCTCGGGCGTGCGGCTGATGGAGACCGCGCATCCGGGCGAGGAGGCGCAGGCGATCGCCGTGCTGATCCGCGAGGCGCTCGAGCAGCCCGAGCGTCGGGTCGCGCTGATCACCCCCGACCGCGGGCTCGCCGGCAGGGTCGTCGCGCTGCTGCAGCGCTGGGGCATCGAGGCCGACGACACCGCCGGCCAGCCGCTGGCGCTGACCCCGGCCGGGCGCCTGCTGCTGCTGCTCGCCGAACTCGTCGCCGAGCAGGCTGCGCCGGTGCCGCTGCTCGCGCTGCTGACGCATCCGCTGGTTTCGGCCGAGGCGGATCGCCCGGCCTGGCTCGAAGCCGCGCGCAGCCTCGACCTTGCCTTGCGCGGCCCGCGGCCTGCGGCCGGGCTTGCGCCGATCGCCGCGGCGGCGGACAAGGGCCGGGTTCGCGACTGGTGGGGCGGGGTCGAGGCCATGCTCGCGCCGCTGTTCGCTTTCGCCGACGGCGCCTCGCTCGCCGACCTGCTCGAAAGGCTGGCCTCGGTTGCCGAGGCGCTTTGCGGCACTGCGCTCTGGGGCAAGCCCGACGGCCGCGCGCTGTCGTCCTTCGTCGAGGACCTGCGCGAGGCTGCGCGCGCGGCCGAAACCCGCATCGATCCGCGCGAACTCCACGCCGTGCTGCGCGACGCGATGGACCGCCAGGCCGTGCGCCCGCCGTGGGGCGGCCACCCACGCGTTTCGGTCTACGGCCTGATCGAGGCGCGGATGAGCCGCGCCGACCTGGTGATCTGCGGCGGGCTGACCGAGGGCGTCTGGCCGGCCTCGCCGTCGCCCGACGCGCTGCTGCCGCCGGCCGTGCTGCGCGCGCTCGGCGTGCCGGGCGCGGACTTCCGCATTGGTCTGTCGGCGCACGATCTCGCGGCCGCGCTCGGCGCGCCCGAGGTCGTGCTGTCCTGGGCGCAGCGCGACGAAGGCGCGCCGGTGATTCCCTCGCGCTTCGTCCTGCGCGTCAAGGCCATGCTCGGTGAACTTCTCAAGGCGCATGAAGAGACCCGCGCCGTCACCCTGGCGCGCGCGATCGACGATGCCGCACCGGCGCCGCGCTACGAACAGCCGCAGCCGATGCCCAGTGCCGAGCAGCGCAAGGTCGAAATCGCCGTGACCGGGCTCGATCGCCTGCGCGGCGATCCCTACCAGTTCTACGCGAGCTCGATCCTGCGGCTGTCCTCGCTCGATGCGCTCGACGCCGAACCCTCGGCCGCCTGGAAGGGCACCGCGGTCCACGCGATCCTCGAACGCTGGCACAAGGACGGCGGCGACCTGCTGCAGATCGCCGACGAAGAACTCGACGCGATGTCTGCGCACCCGCTGATGCGCACGCTCTGGCGGCCGCGGCTCGTTGCGGCGCTCGCTTGGATCGGCGACGAGATCGGCCGCCTGCGCGAAGAGGGCCGCACGGTCCTGGCCAGCGAGCGCAAGGGCGACATGCTGGTCAAGGGCGTGAGAGTCCACGGCCGCGCCGACCGCATCGACCGGCTGCCCGACGGCAAGCTCGCCGTGGTCGACTACAAGACCGGCCAGCCGCCTTCGCGATCGATGGTCCAGGAGGGCTTCGCACTCCAGCTCGGGCTGATCGGCATGATCGCCGAGCAGGGCGGCTTCGAGGGCGTCTCGGGCGCGGCCGAGCGCTTCGAATACTGGTCGCTGTCGCGCGATCCCAAGCAGCGCGGCGAGAATGCCTTCGGCTATTGGGAAGAGCCAATCCTCGAAGACAGGCGCCGCACGGGCATTCCGCGTGAGGAATTCATCTCGGAGACCACGCGCTATCTGATCGAGGCGATCGATCGCTGGATCCTGGGTAGCGAGCCGTTCACCGCGCGGCTCAATCCCGACATCGGCGGCTACAACGACTATGACCAGCTGATGCGGCTCGACGAGTGGCTGGGCCAGCTCGGCGGGGAGGGCGACGATGCGGAATGAGCTAGTCCAGATCCTCCCCTGCAAGGGGAGGGGGACCGCGCGCGAAGTGCGTGGTGGAGGGGTGTCGCCCTCTCCGAAACGGGGACACCCCTCCGTCAGGCCTGCGGCCTGCCACCTCCCCTTGCAGGGGAGAATCTCGGCATGAGCGGCCCCGCGAAGGTCCACCCGCTCCACGGCAACCAGATGCACGCCGTCGCGCCCGAGGAGACCGTCTGGCTCTCGGCCTCGGCGGGGACGGGCAAGACGCAGGTGCTGTCGTCGCGCGTGTTGCGGCTCCTGCTTCAGCCGCGGGTCGAGCCGTCGCAGATCCTTTGCCTGACCTTCACCAAGGCCGGCGCGACCGAGATGGCCGCGCGCATCAACGGCACGCTGGCCGAATGGGTGCGGCTGCCCGATCCCGCGCTGTTCCAGCGGCTCGAGGCGATCGGCGCGCCGTCCGACGACGAGACGCGCGCCCGCGCCCGCACGCTGTTCGCGGCGGTGCTCGATTGCCCGGGAGGCGGCCTGCGGATCGATACGATCCACGCCTTCGCGCAGTGGCTGCTCGGCGCTTTCCCGCACGAGGCGGGGCTGGTGCCCGGCACGCGGCCGATGGAGGACCGCGACCGCGTGTTGCTCGCGCGGCAGGTGCTGGCCGAGCTGCTGACCGCGGCCGAGCGCGAGCCGCTCGGCGATCCGCAGATGCTTGCCGCCGTTGCCGACCTGTCGCTGCGCATGGGCCCCGAGGATGTCGAGGCCTATCTGCTGCGCTGCGCCGAGGCGCGCGAGGCCTGGTTCGGCGCGGGCGCCTGGCAGGAGCCGATGCGGCCGCGGATCAACCAGGTGCTGGGCCTGCCCGCCGATGCCGATGCGGACTTCCTCGCCGCGATCTGCGCCGACGACGCTTTCGACGTGCGCGCGCTGCGCCGCTGTCTCGACGTCAACCGCGAGTGGAAGGCCAAGACGGGGCAGGAGAACGCCGCGAAGATCGAGGCCTGGCTGGCCGGCGTGCCCGAACAGCGCGCGGCCGGACTCGATGCGCTGTTCGGCGTGTTCTTCACCAAGGAAGGCAAGCTCCGCGCGACGACCTCGCTCGACAAGCTCGATCCGGGCTATGCCGGCTACGTCGCCGATGTTGGCGAATGCATCTCCGCGGCACGCGCGATGGCCAGCCTGCTCGCGCTGGCCGATCGGCTCGTGCCCGCGTTGCGGCTCGGTCGCGCCTTTGCGCTGGCCTGGGACGAGGCGAAGAAGCGCGAGGGGCTGATCGATTTCGACGACCAGATCCGCCAGGCCGCGTCGCTGCTCGCGACTTCGGATCTCGCCGAATGGATCCGCTACAAGCTCGACCGGCGGTTCGATCACATCCTGGTCGACGAGGCCCAGGATACCAATGCCGCGCAGTGGCGGATCATCGACGCGCTGACCGGCGATTTCTTCGCCGGGCTCGGCCAGCACGACGAAAAGCTGCGCACGCTGTTCGTCGTGGGCGACTACAAGCAGGCGATCTTCCGCTTCCAGGGCACGAGCCCCGAGAACTTCGAGCAGGCGCGCCAGCGCGTGAAGCAGGCGATGCGCGGCGCGGTTGATGCGGCGCAGGACATGCGCCTCGCCGAGCACGAACGGCCGCGGCCTTTGCGCGAATATGGGCTCGACCGCTCGTTTCGCACCGCGCAGCCGGTGCTCGATTTCGTCGACGCCGCGCTCGAAGGCATCGGCCACGAGGAGATCGGCCTGCGCGAGGCGCCCGAGGTGCATCAGGGCGAAGCGCGGCCCGGCTATGTCGCGCTGTGGCGGCCCGTCGGCCTGGTCACCGAGGACGATCCTTTCGCGCCCGAGGAAGAGGAACCGGTCGAGGAGAACTGGTTCTCGCGCGCCGACCGCAAGCTGGCCGAGCAGATCGCCCAGCAGGTCAGGCGCTGGATGCATCACGGCTTTCCGCTGGTGAAGGGCGGCGCGCGGCGCGCGGGGCCGGGCGACGTCATGATCCTCGTCCGTCGCCGGCGCGAGCTGGCCGGGCTGATCGTCGCGCGGTTGCACGCGGCGGGCGTCCCAGTTGCGGGTGTCGACCGCCTGCGCCTGGGTGCGCCCTTGGCCGTGCGCGATCTCGTCGCGGCCTTGCGCTTCGCCGCGCAGCCGTTCGACGATCTCAATCTCGCCTCGCTGTTGGTCTCGCCGCTGCTTGGCTGGACGCAGGAAGACCTGCTCGCGCATGGCTACCGCGACAAGGGCGTCAGGCTCTGGTCGCACTTGCGCCAGATCGGCCATCCCGTGGTCGATACCCTGAACGAACTGCTGCGCCTGGCCGACTACGATCCGCCGCAGGCGCTGCTCCACTGGCTGCTCGTCGGGCCGTGGCAGGGCCGGCGCAAGCTGATCGCGCGGCTCGGGCGCGAGGCCAACGATCCGATCGACGAACTGCTCAACGCCGCCTCGGCCTATACGGCGAGCGCGACGCCGAGCCTCGTCGGCTTCCTCGCCTGGTTCGATGCGGGCGAGGGTGAGTTGAAGCGCGAGGCGAGCGGCGCGGGCGATCTCGTGCGTGTCATGACGGTCCATGGCTCGAAGGGCCTGCAGGCGCCGATCGTGATCCTGGCCGATGCCGCGGGCAATCCGGCTTCGCGCGGCGGGCGGCTCGATCTGCCCGACCTGCACGCGCCCGAGCGCAAGATCCCGCTGCCGGGGCTGCGCAAGGAAGATCGCGTCGGGCGGATCGCCGAGCACCACGCCGCGATCGAGCGCGAGGAGATGCAGGAGCACTGGCGGCTGCTCTACGTGGCGATGACGCGCGCCGAGGAGGCGCTGTTCATCGGCAGCGCCTTGAGCGCGCGCGAGAAGGTGCCCGCCGAGAATTCCTGGTACGCCAAGCTGGCGCTGCTGTTCGGACCCGAAGACGAGGTGGCCGATCCGCTGTGGACCGCGCGGTTCGAATGGGGCGCGCTCGGCGAACTGCCGCCCGCGGCGCCGGGCACGCGTTCGGTCGAGCTGCCTTTGCCCGAGCCGCTGCCGGTCTGGCTCGAACGCGGCGCGCCGGCCGAGCCGCGTCCGCCCAAACCGCTGGCGCCTTCGGCGCTCGGCGAGGACCAGTCGCCCGATCCGCCCTGGCCGCCCGGCGCGGGCAGCGAGGCGGCGCGGCGCGGCGTGCTCGTGCACAAACTGCTCGAACGGCTGCCCGAAGTGCCCGAGGCGGCGCGTGGCGAGGCCGGCGCGCGCTGGCTGGCGCGCAATGCCGAGGAGCTCGATCCCGCGCAGCGCGACGACCTGCTCGCCGCGGCGCTTGCGGTGCTGGCGCATCCCGACTGGCGCGCGCTGTTCGTGCCCGAGGGCCTCGCCGAGGTGCCGATCGCGGCCGTGGTCGGCGGGCAGGTGGTCTCGGGCAAGATCGACCGGCTGCTGATCGAACCGACACGCGTGCGGCTCGTCGACTTCAAGACCGCGCGGCGGCCGCCGCTCGATGCCTCCGAAGTGCCCGTGGCGACCCTGCGGCAGATGGCGGCCTATGCCGCCGCGCTCGAGGTGGCCTATCCGGGACGCGCGGTCGAGGCGGCCTTGCTCTACACCGCGGCGCCGCGGCTTATCGTACTGCCCGCAGACGTTCTGGCGGAACACAAGCGCGTCTTGCTCGCTGCGGAGTAATCCTATCCGTCCCCGCCGTTGCCAAGAGGCGCGGCATCCCTAGATTGCACAACGAAAACAGATTCAGGAGTACCTTACATGCCGACCAAAGCCGTGACCGACGCCAGCTTCGCCGCCGACGTGCTCGAATCCAGCACGCCGGTGCTGGTCGATTTCTGGGCCGACTGGTGTGGCCCGTGCAAGATGATCGCCCCCGCGCTCGAAGAGATCGCCGAGGAGCTCGAAGGCAAGGTGAACATCGTCAAGATGGACATCATGGAGAACCAGCAGATTCCCGGCGAGATCGGCGTCCAGTCGATTCCGCTGCTCGTGCTGTTCAAGGACGGCAAGCCCGCCGCCCAGAAGCTCGGCGCGGCGCCGAAGAGCCAGCTCAAGAGCTGGATCGAAAGCGAACTCTAAAGCTTGACCATCCGCGCGGCGAGTTCGTCCCACAGGGCCGGGCTCGCCGCCGCGATCAGGCCCTTGCGGTCCTCGTCGACGCGATAGGGCGAACCGTCGATCCGCGCGGCCTTGCCGCCCGCTTCGTTGACGAACAGCACGCCCGCGGCGTGATCCCACGACAGCGTCCGCTCGAAGATCGACAGGTCGTTCGTGCCCAGCACGATGCGCGGATACTGCTCGGCCGCGCAGCGCGGAATGTCGACCATCGTGTAGTGCGGCGCGATTTGCGTCTTGAGCGCCTCGCGCCGCGCCGGATCGGCAAAAACCAGGGAAATCGCGGCGATCGGCGGGGTCTGGCCCGAGGTGCGTGCGGTCACGCGCTCGTCGCCGATGAACGCGCCCTGGCCGCGGTGCGCGTGGCACAGGCGCTGGGTCAGCGGATCGTAGAGCCAGCCCGCGACGGTCTCGCCGGCCTCGGCCAGCGCGATCAAGATGCCGAAGGGCGGCTTGCCCGCGGCGTAGTTGTTGGTGCCGTCGATCGGATCGATGATCCAGCACAGCGCATCGCCGAGCCGCGCGAGCAGGGACGGGTCGGCATGGGCGGCTTCCTCGCCGACGATCGCCGCTTCGGGCAGCAGCTTCGCCAGGCTCTCGGCGAGGATCGCCTCGCTCTCGGTATCGGCCACGGTGACGACGTCGTCGGCGGCCTTGGCGTCGATCTGGTCGGCCGAGAGTGCCTGATAGTGCGGCATGATCGCACGTGCCGCGGCGTCGCGCATGATCGCGGCGACGGCCTGGGTCAGCGCCTGGGTCACGAGCGGTAGTCCGCGTTGATCGAGATGTAGCCGTGGGTCAGATCGCAGGTCCAGACCGTGGCGCGGCCTTCGCCGAGGCCAAGATCGACCTCGATCGAGATCTCGCGCCCCTTGAGATGCGCGGCCACCGGCGCCTCGTCGTAGTCGGCCAGCGGCTGCCCGTCCTTCGCCGCCCAGGTGCCACCAAAGCCGATCGACAGCTTGTCGCGGTCCGCCGGTTCGCCGGCCTTGCCCACCGCCATGACGACGCGGCCCCAGTTGGCGTCCTCGCCGGCGATCGCGGTCTTGACCAAAGGCGAGTTGGCGATCGCCAGGCCGACCTTGCGCGCGCTTTCGTCGGAGGCTGCGCCGGTGACCGATACGGCGATGAACTTCTGCGCGCCTTCGCCATCCTTGACGACGAGGTGCGCGAGCTGGCGGCAGACGTCGTGCAGCGCGGCGGCGAAGGCCTCGGCGCCGGGATCGTCCAGCGAGGCCAGCGGCGCATTGCCCGCGGCGCCCGTGGCGAAAGCGAGCACGGTGTCGCTGGTCGAGGTGTCGCTGTCGACCGTGATGCACGAGAAGGTCTCGACATTTGCGGCCGAGAGGCACTGCTGGAGGAAGGCCGGCTCGACTGCGGCGTCGGTGAAGACGTAGCCGAGCATCGTCGCCATGTCGGGCGCGATCATGCCGCTGCCCTTGATGATCGCGGCGAACTCGATGCGCTTTCCGTCGACGATTGCCGAGGCGGTCGCGCCTTTGGCGAAAGTGTCGGTCGTGCCGATCGTTCTGGCCGCATCCTCCCACGAGCAGGGCTGCGCCGTCAGCGCAGCTTCCACACCTGCGCGCGCCTTGTCCTTGGGCAGCGGCACGCCGATCACCCCGGTCGAGGAGACGAAGACCTGATCCTGCGCGCAGCCAAGGTGCGCGGCGACCTGGCCCATGATGACCTCGACCGCCTCGCGCCCGCGATAGCCGGTGAAGGCGTTCGAATTGCCCGCATTGACCACGAGCGCGCGTGCGCGGCCCTGCTGGATGTTGTCGCGACCGATCTCGACCTCGGACGAGCAGCAGACGTTGCGCGTGAACACGCCCGCGACGGCGGTGCCCTCTGTCAATTCGACATAGGTCAGGTCGCAGCGGCCCCAGTCCTTGTAACCGGCGCGCGCGATGCGCGGCGTCACGCCGGCGATGGCCGGCAGCGCGGGGAAGGGCGAGGCGAGCGGGGAGACGGCGTCGGACATGCCGCGCGGATTATGCGGAATTGTAGCCGGGGGCAATCGGGCAAAGGCGGGCTTTACGGCGGTTTCGTTTCGCGCCAGCTAGGCGGCATGAGCTTCACCCTGCCATTTCGCGCGCGTCATCTCGTTCTGGCGAGCCTGTCTCTACTGCCGACCATCGCCCACGCCGCGCCCGCCGGCACGTCGCAAGGCGCGCAGCCATCGAACTATCCGGGAAATTGGGCGACCACCGCCGACTATCCGCCCGAAGCGCTCGCAGCGCGGATCGAGGGTGCGGTGAATTTCCTCGTGACGATCGGCACCGACGGCGCCGTGCGTTCCTGCGAGATCACCCAGACCAGCGGATCGGCGATCCTGGACACGAAGACCTGCGCCCTGATTACCGAGCGTGCCCGGTTTTCGCCTGCACGGGATGCCTATGGCACGGTTGTCGAAGGCCGCTACAGCAATCGCGTTCGCTGGGCGCTGCCATCGGGCGATCTGCCGCAGGCGGAACCGAAGGACGTAGCCTACTCCTGCATCGTCGAGATCGATGGGCGGATCGCAGGTTGCACCGTTCTGCGCGCGACAGGCCTCGACGACACGGCGCGCAGGGGGCTCGAAGCCTTTGTCTCCAGCGGTGGGAAGACGAAGCCCTATCTGGACGAAGGCGGCAAACCGGTACGCCGACGCGTCATCTTCGAGCAGTCGGTCAGCGTGGAACCGGTTTCCTGACCGCTCGCTAGGCCGCGCTCGCCATCGACGACGGCTCATCGCCGATTCGGGCCTGGATGCGATCGGCCACGGCGCTCGCATATTCGTCGATCATCTCGATCGGCTGGAGCGGCGGGGTCGTGTCGAAGCCGTAGGGTGGGTTGAACCACCACAGGCGCCGGCTGCCTTCGAGATCGTAGCGCGCGATCGCGTGCGAATGGGCGTTGAAGCGCTCGACCACGGCAACGGCGGGAACGGCGAAATTGAAGTCGCGGTGCAGTCCGCGCACCGCGCCATCGATCAGCATCGTGCTGGTCACGCAGACGACGTGACCGTCCCATTTGTCGGGTATCGCATTGCCCATGAAACCAATGACATGGTTGCCTTCGTCCGACGCCTGCCAAAGTTGGCAGGGCAGCAGATTGGCAGCGATGTTGAAACGACGAAACACATCGACGGCGATGCGAGAGACTAGCGGGCAAAAGGTCTCGTAAAGGCTTGGAACGACTTCAAATAAGTCTTCCGCCAAGGCCTGGCTGATGGTCAGTTCCCAGGATTTCGTCATTTTAATATTGCCTTAACCAAGATCCGACCTCGCCTAAACGGTATCATCGCGCTTGGTTTGCGCTCAACCGAGTGAATGCTGCACTGCGGTATCCCGTGCTCTGGCAGAGACGAATTGTGACAAGACCGCGACGAGCGGGGAAAATCACCGATCCACACGTCACCGCACTGGACGAGCGACTCGTCTTTTCCTATCTGCCATGCATGGCCACCCGCCTGCTGTTGACCCTTCTGGCCCTGTTCACGGGCCTTGCCGCGCAGATGAGCCCGGCACAGGCGCGGATTCGCGCCGAGGGCACGAGCGAGATCGGGGTCTTCGCGGCGATCGTTCGCAGCGAAAACGCCGCCGTCGCGCGGCCTGCCGTGCGCGCCCCCCTGGCCGATCCGGGCAAGCGGGAAGAGCGCTGCACGATCGTCGTCATGCGTCAGGACGCAGATTGCGCTCCTCCCGTCATGCTCGGGATCGATCGCGCGCGCGAATAAGCGCTTTCACGCGTTCACCATTTCGATGGCGCGTGCCGATCCGTGCGCGCCGAATCCGCACTACAATTCAGGAATTCCGCTATGTTCGGGGCAATCGCCAAGGCCGTTTTCGGCTCGTCCAATGACCGTTACGTCAAGTCGCTCGACAAGGTCGTCAAGCAGATCGCGGCTTTCGAGCCCACGCTCGAAGCACTGAGCGACGACGAACTGGTCGCCCAGACCGCCAAGTTCCGCCACCTGCTGTCCGAGGGCACCTCGCTCGATGACCTGCTGCCCGAGGCCTTCGCCACGGTGCGCGAAGCGGGCAAGCGCGTGCTCGGCATGCGCCACTTCGACGTGCAGATGATTGGTGGCATCGTCCACCACCGCGGCGAGATCTCCGAGATGCGCACGGGCGAGGGCAAGACCCTGGTCGCCACGCTCGCAACCTATCTCAATGCGCTCGAGGGCAAGGGCGTTCACGTCGTCACGGTCAACGACTACCTGGCCCGCCGCGATGCCGACTGGATGGGCCAGATCTATCGCTTCCTCGGCCTGACCGTCGGCGTGATCGTGCCGAACCTCACCGAGGAACAGCGCCGCGAGGCCTATTGGTGCGACATCACCTATGCCACCAACAACGAACTCGGCTTCGATTACCTGCGCGACAACATGAAGCACGAGCGCGGGCAGATGGTGCACCGCCCCTTCAACTTCGCGCTGATCGACGAGGTCGACTCGATCCTGATCGACGAGGCGCGCACGCCGCTGATCATTTCGGGGCCGACGGACGACAAGTCCGAGCTCTACATGCAGGTCGACGCGGTGGTTAAGCAACTCGTCCCCGAAGACTACGAGGCCGACGAGAAGCAGAAATCCATCGTCCTGACCGAGGACGGCGTCGAGAAGGTCGAGCGCATGTTCGAGGCCGCGGGCATGCTCGAAGGCTCGAACCTCTACGACATCGAGAACACCCAGGTCGTCCATCACCTCGACCAGGCGCTCAAGGCGATCGTCATGTTCAAGCGCGACATCGACTACATCGTCAAGGACGAGAAGGTCGTCATCATCGACGAGTTCACCGGCCGCATGATGGACGGCCGCCGCTGGTCGAACGGCCTGCACCAGGCGGTCGAGGCCAAGGAGGGCGTCAAGATCGAGCCCGAGAACCAGACGATGGCCTCGATCACCTTCCAGAACTATTTCCGCATGTACCCCAAGCTCGCGGGCATGACCGGCACGGCCGCGACCGAGGCGCCCGAATTCTTCGACATCTACAAGATGAACGTCGTCACGATCCCGACGAACGTGCCCGTGCAGCGCATCGACGAGGAAGACGAGTTCTACAAGAACACGCTCGACAAGTTCGCCGCCATCGCCAAGCTGATCCGCACGAAGTACGACAGCGGCCAGCCGGTGCTCGTCGGCACGGTTTCGATCGAGAAGTCCGAGCTGCTGTCCGACTTCCTTCAGAAGGAAGGCGTCAAGCACAACGTCCTCAACGCGCGCTTCCACGAGATGGAAGCCCATATCGTTGCCCAGGCTGGCCGCCTCGGCGCCGTGACGATCGCCACCAACATGGCCGGCCGCGGCACAGACATCCAGCTTGGCGGCAATGTCGAGTTCCGCGTCGAGGACGAGTTGAAGGATCTGGCCGAAGGGCCCGAGCGCGATGCCGCGGTCGCTCGGATCAAGGCCGAGGTCGCCGAACAGAAGCAGCAGGTGCTAGCCGCCGGCGGTCTCTGCGTGATCGGTACCGAGCGTCACGAGAGCCGCCGCATCGACAACCAGCTGCGCGGCCGTTCGGGCCGTCAGGGTGACCCAGGCCTTTCGAAGTTCTACCTCTGCCTCGAGGACGACCTGCTGCGCATCTTCGGGCCGGACACGCTGTTCGCCAAGATGATGAACAACAACCTCGCCGATGGCGAGGCGATCGGTTCGAAGTGGCTGTCGAAGGCGATCGAGACCGCGCAGAAGAAAGTCGAGGCGCGCAACTACGACGTGCGCAAGCAGGTCGTGGAATACGACGACGTGATGAACGACCAGCGCAAGGTCATCTACGAACAGCGCGCCGACATCATGGATGCCGATACGGTCGACGACGTCGTCGTCGACATGCGCAACGACACGGTCAATGCGATCGTCGCCGACGCCTGCCCGGCGGGCTCCTATCCCGAGCACTGGGACATCGAGGGGCTCAAGGCGCGCGTACAGGACGTGCTGGCGCTCGACCTGCCGATCGAGGACTGGCTCGAGGAAGACGGCGTCGATCCCGAACTGATCGAGGAACGCCTCTCGGCCCTCGCCGACGCCAAGATGGCCGACAAGATCGCGGCCAACGACGAGACCGTGTGGCGTCAGGTCGAGAAGAGTGTGCTGCTCGACCGTCTCGACCAGCATTGGAAGGAGCACCTCGCAACGCTCGACGCGCTACGCCAGGTCGTGTTCCTGCGCGCCTATGCGCAGAAGACGCCGATCAACGAGTACAAGCAGGAAGCCTTCGGTCTGTTCGAGAAGATGCTCGAAGCGATCCGTGAAGACGTCACGCGCATCCTGACGACAAGCGAACTGCAGTTCTCGCAACCCGCTGAAATGGACCTGCCCGAACTGCCCGATTTCCTGACGGGCCATATCGATCCGTTCTTCACGCCCGAGGCCGGCAGCGAAGTCAGCGCGATTCCCGTGTTCGGCGGTGGCGGCGCGGCCAGTGCGATCATCGATGCGGGCGTGCGCCCGGGCGAGGATCCCTATGCCGACCAGAACCTCAACCGCAACGCGCCGTGCCCCTGCGGTTCGGGCAAGAAGTACAAGCACTGCCACGGCGTGGCGGGCTGACCTCTCGGCCTTCCTGCCTTCGTGGCGGGAAGGCTTTCGCGTCAGGCTGCTAGCGGCAGTTCTTCGCCCGGTGTTTCGCGAAACAGCCGGATCACGGTTTGGGCGCTGCGGCTCGCGGCGTAGGAGCGCGCCATCTGCTGGGCGTACCAGGCGCCATATTCGGGGCTGATGGTTTCGGCCGCGGTCTGCGCGGGGGCCTGAACGCCGACCGATCCGAATAGCTTGCGGGCGGTGAGGGTCATGGTGGGTCTCCGATCTCGTTTCCGCCGGGGCGGGCGGTCTCCATGAGTTCCTTATGGGCTTTCGGCTGCCGAGCCGCGGTGAGCGGACGCACGCCGCGGCTGTGTTTTTTGTCACCGGCACGGGCTGCGAGCCGTTGTGCGGTTGCGATCAAGCGGTCGATCGGCCGTTTACAGCGGCTTGGCGCTTAGTTAACGCCCGAGGCAGCGTGCCCGCGTGATGCGGATGCCGGACCCCCTCCGGCGCGCGAGGGCGCGTGCGATTGAAAGGAGTTTCGATGACGAAAGTAATCAAGGGCGCAACGATCATCGCCCTGGCAGCCATGGGTATGAGCCTCTCCGCTTGCGGAAGCGAGACGGCCAATGCCAATGCCACCCCGACCCAGGACTCGGCTGACCTGACTGCCGCTGCGATCGACAGCGCGCCGGCGGCCGCAGTTCCCGCGCCGACCGACACGGCGACGCCTGCTCCCAGCGGCACCCCTTCCGCACCCGCGCACTAAGCGGCAAAACAGCCTGGCAGAGGCCGGCTCCCGCAAGGGTGCCGGCCTTTTTCATGGGCTGGACCGCTAGAAGACTTCGATCAACTGAGCGCCGGTTTCGCGCAATGCCGTCGTCACGCTCAACAGGTTGTCGTGGTGGACGGGGACGGTGAGCTGAATCGCCCCATTGAGCGGGGCGTCGGGACGCTCGGCGTGACTGGGGAGGCCAGAGGCGTGGTCACCCCCGCTGGCTTGCGTGCCGGCGCTGTTCTCGTCGGCCACGGGTTCGACATAGATGAAGGCGGGATCGATCCCGTATTCCTGCGCGAGATGCTCGACCGCCAGTTCGGCCTCGGCCCGCGTGCGGAATTGCGCGGTAAGCCCGTCGAGTTCGCGACGCGGGGCGCTGGTTTGGGGCTGTGTATGCTGCAGATCGGCCATGGCAACCTCCTGCGAGGTCAACGTCTGTGGCTGAAGAGCGTTCCGCACCAGTCTATGCGGCGGATATTTCCGACGAAGCGGAAAATTTGGCTCCCTGAGTAGGATTCGAACCTACGACCAAGTGATTAACAGTCACCTACTCTACCGCTGAGCTATCAGGGAGCAGCCCTCTCGGGCAGGGGTGCGCCTATAACAGCGCCGAAAACTTTGGCAAGTCACCCCAACGACAAAAACTGTTTTTTTGCGCCTAAGCCTGGAATTGCTCGGCGAAAATGCGCTCCTCGAGGCTGGCGCCGGGATCGAACAGCAGGGTGAGTTCGCGGTCGCGCGCGGTGCAGATGCGCACGTCGCGCACGTCGCGCACTTCCTTCTGGTCGGCAACCGCCGAAACCGGGCGCTTGGCAGGCTCGCGTACGCGGAATTCGACCTCGGCGCTGTCGGGCAGGATCGCGCCCTTCCAGCGGCGCGGGCGGAACGGGCTGATCGGCGTCAGCGCGAGCATGTTGCAGCCCAGCGGCAGGATCGGCCCGTTGGCCGAGAGGTTGTAGGCGGTCGAGCCGGCGGGGGTCGAGACCAGCACGCCGTCGCCCGCGAGCTCGGCCATGCGCACCTTGCCGTTGATCTTGACCTCCAGCTTGGCGGTCTGGCGCGTTTCGCGCAGCAGCGAGACCTCGTTGATCGCGTAATAGCTGAACTCCTGCCCGTCCTGCGTCGTCGCGCGCATCTCGAGCGGGTGAACGGCGATCTCACGCGCGCGGCCGATGCGTTCTGCGATCGTGCGCTTGGTGCCGTTGCGGTTCATCAGGAAGCCGACCGTGCCCAGGTTGACGCCGTAGCAGGGGCGCAGGCGGCCCTTGTCGAGCATTTCGTGCAGCACGTGCAGCAGGAAGCCGTCACCGCCGAGGACGACGAAGACATCGGCATCGGCGGGCTTGACCCAATCGTGCGCCTTGCGCAGCGTCTCGGCGCCTTCCTGCGCCTTGATGCTGTCCGAGACGATCAGCGCCAGCTTCTTGTCCGTGGCCACGCCAAACTACTCCAAAATCCCGTTCGCGAGGGGAGCTGTGGTAATTTGAATGCTTTGGCAAGGGCTTCCGGCTAGTGTCATCCGATGAATGAGCCGAGTTCCCTCGATCGCGACGCGCCGCGTGATGCCGTGACCGGGCTTCCGGCAATCGATACGGTCCGCGGGCGGATCGAAGACTGGCTGACCCAGGCGGCCGCGCGGGGCGAGGCGGCGCGCGTCCATACGCTGCTGTTGGGGCTGCGCCGGTTCGACGCGGTCAACCTAGCCTACGGCGCCAGCGCAGGCGATGCGGCCCTGGCCGAGGTGGGCGGGCGCATCTGCCGTTTCGCCGAGAACGAGCTCGACGGCCCATGGCTGGTCGCGCGCGGCAGCGGCGGCAATTTCCTGCTGGCGGCGAACGAGGCCTGCAGCCGCGAGCGCTGGCAGCTCTTCGCCGAGCAGCTCGCCGACCTGGTTTCGCAGTCGATCCCTGCGGCTGCGGGCGCACTGCGGCTCTCGCCGCGGCTCGCGCTGCTGCGCGCGCTGGCCGACGACACCGTCGAATCGCTGCTCGACCGGCTCGGCCACACGCTCGGCAGTCGGCGGCTCCAAGGCGGGCGCATCGCCTGGGCCGACGGCGAATCGGTGCTGCCGGGCCGCACCGCCGCGCAGCTCGAGGCCGATCTGCTCGTGGCCATCGATCGCGACGAGATCGAGATCCTCTTCCAGCCGCAGTTCGACGCCGACGACCTGCTGACCGGGGCCGAGGCGCTTGCGCGCTGGCGACATCCGTTGCTCGGCCGCATCGGTGCCGCGGCGCTGTTCGGCGTCGCCGAGCGCAGCGATCACGTCGCGCCGCTGTCGCGTCATATCGCCAGGCGTGCGCTCGCGGCGGCGAAGGACTGGCCGCCGGGCCTGCGGCTCTCGCTCAATGTCACCCCCGCCGATCTCGCGGCGATCTCCTATGCCGATACCCTGCTGGGGATCGTACACGAGAGCGGCTTTCCGCCCGACCGGCTGACGCTCGAAGTGACCGAGCAGGTGCTGCTCAGCGACATCCACGCCGCAGCGAAGACCTTGGGCCGCATCTCGGCCGAAGGCATACGCGTCGCGCTCGACGACTTCGGCGCGGGCTTCTGCAACTTCCGCTATCTCAAACTGCTGCCGCTCGACTATCTCAAGCTCGACCGCTCGATGGTCGATGGGATCGAGGACGATCCGCGCGACCTCGCGGTGCTGCGCGCGATCGTCGCCATGGCGCGCGCGCTTTCGCTCAAGGTCATCGCCGAGGGCATCGAGGACGAGGCCCAGCGCGACCTGATCGTCCGCGAGGGCTGCGATTTCTATCAGGGCTTCCTGCGCGCCGCGCCGATGAGCCTGGACGAGTTCTGTCAGCTCGCGGGCTGATAAACCTGAAAAATCGCATCTTAACTCGGCCCGAATACAGCTGTGCCATGATTCGTGCACAAACCGTCCGCGCATGGGCCTTCGCATTTCTCGTGGTGGCACTGTTTGCCGCGATGACTTTGGCGCTGATCTGCCGCGGTCCGTGGTACGATGAATTTTACACGCATTACGTCACGCGCCCTGGGCCTAGCTTCTTCGCGCTCTGGCCGGTCTGGATGCGCGACAATCACCCTCCGCTCTTCTATTTCCTGGCTTGGGCTACGAACTTTCTGGGCGACCCGTTCGTTCTGAGGCGCATATTGAACCTGGGCATCGCTCTGGTCGGCGGTGGCGCTCTATTCGTTCTCTGCCGCGTCAGACCGGCGCTGCGACCGCTTGCGGTCCCCTATGTCATCGCTCTCGCCGGCTATCTGCCGATGATCGGTCGGGTCAGCGAGTTGCGATCCAATTTCCTCGCCTATGTCGCCGCGGCAATCGCGGTGGCGGCGCTGTCCGAACTGGCGCGGCCAGGACAATCGCCCCGATCGCGCGGGGCGCTCGCATTCCTGGGTGTCGCGCTCGCAGTTTCGTTTTCGGTGCATCTGGCCGCGACCATGATTGTCGGCGCGGTAAGCGCGGCGTTCGGTTTGCGCATGTTGATGACGCGGGACTGGCGCGGCGCCAAGGAACTGGCGGCGGTGGGCGCTATCGCGTCTGCGCCGTTCCTGGTCACGATGGCGCTGCAATACGGCACGATCGCCCGCAACACGCAGAATTTCTGGATACAGTCGAGTGCCGGTGAAGCGCGTTGGACGATCAGGCTCGAAATCATCGCCAACCTCACCGCAAATTGGCCTCTGACTGCGGTTGCAAGCTGCGGACTGGCGATGCTCGGATGGCAAACGCTCAAGGAGCGCCGACTGTCCGATTTCGCCTGGTTGACAGCTACGCTCGGTGTTGGCGTCGTTCTCGCGGTAATTGTCTTGATCATCGCGCATCTACAACGCCCGTTCGTCATTGACCGCTATCTCGTCAGCCTCCATCCGCCGATCGCTATGATCCTGGCGATCGGCGTAGCGACAGTGACCAAACGCGTCTCTGCGTCGATCGCGACACTGATCGATGGCGTGATGATCATCGGCGCGCTGTTCGCGATCTACGCCAGTTTGCAGCAGACTCTGAAATCGCCGAGTTGGAATGGAACTGCGGTGAAGATTGCCCAGATTACCGGCCGCTGCCCGGGCGTGATTGTGCATGTAGATGAATACTGGAACAAAAACACGCAGCTGTTGCCCCCGGTCGAAAATCGCGCGGTCTTTCCTTACGCTTATCGATGGGTCGCGCGCGCCCACGGCTTCGAACTCGCGCCTGTATCGTCGCGGGCAATAGCGGAGAAGTGCCCGACGGTGATCTGGGCCGAACACGCTTTCAATCAGCGACCCGACGCTGAACATATCGGCGCGCGCCTTCGACAGCAGGGCTTTACCAAGACAGACGGCCGACTGGAGCGGATCGGAGACGGTTGGATCTACGTGATCCCGCCGCCATCTCCGTAGATGCGGGAAACCCTGGCCATGCTTCACCGGGATCCCGGGGTAGACCGATAGCGGTCCCGGCTTTCGCGGAAAGCACGAATGGTTTCAGCCCGCCGCCTTCCTCGCGATCTGCGCCAGGCCCTTGGTCAACTGTGCCAGCCCATGCAGCCGCGACTTGGGATCGCCCCATACGCGCGTGATCACCAGCTTGCTGTCGGGGCGCAGCTTGACCGTGCCTTCGAGCCGCGCGGCATAGGCGATCAGCCCGGCGGGATCGGGGAACTGATCGTTGTGGAACGAGACCAGCGAGCCCTTCGCACCGACGTCGATCTTGGCGATGTGCGCCTCGATCGCCTGGCGCTTGATCTCGATCAGCTTGACCAGGTTCGCCGTGGCCGAAGGCAGCGGGCCGAAGCGGTCGATCATCTCGGCCGAGAGGCTCTCGATCTCCTGCTGGTCCTCGGCATCGTTGAGGCGGCGGTAGAGCGCCATGCGGACGGCGAGGTCGGGCACGTAATCCTCGGGGATCATGATCGGCGCGTCGACGGTGATCTGCGGGCTCAGCGCCTGGCGTTCGCGCTCGAGTCCCATGTCGCCGGCCTTGGCCGCGAGGATCGCGTCCTCGAGCATCGACTGGTAGAGCTCAAAGCCGACCTCGCGGATATGGCCCGACTGCTCGTCGCCGAGCAGGTTGCCAGCGCCGCGGATGTCGAGATCGTGGCTGGCGAGCTGGAAACCGGCGCCCAGCGAATCGAGATCTCCGAGCACTTTCAAGCGCTTCTCAGCGACTTCTGACAAGGCCTTGTCGGCCGGTGTGGTCAGGTAGGCATAGGCGCGCAGCTTGGCCCGGCCGACGCGGCCGCGCAGCTGGTAGAGCTGGGCCAGGCCGAAGCGGTCGGCGCGGTGGATGATGATCGTGTTGGCGCTGGGAATGTCGATCCCGCTCTCGACGATCGTGGTCGAGAGCAGCACGTCGTACTTGCCCTCGTAGAAGGCGCTCATGCGCTCCTCGACCTCGCCGGCGCCCATCTGGCCGTGGGCCGAGATGTATTTCACCTCGGGCACGGCCTTGTGCAGCCAGTCCTCGATCTCGGCCATGTCGGTGATCCGCGGCACGACGATGAAGCTCTGGCCGCCGCGGTGATGCTCGCGAAGCAAGGCTTCGCGCATCACCATCTCGTCCCATTCCATCACGTAGGTGCGCACCGCCAGACGGTCGACCGGCGGGGTCTGGATGGTCGAGAGCTCGCGCAGGCCGCTCATCGCCATCTGCAGGGTGCGCGGGATCGGCGTCGCGGTCAGCGTCAGGACGTGGACGTCGTTGCGCAGCTGCTTGAGCTTTTCCTTGTGGTTGACCCCGAAGCGCTGCTCCTCGTCGACGATGACGAGACCCAGGTCCTTGAACGAGACGGTCTTCGACAGCAGCGCATGGGTGCCGACGACGACGTCGACCGTGCCCGCGGTGAGTCCCGCGCGCGTTTCCTTGGCCTCCTTCTCGGGCACGAGCCGCGAGAGCCGGCCGACCTCGAGCGGGAAGCCGGCGAAGCGCTCCGAGAAGCCCTTGTAGTGCTGGCGGGCTAGCAGGGTGGTCGGCGCGACGACCGCGACCTGCTGGCCGGCCATGGCCGCGACGAAAGCCGCGCGTAGCGCGACCTCGGTCTTGCCGAAGCCGACGTCGCCGCAGACCAGCCGGTCCATCGGCCGGCCCGCGGCGAGATCGCCGAGAACGTCGGCGATCGCGTGTTCCTGATCGTCGGTTTCTTCCCAGGGGAAGCGATCGACGAACTGGTCGTAGCTGGCCTGGTCGGGCAGCAGTGCGGGCGCCTGGCGCAGCGCGCGCTTGGCTGCGGTCTTGAGCAGCTCGTGCGCGATCTCGCGGATGCGCTCCTTGAGCCGCGCCTTGCGCCGTTGCCAGGCCTCGCCGCCGAGCTTGTCGAGCGCCGCGCCTTCTTCGCCGCTGCCGTAGCGCGAGAGTACGTCGATGTTCTCGACCGGGATGTAGAGCTTGTCCCCGCCGGCATAGGTCAGCATCACGCAGTCGTGCGGGCTCTTGCCAACCGGGATCGACTGCAGGCCTTCGTACTTGCCGATGCCGTGGTCCATGTGGACGACGAGATCGCCAGGCGTGAGCGCCGAAAGTTCGGCCAGAAAGGCGTCGGCGTCCTTCTTGCGCTTCTTGCGGCGGACCAGGCGGTCGCCCAGGATGTCCTGCTCGGTGACGAGGTCGATCTCGTCGTTGGCGAAGCCGGTTTCGAGCGGCAGGACCAGCGCGACGGGACGGCCCTTGGCGGCCAGACCGAGCGCTTCCTGCCACGAATCGGCGAGCGCCGGTTCGACCTTGCCGGCCTCGCCGATGATCGACGCGATGCGCGCGCGGCTGCCAACAGAATAGGCTGCGATCAAAGATTTGCGGCCGGACTTTGTTACGGTCTGGAGGTGTTTGGCGGCGGCTTCGTAGACGTTGTCCCCACGCGCCCGCTCAGGTGCGAAGTCGCGGCCACTGGTAAAGCCGAAGTCGACCGCCTTGGCGCTTGCGGGCTGGGCAAAGATGTCGGCCTTGTGCACGGGCCAGCCGGCGAGCTGGCCGTCGATCTCTTCGCGCGTCAGGTAGAGCGCATCGGGCTTGAGCGGGCGGTAGGAGCCCGGTGCCTTGCCGCTCGTGTCGGTGCGCGCGGTGAAGTAGTCGGCAATGTCGGTCAGGCGTTCGTCGGCCGCGCCTTGGGCCGAGGCGTCGATGACGATGAGGTCGTCGGCCGCGAGGTGGTCGAACAGGGTGACCAGCCGGTCCTCGAACAGCGGTAGCCAGTGCTCCATGCCCGCGAGGCGGCGGCCGTCGCTGACCGCCTGGTAGAGCGGATCGGCTGTGGCATTGGCGCCAAACAGCTCGCGGTAGCGGCCGCGGAAGCGCTTGACGCTGTCCTCGTCGAGCAGCGCCTCGCTGGCAGGCAGCAGCAAGTGCTCCTCTACCGTGCCGGTTGAACGCTGGGTGTTGGGATCGAACAGGCGCAGCGTCTCGAGCTCGTCGCCGAAGAAGTCGAGCCGGAGGCCTTGCTCGAGTCCCGAGGGGAAGATGTCGAAGATCGAGCCGCGCACGGCATATTCGCCGGCGTCGACGACGGTGTCGGTGCGCGAATAGCCCTGGCGCTGGAGCAGCGCGATCAGGCTCTCGCGGCCGATCTCCATGCCCGGCTTGAGCAGGCGGACCGATTCGCGGATGCGGAACGGCGTGACGACGCGCTGGAGCAGCGCGTTGATCGTCGTGACAAGGAGCTGCGGGCCTTTGGGCTTGCCCTGGAGCCGGTGCAGCGCGGCGAGGCGGCGTGCCGAAACCGAGAGCGCGGGGCTCGATCGGTCGTAGGGCAGACAGTCCCAGGCGGGAAACTCGACGACGTCGAGCTCCGGCGCGAAGAAGCCCGCCGCGTCGGCGACGGCGCGCATCGCGGCATCGTCGGGTGCGACGAAGACGGCACGCCCTTTTGCCGCCCGCGCGAGGTCGGCCATGACGAGCGGTTGTGCGCCGCGCGCCACCGAGGCGAGCGTGAGCGGGGTCTTGGCGGAGAGGATCTGGGAGAAATCGGGCATGGCAGCGGAAGGGCCCTAGCCGTGTATTTGTTCCGTTCCAAGTCCGGCCGTCTTGCTGGTCTCGCAGGGGGCATCTATCCCGGCGCGAATTCGCTCACGAAAGGGACGACATGATCACGCACGCGGTGTTCTTCCGGCTGAAAAACCCCGATTCGATCGAGGACCGCGATACCCTGATCGCGGGCGTGCGCGGATTGGCTGCGATCGAGACCGTGCGTTCGCTCGTGGTGGGCGTGCCCGCGCCGACGGGCGATCGCGAAGTGGTCGACACGTCCTATGGCGTGTCGGAGATCCTCACCTTCGACAGCGTTGAGGACGAGGGTATCTATCAGGTGCATCCGCTGCACCAGAAGTTCATCGCCGAGCACGAGCACCTGTGGAGCAAGGTGACCGTTTACGACGTCACGCATTCGTGACGCTTCAGCGCGGGATGTCGACGTAGTCGAGCTGCTGCATCCGCGTCATCAGCGCGCCGACATAGCGTTCGGGCACGGGCTCGGTGCCCAGGGCCCAGGCGAGCAGGTCGTGGTCTTCCTCGTCGAGGAGGGCCTCGAACCAGGCGATCTCGGCCTCGTTCCAGTCGGCGTGGAAGCGGTCGAAGAAGCAGCCGATCATGTAGTCGGCCTCGCGCGTGCCGCGGTGCCAGGCGCGGAACTTGATGCGCCCGAGGCGCGCGGCGTGGCGGTCAGAGGTCATGGCGCGCCGGTAGGGGAACTTGGCCGTCCGGACAAGCGCCGCTAAGGGTCGCCGATGCGTCCCGACCGGCTCAATCCCCTCTTCGCCGAAACCGCCGGCCTCAAAGGCGTCGGCCCGCAGATGGCAAAGCCGCTCGACAAGCTCGGGCTGCTGCGCGTCAAGGACCTGGCCTATCATCTGCCCGACCGCTTCGTGCAGCGGCGCGTGGTGGCAAACCTCGATGAGGCGACGGTCGGCGAGAACATCGTCATCGCGCTGACGCCCAACGACTACCGCAGCTCGGCCGGGCGTGGGCCCTTCCGCGTGCTCGCCGCCGATGCCGCGGGTAACGTCGTCTCGCTGACCTTCTTCGGGCGCAATGGTGGTTGGGCCAAGAAGCAGCTGCCGCTCGGCGAGACGCGCTGGATCGCCGGCCGGCTCGACCAGTACGGGCAGATGCTGCAGATCGTGCATCCTGATCACGTCTCCGAGGAGACCGCCGGGCTCGGCCAGATCTGCGAGCCGATCTATCCGCTGTCCGAGGGGCTCACGCAAGGCCGGCTCGGCGCGCTGGTTCAGCAGGGGCTCGCGGCGCTGACCGACCTGCCCGAATGGATCGAGCCGAACCTGCTCGAGCGCGAGAAATGGCCCGCCTGGCGCGATGCGCTGCTCGCGGCGCACAAGGACGAGAACAAGCCGGCGCGCGAGCGGCTCGCCTATGACGAACTGCTGGCCAATTCGCTGGCGCTCATGCTGGTGAAGAACGCCAATCGTGCGCAAAGGGGCACGCCGCTGCAGGGCGATGGCCGCCTGCGTGCCAAGCTGTCGCTGCCCTTCGGGCTGACCGGCGCGCAGAAGCGTTCGATCGCCGAGGTCGAGGGCGATCTCGCCCAGGCAGCGCCGATGCTGCGGCTGCTCCAGGGCGATGTCGGCTCGGGCAAGACCGTGGTCGCGCTCGAATCGATGCTGATCGCGGTCGAGGCGGGGGCCCAGGCTGCGCTGCTCGCGCCGACCGAAATCCTCGCGCGCCAGCACCACGCGACCTTGAGCAAGATGCTCTCTGGCACGGGCGTCGAGATTGCGCTGCTGACCGGGCGCGACAAGGGCAAGGCGCGCGAGTCGATCCTGATGGGGCTGATGGACGGTTCGATCGATATCGTCGTGGGCACCCACGCGATCTTCCAGGACGCCGTAAGCTACAAGCACCTCGCCATGGTGGTGATCGACGAGCAGCACCGTTTCGGTGTCGGCCAGCGCCTGATGCTGACTCAAAAGGGCAAGCGCACACCGCACTGCCTGGCGATGACCGCCACGCCGATCCCGCGCACGCTGACCCTGGCGCAGTACGGCGAGATGGAGGTGTCGAAGCTCGACGAGATGCCGCCCGGCCGTCAGGCGATCGACACGCGCGTCGTCGCGATCGAACGGATGGGCGACGTCGTCGAAGCGGTGTCGCGGCATCTCGCGGGTGGCGGCCAGGCCTATTGGGTCTGCCCGATGGTACGCGAGAGCGAGACCGACGATCTCGCTGCCGCCGAGGCGCGCTATGCCGAACTGCGCGACCATTTCGGCGAGCAGGACGTCGTCCTCGTCCACGGCCAGCTCAGGCCCGAGGTCAAGGACGCGGCGATGGAACGCTTCGCGCGTGGCGAGGCGAAGCTTTTGGTGGCGACGACGGTGATCGAGGTCGGCGTCGACGTGCCCAATTCGAACCTCATGGTGATCGAGCAGGCCGAGCGTTTCGGCCTCGCGCAGCTCCACCAGCTACGCGGCCGCGTTGGTCGCGGCACCGAGAAGTCGACCTGCCTGCTGCTGCGCGGCGGCGGGCTATCGGAGACCGCGCGCGAGCGTCTGTCCTTGATGCGCGAGACGCAGGACGGCTTCCGCCTGGCCGAGGAAGATCTGCGCCTGCGCGGCGGCGGCGAACTGCTCGGCACCAAGCAGTCGGGCGACACGCCGTTCCGCGTGGCGACGCTCGAGCAGATCCAGCGCCTGCTCCCCGTGGCGCACGACGACGCGCGGCTGCTGATCGAGCGCGACGGCGGCCTGACCGGCGAGCGCGGCGAGGCGGCGCGGGTGCTGCTCTACCTGTTCGAGCGCGACTGGGGCGTGCAACTGCTGCGCGGCGGCTAGGCGGCGGGCTTGCGCTCGCCAGGCCGGGGGCGCAGGTTCGGGGCGTTCGCAATCGGGGGAGGGCGCAATGACGGGTTCGGCCAAATTACCAGTTTGGTTCTGGATCGTGACGATCGTGCTGGTGCTGTGGGAAGCGATGGGCTGCGTGGCCTGCGTTATGCAGATCAGGCTCGGTGCCGAGGCTATGGGGCCGGTCGACGAGTGGTCGCGCAATTACTACGCGGCGCTGCCGGTCTGGTACAATTGGGTCTACGCCGTCGCGACCTTCGGCGGCCTGCTCGGTGGCCTGGCCCTGCTGCTGCGCAGACGGCTGGCAGCGACGCTGTTCTGGATATCGCTCGTCGCGGTCGTCGTGATGTTCGGCTATGCCTTCGCGGCGACCGACCTGATCGCCCACAAGGGCGCCGCACAGGTGCTGCCGTTCCCGCTGTTCATCGCCGCGGTCGGCGTCTTCTCGATCTGGTTCACGAACCTGGCGGCGAAGCGGGGCTGGCTGACGGCCTGATTCTGAAGTCAGGCCAGCCGCGCCAGCGCATCGCCCGGCGGACCGTTCTCGACGCGATCGAGGATCGCGCGCGCCACTTCGGCCGGTGACAGCGCGCCCGTGTCGAGCACCATGTCGAAGCAGTCGTGGCGGAATATCTCGCGCGCGACGAAGGCCGAGGCGCGGCGCGTACCCTCGTTGTTGCGCGCGGCCTGTTCCGGTCCGAGCACCTTCTCGACCTCGGCGATGCGGCCCGCGATCCGTGTGCCGAGAATGTCCTGCGGCGGCTTGAGCGCGACGAACAGGCTCGGCAGGTCGCGGAAATGCGCGACCAGATTGGGCAGGATCGGCGGATCGGTCGTGGCGACGTGATCGAGGATCACGCGCTCGCCGTTCTCCACCGCGGCGCGCACCATGCGATGGTAGGTGTCGATCAGCCGGCCGCCCTGACGGCCGAAGTCCATGTGCGCCGGGCCCTCGGGATCGGCCGGATCGTCGGGCGCCATGTGCAGGCTCTCGCCGCTGCGTGCGCCGCCATCGACGAACTTGCGCGGCACGAGTGTGCCCAGCATCGTGTCGACGCCGAAGTGAAGCCAGAGGTCGTCGGCCTGCGCGACGAATTCCTTGCAGGTCGTCGTCTTGCCGCTGCCCGTCGTACCGGTGACGATGACGAGTTTCGTCACCGTTTCGCCCAGGCCTCGGGCCCGGCGCGGTGCCAGAGGCGATAGTCCTGGAGGCCGTAGTATTCCTGGTCTTCGCCCACCGCTCCCGTGTGGCCATCGTAGTCCCAGGCATATTGCTGCCACCACATGCCGCGGTCGGGGAACAGAACCACCTCGGCATGGCAGACCGAACGGCCCATGGCGTGAAGCTCGCGCCCGAGCTGGTCCCTGGCGATCACCTCGACCGCTGTCACGCGCGGCCCTTCGCGTTCGAGCACGCGGCGCGTGCCTTCGGCCAGCGACGAGACCACGCCGTCGCGCATCAGATAGCCGCCGACCGAGACCGTATCGCGGCTCTGGTTGGCGTCGACCGCCATCATGTGAAAGCCGGTCTGCGCGTCGGCGGTCGACCACAGGTAGCCGCCAGGCGTGCACTTCTCGAGGTTGCGGCGGCCGTGCGAACCGTCGCGGATCGAGAAGGTGTCGACCGCATAGGTCTCGCCTTCGAGCACGACTTTGCCTTTGATCCGTCCGGGCTGCTCGAAATGGAGCTTGTAGGCGCCGTCGAAGCCGTGGTCCTCGCGGCTGCCGATCGCGTGCGGTTCGGCGACGGCCTCGAACACGAGATCGAGCGTGAAGCCGTTGGCATCGTATAGCAGCTGATAGCGCTTCAGCGGTTCGAGCATCCGGATGCCGAACGAGAAGTCGGTCATGAAATCGTACTTGTCGTAGTCGATCCCAAACCGTCCCTGGGGCAGCGGCCGCATCGCCTGCCAGTCGAAGAAAGGGAAGTCCCAGGCGTGTGGCGTGCTCGCGTCCCACATCGCCGGGCCAGCCAGCATGCAGTTCATGTTGGGGCGGAAGTGGTTGTAGAAGAAGCCGTTGATCTTGCGCTCGGGGATCGCCCACGAGAACCACGAGCTTTCGCTCCAGTAGAGATCGTCGTCCTTCTTGAGGTTGAAGTGGTCGGCCACTTCGCTGGTCAGCGCCATCGTTCCTCTCCCGGGGTTAGCCACCGCGTCGCATGACGGTGCGCGCGGTGGCAAGCCTGGGAGTCTGGAACGCTGGGCGCGATCAGTCGAATTCGTAGGCGCGCTCGCCGTGGCTGGTGATGTCGAGGCCTTCGTATTCCTCTTCGTCGGTCACGCGCATCGGCAGGACGATCGAGACCATGACCGCAAGGATCGCCGAGACGATCGCGGACCACAGTGCGACAACGCCGACGCCGGCCAGCTGGGCGACGAGTTGGCTGCCCATGGACATGCCCTCGGCATAGCCGACGCCGCCCAAGTCCTGCGAGATGAACACCGCCAGCAGGATCGACCCGACGATGCCGCCGACGCCATGGACCGCGAAGACGTCGAGCGAATCGTCGATCTTGAGCTTGTGCTTGATGACCTGGATCATCGGATAGCAGACGCAGCTAGCGACGATGCCGAAGACGATCGCGGCACCGGGGGAGATATAGCCCGCGGCCGGGGTCACCGTGGCGAGGCCGGCAATTGCGCCGGTGGCGAAGCCGACCGTGGTGGGCTTGCCGACGCTGACGCGCTCGATGGCGAGCCAGGCGAGGGCCGCGGTGCAGGCCGCAGCGTGGGTGGCGATGATCGCGCTGGCAGCACCTTCACCAGCGGTAAGCGCCGAGCCGCCGTTGAAACCGAACCAGCCGACCCAGAGCAGGCCGGCGCCGGCCATCGTGAGTGCGGGGCTGTGCGGCAGCATCAAGGTTTTGGGGAAGCCCTGGCGCTTGCCGAGCAGCAGAGCAGCGATCAGTGCCGAGACGCCGGCCGTGGTGTGGACGACAATGCCGCCGGCAAAATCGAGTGTGCCCAGGCCCGAAGCCAGCCAGCCGCCGCCCCAGATCCAGTGCGCCGCCGGCGCATAGACCACGAGGCTCCACAGTGCGCAGAAACCGACGACCCAGCCGAAGCGCGCGCGATCGACCCAGGCGCCCGCCATCAGCGCGGGGGTGATCGCGGCAAAGCACAGCTGGAACATCGCGAAGGTGCTCTCGGGGATCGTCGTGTTCGCGCGAACCTGGCCGAGATCGATCAGCATCCAGGCATTGCCCGAGCCGAGCCAGCCACTGGTCACTTCGCCGAAGGCGAGGGTATAGCCGACGACGATCCACAGCAGCGATGCGATCGCGGCGATCGCGCCACACTGGATCAGCACGGCGAGGAAGTTCTTGGCGCGCACCAGTCCGCCGTAGAAGAGGCCGAGGCCGGGCAGGGTCATCAGCAGGACGAGCGCGGACGAGGTGAGAATCCAGGCGGTGTCGCCGCTATCGGGCGTCGCCACGTCCTGGGCGAGCGCCAGGGTGGGCGTGGTAGCCGCCAAGGCAGCGACCGACAGCGCGAAGTGTTTCCGCATTTCAAGCAACCCCCTGCTTCGCGGCTCCTGCGTCGTAACCGGAACCGCGTATCCTCCGAGGGGGCGTCTAGAACATTATCGCGTTAACAAACAAGGCGCAGCGGCGGGGCTTTCAACAATCCGATCCTCCCCATCGGGGGAGGGGGACCGCCCGTGCAGCGGGTGGTGGAGGGGGTGAAGCACAGGCGCGTTCGCGTTCGGCTGCACGCCCTCCGTCAGCCCTGCGGGCTGCCACCTCCCCGGTGGAGGAGGATCTGTCCGATTTTACGCCCAGCCCTCGAGCACCTGATCGGGCGGACGGTGGCCGTCGATCCAGAAGCGGATGTTGGCGATCAGGCGCAGGCCCGCGGCGCCGCGGCCCTCGACCGTGGCGCTGCCGAGGTGCGGCATCAGCACGACGTTGGGCAGGGCGAGCAACCGCGGATCGACCGTGGGCTCGCGCGCGTAGACGTCGAGGCCAGCGCCGGCGATGCGGCCGTTCTGGAGCGCCTCTATCAGCGCTTCCTCGTCGATGATGTCGCCGCGCGCGGTGTTGATCACGCAGGCGCTGGACTTCATCAGGGCTATGCGCTTGGCGTCGAGCAGATGGTGCGCGTCGGTGCTGGCCGGGCAGTGCAGAGTCAGGATGTCGGCATCGGCGATCAGCCGGTCGAGATCGGGCTCATAGCGCGCGCCGAGCATGTTCTCGATCGCCGGCGGCAGGCGGTGGCGGTTGTGGTAGACCACCTCGAGCCCGAAGCCGCGCGCACGGTGGGCTACGGCCTGGCCGATGCGTCCCATGCCGATGATGGCCAGGCGCTTGCCGCCCAGGCTTGAGCCGAGGAAGTTCGAGGGACCCCAGCCGGTCCACTTGCCGTCGAGCAGCATCCGCGATCCCTCGGGAAAACGGCGCGGCACGCTGATGATCAGCGCCATGGCCATGTCGGCCGTATCGTCGGTGAAGACCGACGGGGTGTTGGTGACGACGATCCGGCGCGCGCGGGCGGCGGCGAGATCGATGTGATCGACTCCCGCGCCGAAATTGGCGAACAGGCCCAGGCGATCGCCGGCCTCGGCGATCATCGCGCCGTCGATACGGTCGGTGACCGTGGGCACGAGGACGTCGCATTCGCGCATGGCGGCGACCAGCGCGTCGCGGCTCATCGGCACGTCGTCGAAGTTGTGGGTGACGTCGAACAGCTCATCCATGCGCGCCTCGGTCTCGGGCAGGAGGCGGCGCGTGACGATGACGCGTGGCCTGCCGGCGACGCGTTGGGCGAGCGGTGTTTCGGTGACGACGGTCATGGTGTTCGCGCAATGTGCCGGACTGGCTGGCGAGGTCAAGCGCGGTGGCTGTTCTCGGGGATCAGGAGTGCCCTTGAAGCGTTGTGTCTGCCGGGTCTAAGGGGCGTCCTATGTCTTCGATCTTCCGGTCCTTCGCTGCCCTGGCACTCCTTTCCGTTGCGACTCCGGCGCTGGCCGCCGATGACGAGGAGGTGCCCTACTGGGCCTCGCTGCGCGCGAGCGAGGTGAACCTGCGCGTCGGCCCGGCCGAGACCTATCGCATCGCCTGGGTCTATCACCGTCCCGGCCTGCCGATGAAGGTGCTGCGGCGCATGGAGGGCTGGCGGCTGGTCCAGGATCCCGACGGCGCGCGCGGCTGGATGCTCGCGCGCTTCCTCAAGCGCGATCGCGGTGCGATCGTGAAGGGCAAGGGCATGGCCGAAATGCGCGAGAAGGCGGCGAGCGATGCCAAGCTGCTGTGGCAGGTCGAACCCGGCGTCAGCGGCCGGCTCGGCGATTGCGAGGAGGGCTGGTGCCGGCTCGAGGTCGATACCGGTCATGCGGGCTTCGTACAGCAGGAGCGGCTTTGGGGTACGGGCGAGCCGTAAGTTAAGCGAAGGCGTCGTCCCGGACTTGATCCGGGATCGTTGGCCGTTCGAACTCCGTGGCCAGCGATCCCCGCTTTCACGGGGACGACGCTACTAAATCAAATCAAACCAGCTCGACCGCCACCGCGGTGGCTTCGCCGCCGCCGATGCACAGCGTCGCGACGCCGCGCTTGAGGCCCTTGTGCTTGAGTGCGCCGATCAGGGTGGTGATGATGCGCGTGCCCGAGGCACCGATCGGGTGGCCGAGCGCTGTGGCGCCGCCGTGCACGTTGATCTTCTCGTGCGGGATGCCGAGGTCGTGCATCGCGAACATGGCGACGCAGGCGAAGGCTTCGTTGATCTCGAACAGATCGACGTCCGAGAGCTGCCAGCCGGCCTGTTCCAGAACCTTCGGGATCGCCTTGATCGGCGTGGTCGGGAAACGCTGCGGCTCGTGCGCGTGGGCCGAGACCGCGACGACCTTGGCCACCGGCGTCAGGCCCTTGGCCTTGGCGACGCTCTCGCGCGTCAGCACCACGGCGGCGGCGCCGTCCGAGATCGAGCTCGAGGTCGCGGCGGTGATCGTGCCGTCCTTGGCGAAGGCGGGCTTCAGGGTCGGGATCTTCTCGGGCTTGCCCTTGCCGGGCTGCTCGTCGGTGTCGACCACGACGTCGCCGCCGCGGGTCTTGACCGTCACGGGGACGATCTCGCTGGCGAAGGCGCCGGTCGAGATGGCTTCCTGGGCGCGACGCAGCGACTCGATCGAATAGGCGTCCTGGGCCTCGCGGGTCAGCTGGTACTCGTCGGCGACGGCCTGGGCATAGGAGCCCATCGAGCCGCCCTCGTAGGCGTCTTCGAGACCGTCGAGGAACATGTGGTCATAGGCGGTGTCGTGACCGGCGCGCGCGCCGCCGCGGTGCTTCTTGAGCAGGTAGGGCGCGTTGGTCATCGATTCCATGCCGCCGGCGACGAGTAGGTCGATCGTGCCCGAGGCGAGGGCTTCGGCACCCATGATCACCGTCTGCATGCCCGAGCCGCAGACCTTGTTGACCGTGCTCGCCTCGACCGAGAGCGGCAGGCCGGCCTTGAGCGCGACCTGGCGGGCGGGCGACTGGCCGAGGCCCGCGGGCAGCACGCAGCCCATGTAGATCCGCTCGACGTCGGCGCCGTCGACACCGGCGCGCTCGATCGCGGCCTTGACCGCAGTGGCGCCGAGGTCGGTCGCCGAGACGTCGGCGAAGGCACCCGCCAGGCCGCCCATGGGCGTACGGGCGTAGGACAGGACGACGATCGGATCTGAGGCGGAAATCTGGGCCATGGCGGCGTTCTCTCTCTTAGGGGCCTAATCGAATGGCGTTGGACAATTCTGCCCGGTCGCATAATGTTGCACTGCGGTAATGGCAATCCGTCGCTTGGGCGGAAAGCGTCATCTTCGCATATGCCTATTAAGTTTCAGATTGCAACTTGAGAGCCGTTCGCAGCAAGCATCCTACCCTTGCGCCTCGCCGAGCGGGGGACTAGGGCGCGCTTCATTCAACTCCTTAACCGAGTCAGAACGTGGTCGATCTATCCCAATATCTGCCGATCCTGATCTTCCTGATCATCGCGCTGGGGCTGTCTTCGGCCTTTGTCTTCCTGCCGATGGGCGTCGCCCGTCTGACTGGCGCGCATAACCCGAACGCCGAGAAGCTGAGCGAGTACGAGTGCGGTTTCCCCGCTTTCGAAGACCCGCGCAGCCAGTTCGACGTGCGCTTCTACCTCGTCGCGATCCTGTTCATCATCTTCGATCTCGAAGCGGCGTTTCTGTTCCCCTGGGCCGTGTCGCTCGACATGACCGGCTGGCCCGGCTGGATCACCATGATGGTCTTCCTGGGCGAACTGGCCATCGGCCTCGCCTATGCATGGAAGAAGGGAGCTCTGGACTGGGAATGAGCACGCTCGTCGACACTGCGGGTAATCCGCTTAGCGTTTCGGGCGGGCAGGCGATTACGCCGCCCGACCAGTCGTTCTTCAACGGTCTCAACCAGGAGGTTTCCGACAAGGGCTTCCTGATCACCACCACCGAGGAGCTGTTCCAGTGGGCCCGCACGGGCTCGCTGTGGTGGATGACCTTCGGCCTCGCCTGCTGCGCGGTCGAGATGATCCACGTCAACATGCCGCGCTACGACATGGAGCGCTTCGGTGCCGCGCCGCGCGCTTCTCCGCGCCAGTCGGACGTGATGATCGTCGCCGGTACGCTGTGCAACAAGATGGCTCCGGCGCTGCGCAAGGTCTACGACCAGATGTCGGACCCGAAGTACGTCATCTCGATGGGCTCCTGCGCCAACGGCGGCGGCTACTACCACTACAGCTACAGCGTCGTGCGCGGCTGCGATCGGATCGTGCCCGTGGACATCTATGTCCCCGGCTGTCCGCCGACCGCCGAGGCGCTGCTCTATGGTGTGATGCAGCTGCAGCGGAAGATCCGCCGCGTCGGCACGGTAGAGCGGTGAGGGCAGGGCAATGACGGTACTGCATTCCGCTCCCAAGATCGCGTCGAACGAAGGCGTGCTCGAGGCTCTGACCCAGGCGCTCGGCGACAAGCTCGTCGCGGGTCGTGAGGAATATGGCGAGATCGTCCTGACGATCGCGCGCGATCGCATCGAGGATGCGCTGCGTCTGCTGCGCGACGAGCACGAATACCAGCAGCTGATGGAAATCGCCGGGGTCGACTATCCGTCGCGATCCGAGCGCTTCGAAGTCGTCTACATGCTGCTGTCGGTGACCAAGAACCACCGCCTGCTGGTCAAGGTCAACGCCGCAGAGAGCACCCCGGTGCCGACCGTCACGACCCTGTGGCCGGTCGCGGGCTGGCTCGAACGCGAGGTCTTCGACCTCTACGGCGTGATCTTCTCGGGCAATACCGACCTGCGCCGTATCCTTACCGACTACGGTTTCGAGGGGCATCCGTTCCGCAAGGACTTCCCGCTGACCGGCTATGTCGAGCTGCGCTACTCCGAAGAGGACAAGCGCGTCGTCTACGAACCGGTCCAGCTTGCGCAGGACCTGCGCTCGTTCGACTTCATGAGCCCGTGGGAAGGGGCCGACTACGTGCTGCCCGGCGACGAGAAGGCGCCTGCCGCACCGCCGCCCGCGGCGCCCAAGGTCGAAACGCCCAAGACCACCGACAAGCCGGCCGACACCGGCGCCGGGGTCAAGGCCAACGAAGCGGCTGCCGACAAGCAGAGCGCCGGCGCGCCCGCCGCCAAGGATGCCGGCAAGGCCCCCGAAGCGCCCGCGCCGACCGAGTCCAAACCCGCCCGCAAGCCGCGCGCGAAGAAGACGCCCGAGGGTTCCTGATCATGAGCGTCCAGCTTGAAACCTCGCCGACCACCGGCGACGAGGTCATCTCGAACTACACGATCAACTTCGGTCCGCAGCACCCGGCCGCGCACGGCGTGCTGCGTCTGGTGCTCGAGCTCGACGGCGAGATCATCGAACGCGTCGATCCGCACGTCGGCCTGCTGCACCGCGGCACCGAGAAGCTGATCGAGCACAAGACCTATCTCCAGGCGCTGCCCTACTTTGACCGGCTCGACTACTGCTCGCCGCTGGCGATGGAGCACTCCTACGTGCTCGCCATCGAGAAGCTGCTGAACCTTGAGGTGCCGTTGCGCGCGCAATACCTGCGCGTGCTGTTCGCCGAGCTGACGCGCATCTGCAACCACATGCTCAACCTGGGCTCGCACGTCATGGACGTCGGCGCGATGACGCCGAACCTGTGGCTGTTCGAGATCCGCGAGGACTGCCTGAACTTCTTCGAGCGCGCCTCGGGCGCGCGCATGCACTCGGCCTGGTTCCGCCCGGGCGGGGTTCACCAGGACGTGCCGCTCAAGCTGCTGACCGACATCGCCGACTGGCTCGACACGCGCCTGCCCGAGCTGTTCGAGGACGCGATGAGCCTCGTCGTCGACAACCGCATCTTCAAGCAGCGCAATGTCGACATCGCCATCGTCTCGAAGGAAGACGCGCTCAAGTGGGGCTTCTCGGGCCCGATGATCCGCGGTTCGGGCATCGCCTGGGACCTGCGCAAGAGCCAGCCTTACGACGTCTACGACCGTATGGACTTCGCGATCCCGGTCGGCACGCGCGGCGACTGCTACGACCGGTTCATGGTCCGTGTCGAGGAAGTGCGCCAGTCGGCCAAGATCATGAAGCAGTGCCTGGCCGAAATGCCCAACGGTGAGATCGCCTCGACCGACCGCAAGGTCGTCCCGCCCAAACGCGGCGAGATGAAGCAGTCGATGGAAGCGCTGATCCACCACTTCAAGCTCTACACCGAAGGCTTCCACGTCCCGGCGGGCGAGGTCTACGTCGCGACCGAGAGCCCCAAGGGCGAGTTCGGCGTCTACCTCGTCGCCGACGGCACCAACAAGCCCTACCGCTGCAAGATCCGCCCGACGGCGTTCTCGCACCTCCAAGCCATGGAATTCATGAGCAAGGGTCACATGCTGCCCGACGTCACCGCCATCATCGGCGCTATCGACGTGGTGTTCGGGGAGTGCGACCGTTGAGCAACCTGGCTAAGGCAGAGGCGATGATCGCCGCCTACAACGCGCAGGATGTGGACACCTACGTGTCCTACATGACCGATGACGCCTGCGAAGCCACCTACCGCGGTGCTGTCGTGCGCGAGGGCAAGGAAGGCACGCGCTCGGGCCTGGCCAAGGCCTTCGCCGTCTGGCCCGAAAACAAAGCGGAAATCCGCGAGAAACAGGAAATCGGCAACTACGTCCTGTTCCGCGAATATGTGACCCGCGGCCCGTCGACCGACGGTTCGCCGCCGGTCGAGCCGTTCGAAGTCGTCGCCATCTATACGTTCGAGGGTGACAAGTGCGCCCGCGTGGAGTTCGTCCGTTGAAGCCAATTTCCCTCCTGGATTCCCTGCGCGTCTGGGCTGCCGTAACCGGCGTCCTGCTCGTGCTCGGCTATTTCGGCGCGCTTTGGGGCGGGGCCGAGCCCAGCCAGACGCTGCCGATGCTGGCCGCGGCGATCTGCGGCTTCGAGCTGTTCCTCTATGCCCAGGATCTCTGGCTGAAGCGGGGTCGCCGTCATGGCTGATCGTCATCTCGAACCCGATACCCCCGAACTGCGCGCACGCTGGGGCGCCTGGACCTGGAACGCGGACAACGCCGCCAAGGTGCCCGGCATCATTGCGCGCTATCCCGAAGGGCGCCAGCGCTCGGCCGTGATGCCGCTGCTCGATCTCGCCCAGCGCCAGATCGGCGCCGAGACGCAGACGCAGGGCTGGCTGCCGATCCCGGTGATGGAGTTCATCGCCAGGGAACTCGACATGCCGGTGATCCGCGTGGTCGAGGTCGCCTCGTTCTACACGATGTACAACCTCGTGCCCGTCGGCCGCTTCCACGTTCAGGTCTGCGGTACGACGCCGTGCATGCTGCGCGGTTCGGACGACCTGCTGACCGCCTGCAAGGCGCGCGGCATGAGCAAGGGCCACAACAGCGCCGACGGCCTGTGGACGCTTACCGAGGTCGAATGCATGGGCAACTGCGCTTCGGCGCCGATGGTCCAGATCAACGACGACAACTACGAGGACCTCACGGCCGAGCGCCTGAACTTCGTGCTCGACGAGTTGGCCGCGGGCCGCGAGCCCAAGGCGGGAACGCAGGAGCCCGGCCGTCACACGGTCGAGCCGGTTGGCGCGCTGTCGACGCTCAAGCAGATGGTCTCCGAAAATCACGATTACCGAGGGGAGTGGTAAACCATGGCACTCGCCGACAAGGATCGCATCTTCACCAACCTCTACGGCTACCAGCCGTGGAACCTCGGCGCGGCGCAGAAGCGCGGCGACTGGGACAACACCAAGGCCCTGCTCGAGAAGGGCCGTGACGGCATCATCCAGGAGATGAAGGACTCGGGTCTGCGCGGCCGTGGCGGTGCGGGCTTCCCCACCGGCATGAAGTGGTCGTTCATGCCCAAGGAGCCGAACCCGGCGCGTCCGGGCTTCCTGGTGATCAACGCTGACGAGTCCGAGCCTGGCTCGTGCAAGGATCGCGAGATCATCCGCCACGATCCGCACAAGCTGCTCGAAGGCGCGCTGGTCGCGGGCTTCGCGATGGGCGCGCGCGCGGCCTATATCTACATCCGCGGCGAGTATATCCGCGAGGCCGAGACGATGTTCGCGGCGCGCGACGAGGCCTATGCCGCCGGTCTGCTGGGCAAGAACGCCTGCGGTTCGGGCTATGACTTCGACGTCTTCGTCCACCGCGGCGCCGGCGCCTACATCTGCGGCGAAGAGACCGCGATGATCGAGAGCCTCGAAGGCAAGAAGGGCCAGCCGCGCCTCAAGCCGCCGTTCCCGGCCGGTGCGGGTCTTTACGGCTGCCCGACCACGGTCAACAACGTCGAATCCATCGCCGTCGCGCCGACGATCCTGCGTCGTGGTGCGAGCTGGTTCTCGAGCTTCGGCCGCGAGAACAACAAGGGCACCAAGCTCTTCCAGATCTCGGGCCACGTGAACAAGCCCTGCGTCGTCGAGGAGGAGATGAGCATCCCCTTCCGCGAGCTGATCGAAAAGCACTGCGGCGGCATCCGCGGCGGGTGGGACAACCTGCTGGCGGTGATCCCCGGCGGTTCCTCGGTGCCGCTGGTGCCGGGCCACGAGATGATCGACGTGCCTATGGACTTCGACGGCTGCAAGGCGGTCGGATCGGGCCTGGGTACGGCCGCGGTCATCGTCATGGACAAGTCGACCGACATCGTCCGCGCCATTTCGCGCCTGTCCTACTTCTACAAGCACGAGTCCTGCGGCCAGTGCACGCCCTGCCGCGAAGGCACGGGCTGGATGTGGCGCATCATGGAGCGCCTGCGCACCGGCGATGCCGCGGTCGAGGAAATCGACATGCTGCAGCAGGTGACCAAGCAGGTCGAAGGTCACACGATCTGCGCGCTGGGCGACGCGGCCGCCTGGCCGATTCAGGGTCTGATCAAGCACTTCCGCCCCGAGCTCGAGCGCCGGATTGCCGACAACGTACGCGAGGCTGCTGAGTAATGCCCAAGGTAACCGTAGACGGCGTCGAACTCGAAGTTCCGCAGGGCGCCACCGTCCTGCAGGCCTGCGAGCTGGCCGGCAAGGAAATCCCCCGCTTCTGCTATCACGAGCGGCTGTCGATCGCCGGCAACTGCCGCATGTGCCTGGTCGAGGTCGCCCCCGGGCCGCCGAAGCCGCAGGCGTCTTGCGCGCTGCCCGCTGCCGAGGGCCAGAACATCCGCACCGACAGCGAGATGGTCAAGAAGGCGCGCGAAGGGGTGATGGAGTTCCTCCTCATCAACCACCCGCTCGACTGTCCGATCTGCGACCAGGGCGGCGAATGCGACCTGCAGGACCAGTCGGTCGCCTATGGCCGCGGCGCCTCGCGCTATGACGAGCACAAGCGCGCGGTCACAGAAAAGTACATGGGCCCGCTCATCAAGACGACGATGACGCGCTGCATCCACTGCACCCGCTGCGTGCGCTTCTCCGAGGAAGTGGCCGGCGTGGACGAGATCGGCGCGCTCTATCGCGGCGAGTCCATGCAGATCACGACCTATCTGGAGAAGGCCGCGCATCACGAGATGTCGGCCAACGTGATCGACCTCTGCCCGGTCGGCGCGCTGACCTCCAAGCCCTACGCCTTCGAGGCGCGGCCCTGGGAGCTCAAGAAGACTCTCGGCATCGACGTCTCCGACGCGACCGGCGCCAACATCCGCATCGACAGCCGCGGCCGCGAGGTCCTGCGCGTGCTGCCGCGGATCAACGATGACGTGAACGAGGAGTGGATCTCCGACAAGGCGCGCTACCAGGTCGACGGCCTGACCAAGCGCCGGCTCGACCGCCCCTGGATCCGCCGCGACGGCAAGCTCGTCGCCGCAACCTGGGACGAAGCTTTCGCCGCGATCGCCAAGGTCAAGCCGGGTGCGAGCGTTGCCGCGGTTGCGGGCGACCTGCTCGACTGCGAGACGCAGTTCGCTGCCAAGAAGCTGCTCGGCGCGCTGGGCTCCAGCCTGCTCGAAGGCCGCCAGACTGGCATGGACTACGACGTGTCCAGCCTCGCCGCGGTGAACTTCAATTCGACCTTCTCCGGCATCGAGACCGCCGACGCGATCCTGATCGTGGGCAGCAACGTCCGCTGGGAAGCGCCGCTGGTGAACGTCCGCCTGCGCAAGGCGGTCAAGAAGGGCGCCAAGGTCTTCCTCGTCGGCCAGGAATGGGAAACCACCTTCGGCGGCGAGTTCCTCGGCGAGGACCTGTCGGTGCTCGGCAATCTGCCGGCGCATGTTTCGGAAGCCCTGTCGAAGGCGGAGCGTCCCGCGGTCATCCTCGGCGGTGCGGCGCTGGCCAAGGGCGCGCTCGGCGCGGGCCTGGGCCTCGTTGGCCAGTTCAACCTCGTCCGTGATGGCTGGAACGGCTTCAACGTGCTGCACCTCGCCGCGGCGCGCATGGGTGGGCTGATGCTGGGCTTCGCGCAGAAGGGCGGCATCGCCGACCTCGTCGCGGCCAAGCCCAAGCTCGTCTTCTCGCTCGGCGCCGACGAGATGGACTTCGCCAAGTTCTCGGACTCGATCGTCGTCTATGTTGGCCACCACGGCGACAAGGGCGCGCATGCCGCGGACATCATCCTGCCCGCGGCCGCCTACACCGAAAAGGCCGGCACTTACGTCAACACCGAAGGCCGCGTGCAGTTCGCCGAGAAGGCGGTCTTCGCCCCCGGCGATGCGCGTGAGGACTGGACGATCCTGCGCGCGTTGGCCGATGCCCTGGGCGTGGTGGTCGGCTTCGACAGCTTCGACGAACTGCGTGCGGCGATGGTCGCCGAGGTTCCGGCGCTGGGTGTCGAAGACCTCGCCGACTACGGCGCGCTGCCTGCGGGCGGCGGTTCCGCGGAAGGCGCGTTCGGCTATCCGATCAAGGACTTCTACCTGACCAACCCGATCGCCCGCGCGAGCGAGGTGATGCAGCGCTGCTCGGCCGAACTGCTCCACGGGGAAGACTTCGCGGAGGCCGCGGAATGACCGCTTTCTTCCAATCGCTGGGCATGTCCTACGAGTGGGCGTGGTTCGTCTCGACGATCGCCGGCATCCTGCTGATCGCGCTGCCGCTGATGCTTGGCGTGGCGATGATCATCTATGCCGACCGCAAGATCTGGGCGGCCATGGCGCTGCGCCGCGGGCCGAACGTGGTCGGCCCCTTCGGTCTGCTGCAGAGCTTTGCCGACGGTCTCAAGGTCTTCCTCCAGGAAACCATCGTCCCCTCGGCGTCGAACAAGGTGCTGTTCCTGATCGCGCCGATCATCACCTTCACGGTCGCGCTGATGGCCTGGGCGGTGATCCCGTTCAATTCGGGCGCGGTGCTGGCGGACATCAACGTCGGCCTGCTCTACGTGCTCGCGATCTCCTCGCTCGGCGTCTACGGCGTCGTCATCGCGGGCTGGGCGTCGAACTCGAAGTACCCGTTCTTCTCGGCGATGCGCGCCTCGGCGCAGATGATCTCCTACGAGGTCTCGATCGGCTTCATCCTGATATGCGTCGTGCTCTGGGCGGGCAGCTTCAACCTCAACGAGATCGTCGCCGACCAGAAGGGCCACGTCTTCGGGATCCTGAACGGCTATGCCTTCAACCCGCTGCTGTTCCCGATGTGGGTGATGTTCCTGATCTCGGGCATGGCCGAAACCGCGCGCGCGCCGTTCGACCTGACCGAGGCCGAGTCCGAGCTCGTCGCCGGCTATCAGACCGAATATTCGTCGATGGCCTTCGCGCTCTACTGGCTCGGTGAGTATGCCAACGTCCTGCTGATGTGCACCTTGAACGCGGTGCTGTTCTTCGGCGGCTACCTGCCGCCGCTCGACCTGCCGTTCCTCTACGTCGTGCCCGGCTTTGTCTGGCTGCTGCTCAAGATCCTGTTCTTCTTCTTCGTCTTCTCCTGGGTGAAGGCGACCGTTCCCCGCTATCGCTACGACCAGCTGATGCGCCTGGGCTGGAAGGTGTTCCTGCCCGTCAGCCTCGGCTTCGTCGTGCTGGTCAGCGGCTATCTGATGTTCACGAGGTACGGCTGATGAGCGTCGCTCAAATCATCAAGGCGTTCACCCTCTGGGAGTTCGTCAAGGCGCACTGGCTGACCTTGAAGTATTTCTTCAAGCCCAAGGCGACGATCAACTATCCGTTCGAGAAGAACCCGCTCTCGCCGCGCTTCCGCGGCGAGCATGCGCTGCGGCGCTATCCGAACGGCGAGGAACGCTGCATTGCCTGCAAGCTGTGCGAGGCGATCTGCCCGGCGCAGGCGATCACGATCGAGGCCGAACCGCGTGCCGACGGCAGCCGCCGCACGACGCGCTACGACATCGACATGACCAAGTGCATCTACTGCGGCTTCTGTCAGGAAGCCTGCCCGGTCGATGCCGTGGTCGAGGGGCCGAACTTCGAATACGCGACCGAAACGCGCGAAGAGCTGCTCTACGACAAGGCCAAGCTGCTGGCGAACGGGGACAAGTGGGAGCGGGCCATCGCCGCGAACCTTGAAGCCGATGCGCCGTATCGATAGGGCGCCGGCGGGGCACAGATCATGATCCACACAATCGCCTTTTACCTGTTCGCCACTCTGGTCGTCGCCTCGGGCGCGATCACGATCCTGGCGCGCAATCCCGTGCACTCGGTGCTCTGGCTGATCCTGGCGTTCTTCAACGCCGCGGGCCTCATGGTCCTGGTCGGCGCCGAGTTCATCGCGATGCTGCTCGTCATCGTCTATGTCGGCGCGGTCGCCGTGCTGTTCCTCTTCGTCGTCATGATGCTGGACATCGACTTCGCCGAGCTGCGTGCGGGCTTCGTCAAGAACTTCCCGCTCGGCATGCTCGTCGCGGTGGTCCTGCTCTGCGAGATCGTCCTCGGCATCGGCGCCTTCCGTGCCGGCGCGCTGCACCTCGGCACGCCCGACGGTTCGGCCGCGACGGCCGTGGGCGTCAGCAACATCAAGGCGATCGGCGCGCTGCTCTATGGCCGCTACCTGTTCCTGTTCGAGGCGGCCGGCGTCATCCTGCTCGTCGCCATGATCGGCGCGATCGTCCTGACGCACCGCCAGCGCAGCGACACGCGCGGCCAGAACATCGGCCGCCAGATCGCCCGCCGTCCCGAAGAGGCGACGGTCAATGTGAAACCCGAAGTGGGCAAGGGGGTTCAGCTGTGATCGGCATCGAACACTATGTCGTCGTCAGCTCGATCCTGTTCGTGCTCGGCGTCCTCGGCATCTTCCTCAACCGCAAGAACGTCATCGTCATCCTCATGGCGATCGAGCTGATCCTGCTGGCTGTGAACATCAACTTCGTCGCGTTCAGCGCCTTCCTGCAGGACCTGACCGGCCAGATCTTCGCCATGTTCGTGCTGACCGTGGCGGCCGGCGAGGCCGCCATCGGCCTTGCGATCCTGGTCATCTACTTCCGCGGCCGCGGCACGATCGCGGTCGACGACGTCAACCGGATGAAGGGGTAAACCGGTGCATTCGATCCTCTTCATCGTCTTCCTGCCGCTGCTGGCCGCCATCGTCGGCGGGCTCGGCAACCGCATGCTGGGCAACACCGTCGTCAAGTCGATCACGACCGGCGCGCTGTTCGTCTCCTGCGCGCTGTCCTGGCCGATCTTCCTCGGCTTCCTGAGCGGGACCGCCGAAGCCAGCGTCACGCCCGTGCTGCATTGGGTACAGTCGGGCACCATGAGCTTCGACTGGGCGCTGCGCGTCGACACGCTGACCGCGGTCATGCTCGTCGTCATCACCAGCGTCTCGGCGCTCGTCCACCTCTATAGCTGGGGCTATATGGAGGAGGATCCGGATCAGCCGCGGTTCTTCGCCTACCTGTCGCTGTTCACCTTCGCGATGCTCATGCTCGTGACCGCGGACAACCTCGTGCAGATGTTCTTCGGTTGGGAAGGCGTGGGCCTGGCCTCGTACCTGCTGATCGGCTTCTGGTTCAAGAAGCCCTCGGCCGGCGCTGCCGCGATCAAGGCCTTCGTCGTCAACCGCGTCGGTGACCTCGGCTTCATGATGGGCATCTTCGGCGTCTACCTGGTGTTCGGCACGATCTCGATCCCGGCGATCCTCGACGCCGCGCCCGGCATGGCCGGCACGACGATCGGCTTCCTCGGCCACCGCTTCGACACGATGACCGTGCTCTGCATCCTCCTGTTCATCGGTGCGATGGGCAAGTCGGCGCAGCTCGGCCTGCACACCTGGCTTCCCGACGCGATGGAAGGCCCGACCCCGGTGTCGGCGCTGATCCACGCGGCGACCATGGTCACCGCCGGCGTCTTCATGGTCTGCCGTCTGTCGCCGTTGTTCGAAACCAGCCCGACCGCGCTCAGCGTCGTCACTTTCGTCGGCGCCGCCACCTGCTTCTTCGCCGCCACCGTCGGCACGACGCAGTGGGACATCAAGCGCGTGATCGCCTATTCGACCTGCTCGCAGCTCGGCTACATGTTCTTCGCCGCGGGTTCGGGTGCCTATGGCGCTGCCATGTTCCACCTGTTCACGCACGCCTTCTTCAAGGCGCTGCTGTTCCTCGGCGCCGGCTCGGTGATCCACGCGATGCACCACGAGCAGGACATGCGCTTCTACGGCGGCCTGCGTAAGCACATCCCGATCACCTTCTGGGCGATGACGCTCGGCACCCTGGCGATCACCGGCGTCGGCATTGCCGGCACCCTGGGCTTCGCGGGCTTCTATTCGAAGGACGCGATCCTCGAGGCGGCCTTCGGTTCGGGCAAGGAGCTCGGCACCTTCGCGTTCTGGATGGGTATCAGCGCCGCGCTGATGACCAGCTTCTATTCGTGGCGCCTGGCCTTCCTGACCTTCTTCGGCAAGCCGCGCTGGGCCGGTTCGGAGCACATCCAGCACGCGGTCCACGACGCGCACGGCCATGGCCATGACGATCACCCGTCCGACGAACACTCGGGCGAGGCGACCGAACAGGCCCATGCGCACGACGCGCACGGTCACGACGCTCACGCGCACGTTCATGCGGACCACGGCGACGGCACGGCGGGCTACCACCCGCACGAGAGCCCGCTGGCCATGCTGATCCCGCTCATCGTCCTGAGCCTGGGCGCGGTCTTCGCCGGCTTCCTGTTCCACCATTCGTTCATCAGCGAAGGCGATGGCGAGTTCTGGAAGGGCAGCCTCGTGTTCAGCGAGCACCTGATCCACGCGATGCACGAAGTGCCAACCTGGGTTAAGTGGGCGCCGTTCACGGTGATGACCATCGGTCTGCTGACCGCCTGGTATGCCTACCTGAAGAACCCGAGCTTCCCGGCGACCTTCGTCGGCCAGTTCGGCGCGCTTCACAAGTTCGTCTACAACAAGTGGTTCTTCGACGAGCTCTACAACTTCCTGTTCGTCCGCCCGGCCTTCTGGCTCGGCAAGGTGTTCTGGAAGCAGGTGGACATCGGCATCGTCGATCGACTGGGTCCCGATGGCGCGGCCTGGGTCGTGGCCAAGAGCTCGACCTACGCGCAGAAGGTCCAGTCGGGTTATCTCTACAGCTATGCGCTGGTGATGCTGCTCGGCCTTGTCGGCGCGATCAGCTGGGCAATCGCAGGTTTCGGGGCGCATTGAGGCAATGAACGGTTTTCCCATCCTATCGCTCATGCTGCTCGTGCCGCTCGTCGGCGCGGTGGCCTGCCTTCTGGTCGAAGCCAAGGCGGCGCGTTCGATCGCGCTGATCGCGACCCTGATCGATTTCGCGCTCGGCGTCCTGCTCTGGGCCAACTACGACGTCGGCGGCGCGCAGTGGCAGTTCCAGGAAAAGGTCGAGCTCTTCGCCGGCTTCAACTGGGCGCTCGGCATCGACGGCATTGCCCTGATGCTGATCATGCTGACGGTCTTCCTCATGCCGGTCTGCATCGGCGCGGGGTGGAACTCGATCGAGAAGCGCGTCGGCGAATACAACGCCGCCTTCCTGCTGGTCGAAGTGCTGATCATCGGCGTGTTCACCGCGCAGGATCTCTACCTGTTCTACATCTTCTTCGAAGCCGGCCTGATCCCGATGTACCTGATCATCGGTATCTGGGGTGGCGCCGATCGCATCTACGCGTCGTACAAGTTCTTCCTCTACACGCTGCTCGGCTCGGTCCTGATGCTGATCGCGATGCTGTGGATGGTGAACGAGGCGGGTACCACCGACATCCCGACCCTGATGGCCTACGACTTCGCCCCGCAGGCGCAGACCTGGCTGTGGCTGGCCTTCTTCGCGAGCTTCGCGGTGAAGATGCCGATGTGGCCGGTCCACACCTGGCTCCCGGCCGCGCACGTCCAGGCGCCGACCGCGGGCTCGGTGATCCTGGCCGGCGTGCTGCTCAAGATGGGCGGCTACGGCTTCATCCGCTTCGCGCTGCCGATGTTCCCCGAGGCTTCGGCCCAGTTCGCCTGGCTGGTCTACTGGCTGTCGATGGTCGCGGTCGTGGTCACCTCGCTGATCGCGCTGGTCCAGCACGACATGAAGAAGCTGATCGCCTATTCGTCGGTCGCGCACATGGCGATCGTCACGATCGGCCTGTTCTCGTTCAACGTGCAAGGTCTCGAAGGCGCGATGGTCGTCATGCTCAGCCACGGCCTGGTCTCGGGCGCGCTGTTCCTCGGCGTCGGCGTGATCTACGATCGCCTGCACACGCGTGAGATCGACCGTTACGGCGGCCTTGCGGTCAACATGCCCTACTACGCGCTGTTTATGATGCTGTTCACGATGGCATCGGTCGGCCTGCCGGGCACCTCGGGCTTCGTCGGCGAATTCCTCAGCCTCGCGGGCATCTACCAGGTCTCGAGCTGGGTTGCGCTGGTCGCGACGACGGGCATCATCCTGGGGGCGGCCTATATGCTCTACCTCTATCGCCGGGTCATCTTCGGCGAGCAGAAGAACGCCGATGCCGCCGCCATGAAAGATATCGACCTGCGCGAGTGGCTGATGATGGCGCCGATCGCCGCGGCCGTGCTGTGGATGGGCGTCTATCCCGAAAGCTTCCTCGCGCCGATGCGCCAGGACATCGCCGCGCTCGACGCGCGTATCGCCCGGGCCAAGCCCGCCGGCGATGCCAAGGTCGCGGTCGCGAAGGCACAACCCAAAACCGATGAATCCGCGCACGAGGGGGCGCACCACTGATGGACTGGTCCCACTCGCTGCGCCTGGTTGCGCCCGAAGAACTGCTGAGCGTCGCCGGCCTGATCCTGCTGCTCGTCGCCGCCTGGAGCGGTGACAAGGCGAGCCGCCTGATCTCGATCCTGACGGTCGCCGCGCTCGTCGGCGCTGCCTTCCTCGTCGCGCCCGCGCTCTGCGCCGGCGCCTCGGGCCCCGATACCTACGCCTTCTTCGGCCAGTTCCGCGCCGACGCCTTCGCCAGCTTCGCCAAGCTGCTGATCTATGGCGCCGCCGGTGCCTCGCTGATGATCGCGCCGCAGTTCTTCGAACGCGCGGGCGGGATGCGGTCCGAATATCCGATCCTGGTGCTCTTCGCCGCGCTCGGCGGCGGGATCATGGTCTCGGCCACAGATCTGCTGACGCTCTACATCGGCCTCGAGATGGCCTCGCTGGCCTCCTATGTGCTCGCCTCGATCCTGCGCAACGACGAGCGTTCGGCCGAAGCCGGCCTCAAGTATTTCGTGCTCGGCGCGCTCGCCAGCGGCATCCTGCTGTTCGGCATGAGCCTGACCTACGGCTTCACGGGCACGACCAACTTCTCGGGCATCAGCGCCGCGCTCGGTGGCGGTCTGTCGACCGGCGCGCTGTTCGGCGTGGTCTTCGTGCTCGCGGGCCTGGCCTTCAAGATCTCGGCGGTGCCGTTCCACATGTGGACGCCCGACGTCTACGAAGGCGCGCCAACCCCGGTTACCACCTTCTTCGCGACGGCACCCAAGGTGGCGGCGCTGGCGCTGACGATGCGCGTCTCGCTCGACGCCTTCGGTTCGCAGGCCGATGCCTGGCGCCAGATCGTGATCTTCGCGGCGCTGGCCTCGATCGTCGTCGGCGCGCTCGGTGCCATCGGTCAGAAGAACATCAAGCGCCTGATGGCCTATTCGTCGATCAACAACGTCGGCTTCATCCTCATCGGCCTCGCTGCCGGCACGGTCGAGGGCGCTTCGGCGATGCTCGTCTATCTGGCGATCTACGTGGCGATGACGATCGGCGGTTTCGTCGCCGTGCTGATGCTCAAGGATGCCGAGGGCAACCAGGTCGAGGCAATTTCCGACATCGCCGGCCTCTCGCGCGACCGCAAGGTGCTCGCCGCCGCACTCGCCATGGTCATGTTCAGCCTTGCGGGCATTCCGCCGCTGTTCGGCTTCTGGGGCAAGTTCGTGGTCTTCCAGGCCGCAGTCCAGGCGGGCCTCGTGCCGCTGGCCGCGATCGGTATCGCCGCTTCGGTGATCGGCGCGTTCTATTACCTCAAGATCGTCAAGGTCATGTACTTCGACGAACCGACGGGCAAGGCGGTCGGCCGTAGCGACTGGGCACACCAGTTCCTGCTCGCGGTCTGCGCGCTGTTCATCTCGCCGCTGGGCTACCTGCTGACCAAGTGCCTGGGTCACCTGGCCGACACCGCGGCCGCCGCACTGTTCGCAGCGGTGTGATCCACACCCTAGCCGAAACCGGATCGACCAACGCAGACCTTGCCGCGCGCCTGCGCGCTAGCGAGAGCGTCGCGGAGGGCGACTGGCTGGTTGCGGACCGCCAGACCGCTGGCAAGGGGCGGCAAGGCCGCGAATGGTTCGACGGCGCGGGCAATTTCATGGGCTCTACCGTGGTGCATCTGCGCTTCGGCGATCCCGAGCCCGCTTCGCTCGCGCTGCTCGTCGGCCTGGCCGTGCACGAAGCGGTGACGCCGCTGCTGAACGACGGGCTTTCGGCCACATTGAAATGGCCCAACGATCTGCTGATCGGCCGGGCCAAATTGGCGGGTATCCTGCTGGAACGCGTCAACGACAGCGTCATCATCGGCGTCGGCGTCAACCTTGCCCAGGCGCCCGAAGTTCCTGATCGCGAGACGGTGGCGCTGCAGGGCGTCGATCGCGATGCCTTCGCTGCCGATCTCGCACGAGAATTCGCGGCCGAACTCGAGCGCTGGCGCAATTTCGGCCTGGCGCCGATCGTACAGCGCTGGCTCGCCGCAGCGCATCCGCTCGGAACCCCTCTCACCGTCGGCGAGCCCGGGGAAGAGGGTCTGATCGGTGCGTTTGCCGGGCTCGCCGAAGACGGCGCCCTGCTGCTGCGCTTGGCCGACGGGCGGACGCGTGCCATCCATGCGGGCGAAGTTCGCCTGACCCCGGACTCGTAAGGAGCTCTTCATGCTGCTCGCCATCGACGCCGGTAATACCAACGTCGTCTTCGCGCTGTTCGAGGGCAGCAAGCTCAAGGCGCGCTGGCGCATCGCCACCGATCCGCGCCGTACCGGCGACGAATATGCGGTCTGGCTGATGCAACTCCTCGAGATCCGCGGCATCAGGCGCGAGGAGATCACGCAGATCATCGTCTGCACCGTCGTCCCGCGCGCGCTCCACAACATCCAGGTCCTGGCGAGCAATTACTTCTTCGTCGAGCCGCTGATCGCAGGGCAGGGCGCCGCGGACTACGGCATCGATCTCGACGTCGATCAGCCGAGTTCGGTCGGCGCCGACCGTGCGGTCAATGCAATCGCCGCCCACGCCAAGTATCCCGGTGACCTGATCGTCGTCGATTTCGGCACGGCGACGACCTTCGACGTCATCGATTTTCACGGCGCCTACAAGGGCGGCATCATCGCGCCGGGCATCAACCTCTCGCTTGACGCGCTGGTGGGGAACACGGCCATGCTGCCGCGCATCGCCATTCGCGTACCCGACAGCAAGAGCGTGATCGGCACCAATACCGAAGACGCCATGCTGATCGGCGTGTTCTGGGGCTACGTCGCTATGATGGAAGGGCTGATCGCGCGCATGCGCGAACAGATCGGCCGTCCGGCCAAGGTCATCGCGACCGGCGGCCTTGCCGTGCTGTTCGACGAAGTGACGGACATTTTCGATGCGGTCGACGCGGACCTCACGCTCGACGGGCTGGCTCTGCTGGCGGAAAGGGCTGCGGCCCAAGGAAACCCAATCAAGTGAAACCCGGTAACGAACTGATCTTCTGTGCCCTCGGCGGCTCGGGTGAGATTGGCATGAACGTCAATCTCTATGGCTGCGACGGCAAGTGGCTGATGGTCGACCTCGGCATGACCTTCAGCGGCCAGGAGTATCCGGGCGTCGACCTGGTCTTCGCCGATCTCGAATTCATCGAGGATCGCAAGGCCGATCTCGTGGGCATCGTCCTGACCCACGCGCACGAGGATCACATCGGCGCGGTGCCCTATTTCGCCGAAGAACTCGGCGTGCCGTTCTATGCGACGCCGTTCACCGCCAAGCTCGTCGCGGCCAAGCTCGAAGAGGCGGGGCTGCTCGGCAAGGTCGAACTGCGCGTGATCGACCATCTCGAGCCGTTCGAGCTCGGCCATTTCACCGTGCAATACGTACCGCTCGCGCATTCGATCGCCGAAGGCAACGCCGTGATCGTCGATACGCCCTATGGGCGCATCTTCCACACGGGTGACTGGAAGATCGACGAGGATCCGCAGATCGGCGTGCCGACGACCGCCGAGGAACTCTGCGCGATCGGTGACACCGGTGTGCTCGCGCTGGTCTGCGATTCGACCAACGTGTTCAATCCCGAGAACTCGGGGTCCGAGGGCGAGGTCTATCGCGGCCTGCTCGAGGAAGTGGCCAAGCACAAGGGCCGCAGGGTCGTGGTCACGACCTTCGCGTCGAATGTCGCGCGGCTCCAGACGCTGGGCGAGGTCGCGCGCGCGACGGGGCGCAAGCTCTGCGTCGCCGGGCGCTCGCTCGACCGGATGATCGGCGCCAGCCAGGCCAGCGGCTATCTCGAGCACCTGCCCGAGACGGTCGATTTTGGCCGGGCCATGGATCTGCCACGCGGCGAAGTGCTGATTATCGCCACCGGCGGCCAGGGTGAGCCGCGCGCCGCGATGTCGCGGATGGCCGAGGGCAACCACCAGCTTTCGCTCGAAGCCGGTGACGTCGTGCTGTTCTCCAGCCGCCAGATCCCGGGCAATGAGATCGCCATCGGCCGCATCCAGAACCGTCTGGCCGAGCGCGACATCGAGATCGTCACCGATCGCCAGAGCCCGATCCACGTCTCGGGCCATCCGGGGCGACCCGATCTGCAGGCGCTCTATGGCTGGCTGCGGCCCGAAATCCTGATTCCGGTCCACGGTGAGATCCGCCACATGCGCGAGCAGTCGCGCTTCGGCCTGGCCTGCGGTATACCCAAGGCGATCAATCAGAAGAACGGCGATCTCGTCCGCCTCGCGCCGGGCAAGCCGGGCAAGTTCGGCGAGGTTCGCGCGGGCCGTCTCATCCTCGATGGCGACATCATCGCTCCGGCCGATGGCGAGGCCATGGTCATGCGCCGCCGCCTGGCGCACAACGGGTTCCTGACCGTCGCCATCGCCGGCAGCCGCATCGAGATCGCCGGCGTCGGCCTGCCGCTCGACGAAGACTATGACGCCTTCTGCGAGGAAGCGCGCGAAGACGTCGCGCAGGCGCTCGGCAAGCTCAAGGGAAAAGTCGCGCAGGACCGCGAGGCGCGGATCGAAGCCGCCCGGCTCGCCGCGCGCCGCGCCGCGACGCGCTGGTCGGGCAAGAAGCCCCAGGTACAAGTGCTGCTGCTCGACGACTGATCATGAAACTGACCTCCATCATCGCCATTTACGTGCTGTTCTGGGTGTTCAGCGCTTTCATCGTCATGCCCTTCGGCATTCGCACCCACGACGAGGCTGGGATCGAGAAGACCCCGGGCCAGGCCGACAGCGCCCCGGCCAACTTTGATGCGAAGCGTATCGCGTTGCGCGCCTCGGTGCTCGCGCTCGTGCTCTGCGGGATGTATTACGTCAACTACGTCAACGGTTGGATCGTCCCCGGCGACCTGAACCTGTTCGGTGAACCGCCGGAGGCCGCGAAGGTCTGAGGCCAAGACGCGTCAGCGTCCTTCGACAAGTTCGGGATGATGCTTCGACGGGCTCAGATGCGCGAATGCCGCGATAAAACGGAAACCCCGCTCATCCCGAGCTCTCGAAGGTGCCAGCGTCGGAACTAGCTCCGCAGGCGCTCGATTGCCTGGGCAAGGGTGACGTAGAGCTTGCCCATGTCGGACGACAGTAGCGTCACGCCCAGCGCCTGACCGTCGCGGGCCGAGAGCACCTGGCGCAGCATCGCTTCGAAATCGTGGATGTATCGGCTGACGTGATCGTGGAATTCGCGATCGCGCTCGTAGATCTGCACGATGGCCTTGGCTTCGACATTGTCGATCAGGCTCACCGCACGCCGCGTGAAGATGCCGCGGTCGCCGCGCAGATAGGCGGTCCAGGCGGTATCGGCGACGTCGGTCGAAAGCGCCTTGGCGATGTCGATCGAGTTCGAATTGAGCGACTCCGTGATCAGCGCGACGCGGCGGGTGAAGTCGTTGTCGACCTGCTCTTCCGCCCGCTGTCGGGCATGCGCGACGCGGCTCTCGAGATTGGCGGCCAGATCGTTGACCTTGCCGAGCTGGTCGCGCAGCTGCACCGCTGCCTCGCGGCCGACGGCTGCCGCCTGGGCGACGGCGCGCTCGAGCTGGCCGGTGGTCTCTTCGGCGCTGGTGCGCATGGCCTGCTCGATCGCGGCCGCGCTCTCGCTGCCGAGTTGGCGGGCGAGGGCGGACACGGTGGTGGCGCCGCTCTCGCCGAAGCCCGCGATGGCCTTCTGGGTCGAGTCCGCAAGCGAATCGAGCGCGAACGCGAGCTGTATGCGCGTCTCGTGGGCGAGATGCGTCGATTGGCTGGCGATCGCCGCAAGCTGTTCGCGCAAAGTCGCCAGCGTTTCGCCGTGGAGCGAGCCGGCCTGTTCGAGCTCCTGCTGCAATCGCGCGAGTTCGGCATAGGTGCGCTGGAGATTGGCGTTGGCTGCTTCGATCGTATCGGCGATGTTCATGCCGCGCGCATCGGTTTCCTGTGCCGCCTCGCGCAGCGCGGTCATCCGCGCTTCCAGCCCGGAAAGCTGAGCCTCGCCGCCTCCGAGCACGCGGGGGAGCTCGTCTCGGCTGTGTTTGACGCTCGCCTGGATCAGTTCGAGCAGGCGCACGCTGCTGTCGGTCAGGGCGGCGATGTCGCGATCGGTGCCTGCCAGTGCGGTGCGGCTTTCGCCGAGACGTTCACCGAGCGTGCGCAGGCTATCGCCGATCGAGGATTGCGCAGCCTCGCCGTGGGCGACGATCTCGGCGGTACGGCTCTCGAATTCAGTGAGCTGGGCCGTGATTGCCCGGCCTTGGGCGAGAACCGTCGCGCCGTGCTCTTCCTGCCGCGTGAGACGCTCGGCCATTTCCATGTCGATTGCGGCGAGGTTCTGGCGCAGGCGATCGGCCGCCTGCTTCTCCAGGGTTTCCTGCCGCGCGTGACGGTCGGCGATCTCGGCATCGAGGGCCGCCACGCGTTCGCGCAAGTCCGCCGTGGCGGCGGCATCGATCTCGCCGTGGCGTTCGCGGCTCGATGCGGCGAGGAAGTCTAGCGCAGCCAGATGCTCGCGCAGGCGCGTGGCGGCGGCGTCTTCGGCGGCGATGGTCTCGGCCTGGCGCTTGTCGAGCTCGGCGGCGAAGCGCGAGGCCTGGTCCAGCGTCTGGGCTTCGAGTTTGTCGAGCTCCTCGCGGATCGCGCCGGTGCGGGCCTGGCGGGCCTCGATCGCGTCGATCTCTGCCTGCTGAAGCTCGGTCAGCGCGCCGTTCAACTCCTCGCGCATCCGCGCGATGCTGGCTTCCCAGCCTTCGAGCGCGCGGCTCTCGCCCTCGCGCAAGGCGCGGGCAATGGCATTGCCCTCGTCGCGCAGGGCGGTCAGGCGCGCGCGCATCGAGGTCAGGCTCTCGGCCTCCTCGCCGTCGAGCCGCTGACGGGTCTGCTCGAGCTCTTCGGCCATGGCCGAAGCGCGCGTGCGGATCGCGGCGAGGGCCTCGACCTCGTGACTGTCGAGCTGGGTGCGGAACTCGGCGCCGCGATCGCGGAACTCGCTGAAGCGCGCGGCGGTGAGATTGGCGAACTGATCGGCATGCTGCGAGAATTCCGAGATGGTCTCGTCGACGAGACCGCGCAGGACGTGGACCTGCCGCTCGCTGGCCTGGCCGAACTCGTTCAGTTTCTTGAAGCCGTTGATCATCTCCTGGAGCTGGCCGTGGGCGGTGCGGCCGGCATTGCCGATGTTGTTGGTGACGTCCTTGGCCGAGCTGGCGATCACCGGAAGCTGGCCGCGCAGCTTCTCCATGTTGTCGAGCGCGGCCGAGCTGACCGTGCCGATCGTCTCGACCCGCGCATGGTTGTCGTGGATCAGGCCCTGGAGGCGGTCGGCCTCGGTCGAGAGGCGATCGGCGGCGAGGCGGCCCAAGGTCTCGAGATCGCGCGATTGCGCGGCGATGAATTCACGCGCGAGGCTGAGCTCGCGATTGACCGTCGACAGCCGCGTCTCGAGCAGCGCCGATTCCTGCGAGAGCACGCGCGCCGCATCGCCGAAGCGCAGGGCCTCGCTGCGGCTGTTGCGCAGCAGCACGAGCGCGGCGACGGCGATCAGCAGGACGGGAACGGCCCAGTCGCGGAGCAGCGCAATCGCCTCGCTCGGAGCCAGTCGCACGGTCAGGCGTTCGCTGACGGCCCATCCGAAATAACCGGTCCAGCCGATCAGGAGTGCGACGCCGATTGCCGGAAGTACCCAGCGGAAACGCGGGCGCTCTACAGGGTCGGTATCGTCCCAGCTCGTATCCGCCGGCCCGGGCGCCGCGCTTTCCGCGGCTTCCTCGGTCAGCAGAATTTCCGCGTCGGGCGTTTTTGCGCTCGAAGCGTCGAAGGCGATGATGCGTGTTTCCCCGGCCATTCTCCCTGAATACCACGGTTATGCACAGGATAAACCCCACCTTAACCCTGTGGCCCTAGGCTTCTGTGGATGGCTTACGAAGCGGGAACCCTCGATGCCACTCTGGCCGCTGCGGCGGGTAACGATCCCGCGCTTTTCGCCGAGCTGCGCGTGGCCTTCGTCGAGAGCCTGACCCACCAGCTCGACCTGCTGCGCCGCGCGCGCTGTGACGGCAACTGGCAAATCGCCGCGCTTCGTCTCAAGGGTCTGGCTGCCAGCTTCAACGCCGAAAGGCTCATGGTCCTGGCCGACCAGGCGATCGACACCGCGCCGGGTGATCCCGTTGCCGTGCGCCGGATTCAGACCTTCCTCGACGAGTTCGCCGCCGCCTGACATTCCGCCAGGCTCGCCCGTGCCGATCGAGCCCGTGCCAGTCTAGAACGCAGCCGCGGCAACGCGCGCTTGGCACCCGCCCAGGCTTTGCCTAGAACCTCCGTAACTGCCCGGAGAAGCCCGCTGCGCGTCGCCCTGCTTGCCATGATCGAACCCGCAGGGACGGGACAGAGCGCGCCGCGCGCGTTCCTTCACGTCGGCGGAGCGACGCTGGCGCGGCATCAGCTCGGCATAGCCCTGGCGCTCGAATGCCAGCGCGTGGTCTGCATCGCGCGCGAAGTCACGCCGCCGCTGATCGCGCTTCAGCAGGATGCCGAGAAAGCCGGGGTTCGCCTGCACGTCATTCCCGGGCCGCGTGCGCTGGCCGGGCTCGTCACGGCCAACGACGAGTTGATCGTCTTCACCGAAGGCCTGCTCGCCGCGCCGCAAGAGGCGATCGCCCTGCTCGAACAGGGGCATTCGGTCCTGGTCCAGCCGATCGAGTCCGGTCTTGCCGCCGGTTTCGAACGGATCGACATCAACCATTCGGCCGCAGGCGCCATGCGCATCCCCGGCCGCCTGGTCGAAGCGCTGGGCGATCTGCCCGCGGACTTCGACATTCCTTCGGCATTGACGCGCATTGCCCTCCAGTCGGGCGTGGCCATGCAACTCGTGCCCGCGACGGCGCGCGAGGGCGCGCGCTGGAAGCTCGTTCACGACGAGGGGGAAGCGCACGAGATCGAGGACGCCTGGATCCGCCTGCACATGGGCGAAGGCGAAATGCCGACCCCGGGCATCATGCTGTCGCGGCTCGGCGTATTGGCGATCGGGCCGTCGCTGCTGCATGCCGGCAGCGGCTGGGGACTGGTGGCCCTGGGCGCCGTGGCGATCATGCTGCTGGCACTCGGCGCGGGCTGGTTCACCTATTCGGGAATAGCGCTCGTGCTCTGCGCGGTCGCCTGGACGTTGCGCCGGGCTTCGGGACTGCTCGAAAGGGTCGAACACGATTCGCTCAAGCTCGGCAAGGCGCCGCTTTCTGGGGAGACCGTGCTTGGCTGGCTGCTCGACCTGGAACTGATCGTGGTGATCGTCTGGAGCGCGCCGTTGCCCCCGTGGGATTCGCTGCTGGCGCACGTGTTTCCGCCGTTCATCCTGATCGCCCTGGCCCGTCTTCTGCCGCGCGTGCTGCTGCGTGGCTGGATCGCCTGGCTAGAGGATCGAGCGTTGCTGGCCCTGATCCTGGCGCTGGCCGCCTTCTTCGGTGTCCTGATCGATGCGGTGCAGGTGCTCGCGATGCTGCTCGCCTTGGCCGCTTTGCTGCTTTCGGCCGGCAAACCGCAGATAACACGGGCTTAACCATGGACGGCTATAGCGGGCTCATGAGCGATGCGGTGGCCACTCCCCGAGCGACGGATCCGGTGGAATCGCGCCTGCGCGGTGCGCTCGATCAGGGCGACGTCGTGCTCGGCACGGTCGCGCCGGTGCTGCGTCATTTGCTGGCCAGCGACGACAGCGGTCTTTTCGGAGACGCCATTCTCGCGCGCGTGCGTGGGATGATCGGCGACGTCGCGCGACAACTGCTGGCCCGTATCGAGGGTGGTGAGGGCGATGTCGCGGCGCTGACCCTTGCTCTCACCGACAATCCTGCCTTCCTCAGGCACGTTCACGCGCTGGTGCTCGAATGGCACCTGACCGAGCTGCTCCAGGCGCGGCTCGCGCTCGATCCCGTGCTCTCGCCGCTGCTCCAGGCGCTCGTCGCCTCGTCCGATGAGACGACGGCGGCGCTGGCCATGAAATTTCTCGCCGCCCAGGCCCGGTTCGGTCAGGCGCAGCGGCGCATGCGGCTGGCGCTCGCTGAACTGCCGGGCGATCTGCTCCATCTGGCGCTCGTGTCCTTGCGGGGCGTGGCCGGGGGTACCGCCGAGGCCGATCAGCGCGTTGCCGCTGCCGAAGTCGCGATCCGCGCCGACTATGACGAGGCGCGCAGCCGGCTCGGCCTGTTGTCGCGGCTGGTGACGGGCATGGGCGCCGGTGCCGTGGCGGCGCTGTCGTTGCACCACGCCGGAGCTGCCATCTTCCTCACCGCGCTCGCCGTATCGGCGCGGCAGGACCGCGATCTCGCGACGCTCGCCACGAGTGAGACGCAGCGCACGCGTCTCGCGCTCGCGCTCTGCGCCGCGGGGCTCAAGCCCGAGGCGATCGAGGAACAACTGCTTGCGCTCGATCCCGACGCCGAACTGCCCGAGGGCATCGACCGGCTCGCGCCCGATCGCGCCGCAGCGCTGATCGCCGGGGCAGGACACTGACCGTGTCCGGAGGACTTCCCGCACCGCTCCGCGCGATCAGCGACGGCGCCGACATGCTGGTATCGGCCGACAAGGCCATCGCGGCCTTGCAACTGCGCTGCGGCGGCGAATTGCCGGGTACGATCGCGGTTCCGGCTTTGCTCGAAGTCGTGCGCAAGGCGCGCCGCTACGGTCTCAAGCTCGCGCGGACGATCCAGGCGCAGGACGGTGCCAGCGCAATCACCGCCTGGGTCGAGGTCGAGCCACTGCCCGGCACCGATGCCGGCTGCGAGATCCTGCTGCGCAACTGGCATGCGACGCCGCTCGCCGCCGAAGACCCTGCCGAGATCGACGAGCGTCGTGGCGAGATCGACCGCCACGTCGCCGAATTGACCGCACGTCTCGATGCCGGTCAGCGCGTGTTGACGGTCGAGGCGGAAGCTCCCGATCTCGTCGCCCTGGCCGCAGCCATGGAAGCCGGCTTCGGCCGCCCCTGGACCGACTTCATCACGATCGCCGGCAACAGCCATTCGCAGCCGCTGCACTGGCGCCTGCTCGATGGCGCCGACGTCGAGGTGCCGGGGTCGTCGCGACGCTGGCGTGCGAGCCTGTTTCCGCAAGCCGGCCCCGGTCGCGAGCCTGCGGGCTTCGAGCTCTGTCTGGTTTCGCCCGAACTGCCGGCATTGCCGCCCGAGCCCGATGCCAAAGGCTCGGCAGTGCGTCATCGCCTGCTCGGCCGCGACGTCGCGCCGGTCCTGCGTCAGCCGATCGCGCGGATCATCGCCAATGCCGAGACGATCCATTCGCGTCTCGCGGGTCCGATTTCGGACGACTATGCCAACTATGCCGCGGACATCGCTTCGGCGGGACAACATCTGCTGGCGCTGATCGAGGATCTGACCGATCTCGAAGTGGTCGAGGCCGACGACTTCTCGACCGCGCCCGATCGCATCGACCTCGCCGACGTCGCCCGCCAGGCCGCGGGTATCCTCGGCGTTCGGGCGCGAGAGAAGCGCATCGCGCTCGACGCACCGCGCCCCGGCGAAAGCCTCCCCGCCGTGGCCGAATTCCGTCGCGTGCTGCAGGTTCTGATCAACCTCGTGACCAATGCGATCCGCTACTCGCCCGAGGATTCGCAGGTCTGGATCCGGCTCGAGGATTCGATCGATGCCGGCCCGGGCCGCGTACGCGTGGTCGTCTGCGATCAGGGACCGGGGCTGTCCGAAGCGGACCAGGGCCGCATCTTCGAGAAGTTCGAGCGGCTCGGCCGCAGCGGCGACGGCGGCTCGGGCCTAGGGCTCTACATCTCGCGCCGGCTGGCGCGCGCCATGGGCGGCGAACTCAGCGTCGAGAGCGCATCGGGGCAGGGCGCCCGCTTCATCCTCGACCTTCCGGCCGCGCCGGACGGTTCCCAGAACTAGCTTCGCAAAAGAAAAAGCCCCCCGTCGCGCGGCGACGGAGGGCTTGAACTTGGCCTGCGCCGATCGGCTTAGCGCTTGTCGACCGGGATGTAGTCGCGCTGCGCCGGGCCGGTGTAGAGCTGACGCGGACGACCGATCTTCTGGCCGGGATCGCTGATCATTTCGTTCCACTGCGCGACCCAGCCGACCGTGCGGGCGAGTGCGAAGAGCACGGTGAACATCGTGGTCGGGAAGCCGATCGCCGAGAGAATGATGCCCGAATAGAAATCGACGTTCGGGAACAGCTTCTTCTCGATGAAGTAGGGATCGCTGAGGGCGATCTCTTCGAGGCGCATTGCCGTCTCGAACAGCGGATCGTTGACCTTGAGCGCGTCGAACACCTCGCGCACGGTCTGCTGCATGACCGTCGCGCGCGGATCGTAGTTCTTGTAGACGCGGTGGCCGAAGCCCATCAGGCGGAACGGATCGTTCTTGTCCTTGGCGCGGGCGATGTACTCGGGGATCTTGTCGGGGGTGCCGATTTCCTTGAGCATCTCAAGCGCCGCCTCGTTGGCGCCGCCGTGCGCCGGGCCCCAGAGGCAGGCGATACCGGCCGCGATGCAGGCGAAGGGATTGGCGCCCGACGAACCGGCGAGACGCACGGTCGAGGTCGAGGCGTTCTGCTCGTGGTCGGCGTGGAGGATGAAGATGCGGTCCATCGCCTTCTCGACCGCCGGGATCACCTCGTACTCTTCCGCGGGCACGCCGAAGGTCATGCGCAGGAAGTTGCCCGTGTAGCTCAGCGAGTTGTCGGGATAGAGCATCGGCTGGCCGACCGAATACTTGTAGGCGGCCGCGGCGATCGTCGGCATCTTCGCGATCAGGCGGTGCGAGCTGATCTTGCGATGCGTCGGGTCCGAGATGTCGGTCGAATCGTGGTAGAACGCCGAAAGTGCGCCGACCACGCCGCACATGATGGCCATCGGGTGCGCGTCGCGGCGGAAACCCTTGTAGAAGCTCATCAGCTGCTCGTGCAGCATCGTGTGGCGCGTGATCGTGCGATCGAAGTCCGACAGTTCCTGGGCCGAAGGCAGTTCGCCGTTCAGCAGCAGATAGCTGACTTCCATGAACGAGCTGTTCTCGGCGAGCTGGCCGATCGGATAGCCGCGGTGGAGCAGAACGCCTTCGTCACCGTCGATGTAGGTAAGCGCGCTTTCGCAGCTCGCCGTCGAGGTGAAGCCCGGGTCATAGGTGAACTTGCCCGTCTGGCCATAGAGCTTGCGGATATCGATCACGTCCGGACCGATCGAGCCGCTCAGGACCGGATAGTCGAAATCCTTGCCGTCGGTGCTCAGTTTAGCTTGATTGCCCAAGTGCCTTACTCCTCAGATTTATTCTGCTTCGGCCGGCGCGGCCTGGGCGGCGATGCGCGCCAGGCTTTCTTCCCGACCGAGCAATGTGAGAACATCGAAAATGCCCGGTGACGTCGTCTGTCCCGTCAGAGCCGCGCGCAGCGGCTGGGCGAGCTTGCCGAGGCCCAGGCCGATCTCTTCGGCCATCGCCTTGAGACTGGCTTCGAGGCCTTCGCTTGTCCAGCCGTTTTCGGCCAGCAGGCGGTCCTGAATGCGGGCCAGAAGCGCGCGCGCCTCGGGCGTCAGCAGCGCTTCGGCCTTCGCATCGAGCGTCAGCGGACGCTGCGCGAAGAGAAACACCGCGTTGGCCGCGAGCTCGTTGAGGTCCTTCGCGCGGACCTTGAGCACCGGCATGGCGCGCGCCAGCAGCGCGAGATCGGGCGTGCCCCCAACCTTTTCGGCGAGCTTGGCGCCGACCAGTTCGGCGAGGCGCGCGTCGTCGGCCTCGCGGATGTAGTGGCCGTTGAGGTTGAGCAGCTTGGCCGTGTCGAAGCGCGAGGGGCTCTTGCCGACATGGTCGATGTCGAACCACTCGACGGCCTGCTCGCGGCTGATGATCTCCTCGTCGCCGTGGCCCCAGCCGAGGCGCAGCAGATAGTTGAACAGCGCCTCGGGCAGCAGACCGAGCTCGTCGCGATAGGCGTCAACGCCCAGCGCGCCGTGGCGCTTCGAGAGCTTGGCGCCGTCCGAGCCGTGGATCAGCGGCACGTGGGCATAGATGGGTACGTCCCAACCCATGCCGTGGATGATCGAAAGCTGGCGGAAGGCGTTGTTGAGATGGTCGTCGCCGCGGATGACGTGGGTGACGCCCATATCGTGATCGTCGACGACGACCGCGAGCATGTAGGTCGGCGTGCCGTCCGAGCGGAGCAGCACGAAATCATCGATCTCGGCGTTGCTGACCGTGACGCTGCCCTGGACCAGGTCCTCGATCACGGTCTCGCCTTCGCGAGGGGCTTTGATGCGCACGACCGACGGGGCGCCGGCGGGCGCGGTGGCAGGATCGGCATCGCGCCATTCGCTGTCGATGCGGAACGGGCGACGCTCGGCCTGGGCCTGCTCGCGGCGCGCGGCCAGCTCTTCGGGCGTCAGGTAGCAGCGATAGGCGTGACCGGAATCGAGCAGCGTCTGCGCGACTTCGGCGTGGCGCTCGGACCGGGCGAACTGGAACGTGGCGGGCTCGTCGCCGTCGAGGCCGAGCCAGCGCAGGCCGTCGAAAATCGCCTCGATCGCGGGCTCGGTCGAACGGGCGCGGTCGGTGTCTTCGATGCGAAGCAGATACTTGCCGCCGTGATGGCGGGCGAACAGCCAATTGAACAGCGCGGTGCGCGCGCCGCCGATGTGGAGATAGCCGGTGGGCGAGGGCGCGAAACGGGTAACGACCGTCCGTGCGTCCTTGCCGCTAGCGCTTGCCATCTTCGCTCCTTCCTGCCCAAACTCTTGCATGCTCGAGAGTGCCGCTGTCTCTGACGAAACGGCCCCGGAGTCGAAGGGCGACCTCGCCCGGGGCGCTGCACTGCAACATCGCCCTTGGCGCAGCCGAAGCGGCTTGTCCAGCGTGCCCGACGCGGTCGAGCGATTTCTTGGCACGGCCGGGTTCGAACGCGGTCCCTGGCTGGCCGTGGCCTTCGCGGCCGGCATCGCGCTCTGGTTCCTGCTGGCGAACGCGTGGCAGTGGCTGGCCCTGCTCGCCACCTGCGGCGCGCTGACCATGGCAAGCCTGGCGGGCTTCGCGCGCGACGGACGCTTTCCCTATCTGCGGCTGGCAATGATCGCGCTCGCCCTGCTGATCGCGGCGGGTTGCGCCGTGGTCTGGAGCAAGTCCGAACTGGTCGGTGCGCGGCCGATCGAACGGCCGCTGGTGACCGAACTCTCTGCCTTGGTGCTCGACCGCGAACCGCGCCCCGCCGAGGACCGGGTACGCCTGTTGCTGGCGACGCGCGAGCCTGAGACCGGGCGCGCGATCCGCGTGCGCGTGTCGTTGCCGCTCGCCGAGGATCGACAGGACCTGAGTTCGGGCGCGCGGATACGGCTGAGAGCGCGGCTGATGCCGCCGGCACCGCCGATGCTGCCGGGCGCCTACGATTTCGCGCGCACCGCCTGGTTCTCCGGGATCGCGGCGACGGGTTCGGTACTGGGCACGGTGACCGTGATCGAACGCGGATCGGGCGGCGGCTGGCTCGAACGGGCCCAGGCGCGGCTGTCCACGCATGTCCGCAGCCGGCTCGATGGCTCGGCCGGCGCGATCGCGACCGCTTTCGCCAGCGGTGACCGCGGTGCGATTTCCAAGGCCGACGACGAAGCGATGCGCGACGCCGGGCTCAGCCACCTGCTGTCGATCAGCGGGCTGCACGTGAGCGCCGTGGTCGCGGCGGTCTACCTGATCGCCCTGCGTCTGTTCGCGCTCTGGCCCTGGCTCGCGCTGCGCGTCCGGCTGCCGCTTTTCGCAGCGGGAGCCGGTGCGGGTGCGGGCATTTTTTACACCTTGCTGACCGGGGCCGAGGTTCCGACCGTACGCTCGTGCATTGGCGCGGTGCTGGTACTCGTGGCCCTGGCGCTGGGCCGAGAGCCGCTGTCGATGCGGATGGTCGCGGTGGCGGCCTTCTTCGTCCTGTTGTTCTGGCCCGAGGCCGTGGTCGGCCCGAGCTTCCAGATGAGCTTCGTTGCGGTGATCGCGATCGTGGCGCTGCACGGCGCGGCGCCGGTGAGGGCATTCCTCGCGCCGCGCGAGGAGGGCTGGTATACGCGGCTGGCGCGCAACCTGGCGATGCTGCTCGTCACGGGCGTGGTGATCGAACTGGCGATCATGCCGCTCGGCCTGTTCCACTTCCACCGCGCCGGCGTCTACGGGGCTCTCGCCAATGTCGTCGCGATCCCGCTGACGACCGTGGTGACGATGCCGCTGATCTTCTTGGCGCTGGTGCTCGATCTTGCCGGTCTCGGCGCGCCGGCCTGGTGGCTCACTGGGCAATCGATCGACCTGATGCTCGCGCTCGCGCACTGGGTCGCGGCGCAGCCCGGCGCGGTGACGACCATGCCCGCCATGGGGCGTGGCGCGATCGCGCTGTTCGTCGCGGGCGGGCTCTGGCTGGCGCTGTGGCGCGGGCACCTGCGGCTGTGGGGGTTGGCGCCGGTGCTGGTCGCGACAGTGTCACTCGCTTTCCTACGCCCGCCCGACATTCTGGTCTCGGGCGACGGGCGTCATGTCGGCATCACGGGAGTGGACGGCGGCGGGCTGCTGGTCCTGCGCGAACAGAAGAGCGAATTCGTTCGCGACAACCTCACCGAACTCTCGGGCATGGACGGCGAACCGCGGCTGCTCGAGCAATGGCCGGGCGCGCACTGCAATCGCGACTTCTGCGCGGTCACGCTGCCGCGGGCCGGGCGCGAATGGCATCTGCTGATCGGCCGCGGGCGTGATCGGGTGGCCGAGCGGCAACTGGTGGCCGCCTGCGACCGCGTCGATATCGTAATTTCCGACCGCTGGCTGCCGCGCAGCTGCCGTCCGGCTTGGCTCAAGGCCGACCGACGGACGCTGGAGCGGACCGGTGGACTGGCGATCGATCTGGCGGAGCGGCGCGTGACCACGGTCGTCGAAACGCAGGGCGAGCACGGCTGGTGGCGCAAGCCGGAAGATCGGCCGTGGGTCCGGCCCGCAAGCGGGCGTGGCGAAACTCAAGCCGCCAAAGCTTTGCCTGCAATCCTTGTCGCCCCTGAAAATGTAGGGACCCCGCCAAGCTCTCATCCTGAAACGGAGGGTGCGTCGAGGCGCCCTTAGATGGCCCCCTGCCTTCGCACGGGTGACGATCGGATAGAGTGCCTGGAGAAGGGTGCTTCGAGAATTATCGATGAGGCGGCGGCAGGCCGCCGTTCCCCATCAGTGATACCGCCGTAGCAGTCCCGCCAGCTTGCCCTGAACCTCGACTTCGCCATCGCGATAGATCTGCGGCTCGTAGGCCGAGTTCGCCGGATCGAGACGGACCAGGCCCTTCTCATGATGAAGGTACTTGAGCGTCGCTTCCTCGCCGTGGATCAGCGCCACCACGATCTCGCCGTCGCGCGCGGAATTGGTGCGGCGGATCAGCGCGAAGTCGCCGTCGAGAATGCCTGCCTCGATCATCGAGTCGCCCGAGACCTCGAGCGCATAGTGCTCGCCGGGGCCGAGCAGCGCGGCAGGAACGGGAAGCATCGACTGGCCTTCGATCGCCTCGATCGGCACGCCCGCAGCGATGCGGCCGTGGAGCGGGATCTCGATGACGTCGTTCGCCGGCTCGGGCCGCGGCGCCGGGGCCGCGGGCTTGAGTGCGGTCAGCGCGGAGTTGCTGTTGGCTGCGGCGCGGGTCGTGGTCTTGGCGGTCGTCACGTCCTCGGGCTGCTTGAGCACTTCGAGCGCGCGGGCACGGTTGGGCAGGCGGCGGATGAAGCCGCGCTCCTCGAGCGCCGAGATCAGCCGGTGCACGCCCGACTTCGACTTGAGATCGAGCGCTTCCTTCATTTCCTCGAACGAGGGGGAAACGCCGCTCTCTTCGAGGCGGGTCTGGATGAAGCGGATCAACTCGTGCTGCTTGCGCGTCAGCATCCTGCAGTCTCCCCTTGAAGCTCAAATAGGCGGAAGTTCAGTGAACGAATGCGGAACAATTAAGAAACGATTCGAGTGCCGTCAAGCAATTCCGCCATTCTCCAGCAAGTAGGCCGTGACCGTGTCGCCAGTCTCTCCTGCGGGTTCATGAGCGGCGCGGTCGATCAGTACGTTGCTGGCGGCGAGCGGGGCTATCGCACCGCTGTCCTGGATCGCCTGCGGTGTCACGCTTTCGCCATCCCACACCGCGCGCAGGAATTCGCGCCGCGCTCCGCCGGCCCGCATGGGGGCTGCCAAACGGGAGCGAATCCGCCGCGGCAACGGCTGGGCAGCGCCGAGCAGCGCGCGCAGCAGCGGTAGCAGGAACAGATAGGCGGTGACGTGGCTCGACACCGGATTGCCGGGTAGGCCGAGGATGATCTGCTTGCCCCGGGTAGCGACGAGGATCGGCTTGCCCGGCTTGATCGCGACGCGCCAGAATTCGAGTTCGGCACCCCAGGCGAGCAGAGCCGGGCGAACGAGGTCGTGATCGCCGACCGAAGCGCCGCCGCTGGTGACGACGACGTCGGCCTCGGCCGCGCGGTCGAGCGCTTCGGCCATGGCCTCCATCGAATCGGGTACTGGGCCCACACGCTCGACGTCGCATGACAGCGCGCGCGCCATCGCCGATAGCATGACGCCGTTGCTGGCCGGAACCTGGTGCGGCGCGCAGCTTTCGAGATCGACCGCGAGCTCGTCGCCGCTGTCGAGCACGACGATGCGCGGCCGACGGCGCACGGCGACATGGCTATGCCCAGCGGAAATCGCGAGCGCCGCCTGGGCCGGGCCGATATGCAGGCCCGCGGTCAGTACCTCTGTGCCGAGCGCGAAATCGAGCCCGCTGCGGCGGATGTGCTTGTCCGCCGGGATGGGTGCTTCACCGGTCAAGGTGATGCGGTCGCCTTCGCGCGCAATGTCCTCCTGGAGGATCACCGCGCTCGCGCCGGCGGGCATCACCGCGCCGGTCGAGATGCGCGCGGCGCCGCCGCGGCGGACTTCGCCCGCGAACGGATGGCCCGCGGCGCTTTCGCCGATCACCTGCCAGGGGCCGGCCATGTCGCCGGTAGCTACGGCGTAGCCGTCCATCGCCGAGAGATCGGTTGCCGGATGGGTACGCCGGGCGCCGACGGGTTCGGCGAGATAGCGGCCCAACGCACTGTCGACGTCGACGCGCTCGATCGGCAACGGCGTCGCCAGCGCGAGCAGGCGCGCCTGGGCTTCCTCGAGCGGCAGCGGCGGTGGCTTCACAGGTCGGCTGCCCGCCAGTCGCCCGACTTGCCGCCGCGCTTCTCGATCAGGCGAACCTGGTCGATGATCATGCCCTTGTCGATCGCCTTGGCCATGTCGTAGATCGTGAGGAGTGCGATCGAAGTCGCTGTCAGGGCTTCCATTTCCACGCCGGTCTTGGCCGTCAGCGAGGCCGTGGCCGTGGCACGGACACCGTCATCCTCGAAAGCGAAGTCGAGCGTCACGGCATCGAGCGCCAGCGGGTGACAGAGCGGGATCAGTTCGCCGGTCTTCTTCGCCGCCATGATCCCCGCAATACGCGCCGCGGCGATGACGTCGCCCTTGGGCACTTCGCCCTGGCGGATCGCTGCGAGCGCTCGGGACGACATGCGAATCCGGCCCGAGGCCACTGCCACGCGCTGGGTTTCTGCCTTGCCGCCGACATCGACCATGCGCGCATGGCCGTGTTCGTCGAGATGGGTGAGCTTGGTGCTATCGGTCATCGTGCGCGCAGCGAAGCAAGGTGCCGTGCGCGGCGCAAGAACAAATGCGCATCAACCCTCAAGCAAGGCTCGCGTCGCCGCGGCGACATCGGCCTGGCGCATCAGGCTCTCGCCGACGAGAAAGGTCCGCGCGCCGCAGGGGGCGAGGCGGAGAAGGTCGGCGTGGCTGTTGATGCCGCTTTCGCTCACGAGCAGGGTGCCTTCGGGCATCAGCGGGGCGAGGCGTTCGGTCGTGCCGATGTCGGTGACGAAGCGCTTGAGATCGCGGTTGTTGACGCCGATCAGACGGGATTTCAACGAAGTAGCGCGCGCAACTTCATCTTCGTTGTGAACTTCAACGAGAACATCCATGCCGCGTTCGAGCGCGGCCGCTTCGATTTCGGTCATCTGCGCATCGCTCAGCGCTGCGACGATGATCAGGATCGCGTCGGCGCCGATCGATCGGGCTTCGGCGACCTGCCAGGGATCGACCATGAAATCCTTGCGCAATACCGGCAGATCGCAGGCATTCCGGGCGGCGATCAGATAGTCTTCGTGACCCTGGAAATAGGGCGCGTCGGTCAGGACCGAGAGGCAGGCGGCGCCACCGGTCTGATAGGCGCGGGCATGATCTGCGGGTTGGAAGTCTTCGCGGATCAATCCCTTGGAGGGTGAAGCTTTCTTGATTTCGGCGATCAGCGCGAAGCCGTTCGCGGCCTTGGTTTCGAGCGCGGCGCGGAAACCGCGCGGCGCGGACTGCGAGGCTGCGCGCGCATCGAGATCGGCGAGCGAGGCCAGAGCTTTGCGCGCCGCGACTTCGCCGCGCTTGGTGTCGCAGATTTCGGTGAGTTTGTCGGTCATTTCGTCGTCGCGATCCAGCAGTCGAGCAGCGATTTGGCGAGACCCTTGTCGATGGCCTCGGCGGCTTCCTCCACGCCCTCGCGCCAGCCCTCGACCTCGCCGGCGACGATCAGCGCGCCTGCGGCGTTGAGCAGGACCGCGTCGCGGTAGGGGCCTTCTTCGCCCATGAGCAGGCGGCGCAACGCCTCGGCGTTGTATTGCGGATCGCCGCCGCGGATCGCCTCGACGGGCGCGGCGGGCAGGCCGGCATCAGCGGCGGTCACGCGCTGCATGACGAAACCGGTCGAGCCGACCGCGGCGATCTCGTTGCCGCCGGCGAGGCTGAGTTCGTCGAGGCCCTCGTCGCCCGAGATCACGAAGCTGCGGTCGGTGCCGAGCCGAGCCAGCGCCTCGGCGTAGATCGGCACATAGGCCGGGCGCGCGATGCCGACGAGTTGGCGCGAGACCCCGGCGGGATTGGCCAGAGGCCCCATAAGATTGAAGATCGTGCGCCGGCCGAGCGCCTTGCGGATCGGCATGATCCGCGCCGAAGTCGGGTGATGCTTGGCGGCGAAGAGGAAGCAAATGCCGAAGTCGGCCAGGGTCGCCTCGGCGGTCTCGGCCGCACGGTCGAGATCGAGGCCGAGCGCTTCGAGCGTGTCGGCGGCGCCCGCCTTCGACGAGGCGGCGCGGTTGCCGTGTTTCGCCACGGGCACGCCGCAGGCGGCGACGACCAGCGCGACCGCGGTCGAGACGTTCAGCGTGTGGTGGCCGTCGCCGCCCGTGCCGCAGACGTCGATGGCATTTGCGGGGGCCGCGATCGGGATCACCCGCGCGCGCATGGCACGGGCCGCGCCGGCGATCTCGCTGGCGGTCTCGCCGCGGTCGGACAGCGCGACGAGGAAACGGGCGATGTCCTCGTCGGCCACCTTGCCGTCGAGCATGGCGGCGAAGGCGGCTTCCGCCTCGTCCTCGGCGAGCGGCGCGATGACGTCGGGCAGCCGGGTCATGCGGGGAGGCGCGCGTCGATCCCGCAGAGCGCGAGGAAGTTGGCGAGCATCGCGTGGCCGTGTTCGGTGGCGATGGATTCGGGGTGGAACTGGACGCCGTGGATCGGCAGGCGCGCGTGGCGGAAGCCCATGACGTGGCCGTCGTCCGAGCGGGCATTGACCACGAGGTCGGCGGGAATGTCCTCGACGACCAGCGAGTGATAGCGTGTCGCGGTAAAGGGCGAGGGCAGGCCGGCAAAGAGGCCCGTGCCGTCATGGCTGACCTGCGACGTCTTGCCGTGCATCAGCCCGCCGCGCACGACCTTGCCACCGAAGGCCTGGCCGATCGACTGGTGACCGAGGCACACGCCGAGCAGCGGCTTGCCGGCGTCGGCCGCGGCCTGGACGAGATCGAGGCTGATCCCGGCTTCGTTCGGCGTGCAGGGACCCGGTGAGATGAGGAAGCCTGCGGCGCCGCTCGAGATCGCCTGGCCGGCGGACAGCGCATCGTTGCGCACGACGTCGACCTGCGCGCCCAGTTCCATCAGGTAATGGACCAGGTTCCAGGTGAAGCTGTCGTAGTTGTCGATGACGAGGATCATGCGCGGGCCTTAGCGAGTTGGACGGGCGAGGGGAACTGCCTCGCTGAAATACTCGATTGGGCAAATGTGGGGATTGCGATAGACTGTTGCCAATGAAGACCAGGACCGTGACCGCTACCGAAGCGAACCGCTCCTTCTCCAAGCTGCTGCGCGCGGTCGAGCACGGCGAGCGGGTCGAGATCACGTCGCACGGCCGCAAGGTCGCTGTGATCGCGCCGGTCGAAACCAAGGCCGCGCGCGAGACGCGGGTCAAGGCGATCGAGACCTTGAAAGAACGGTGGTCGAGCGAAGGACGTGCCGACGCAGGTTAGGCCTACTGCCCGAACCCCGCCTCGCTGGCCACGCGCACTGCCTCGCGCGCGGCGGCGATCAGCGCGCCGGCCTTGGCCTCGCACTCGCGCTGTTCGTACTCGGGATCCGAATCCGCGACGATGCCGGCGCCGGCCTGGACGTGGAGCACCCCGTCCTTGACGATGCCCGTGCGGAGAACGATGCAACTGTCGACCGAACCGTCGGGCGCGAAATAGCCGACGCCACCGGCATAGGCGCCGCGCGTCTCGGGCTCGAGCTCGGCGATGACCTGGCAGGCGCGGACCTTGGGCGCGCCGCTGACCGTGCCCGCGGGAAAGCCCGCGAAGACCGCGTCGATCGCATCGTGCTTGCTCGTGTCGAGCTTGCCCTCGACGTTCGAGACGATGTGCATGACGTGGCTGTAGCGCTCGATCGTGTAGCTCTCGGTCACCTTGACGCTGCCGGCGCTGGCGACGCGGCCGACGTCGTTGCGGCCGAGGTCGAGCAGCATCAGGTGCTCGGCGCGCTCCTTGGGATCGGCGAGCAGGCTGGCTTCGTTGGCGCGATCCTCCTCGGGCGTCTTGCCGCGCGGGCGGGTGCCGGCGATCGGCCGGATCGTCACGTCGCCGTCGCGCACGCGCACGAGGATCTCGGGGCTCGAACCGACCGCGGCGAAGCCGGGCAGGTCGAGGAAGTAAAGGAACGGCGAGGGGTTCACCCGGCGCAGCGCGCGATAGAGCGCGAGCGGCGGCAGGGTGAACGGCGTGGTGAAGCGCTGCGCGAGCACGACCTGGAAGATGTCGCCGGCCTCGATGTAGTCCTTCGCGCGCAGCACCATCGAGCGATAGGCGCCTTCGGCCAGGGTCGGCGTCAGGGCAGGCTCGGGCAAGGTCGCGTCGGTGATCGCTGCGGGGGCAGCGCTCGCCAGGCGATGCAGCGCAGCGTCGATCCGCTCCTGCGCCTGGTCCAGCGCGCGCTCGGGCGCGGCGTCTGACGGCCAGACCGGCGCGACGCAGAACAGCGCGTCGCTCAGGCGGTCGAACACAAGGATCAGGGTTGGCCGCACGAACAGCATGTCCGGCAGCTCGAGCGCGCTCTGCGGCGCCCGCGGCAACTTCTCGACCAGGCCGATGGTCTCGTAGCCGAAATAGCCGACGAGGCAGGCTAGCGCGGGCGGCAGTGCGGCCGGAACGTCGATGCGGCAGGTCTCGACCAGGCCGCGCAGTTCGGACAGTGCGTCACCGGCGAGCGGGGCGAAAGCTGCGCGATCACTCTGCCATTGGCGGTTGATCTCGCAGGCATGTCCGGTCGCGCGGAACACGAGGTCGGGATCGAGCCCAAGCAGGCTGTAGCGCCCGCGCACCGCGCCGCCCTCGACCGATTCGAGCAGGAAGTCACCGCGGCCCGGCTCGATCAGCTTCACCGCGGCGCCGACCGGCGTCTCGGTATCGGCGATCAGCCGGCGCCAGACGAGCGCGGGCTTGCCTTCGGCGAGCGCGGTGGCGGCGGTGTTCCAGTTCTCGAGACGGCCAGACGAGGTAGACATGGCTGGCGTCAGTTGCTGCCGTTGAGCTGGTTGCGCAGCGCCTTGATCGCAGCCTCGTCGCGCTCGACCTTCACTTCGGCGCGGATCGCACGGCGCAGGCTCTCGGCATATTCGTTGCCGACGAGCTGACCCAGCTCGCGCTGTGCCGCCGGGATCAGCGTCGCGCTGGCGGCCGGCGGCGGCGTGACGATATCCTTGAGCGAGACGACGAACCAGCCGCGGTTGCCGTCGGCCGGCAGCAGCTTGGTCGTGCCCTTGGCCATCGAGAACAGCAGCACGAGCGGCGGCGGCGGGCGCTGACCGTTCTGCGTGAGCTGCTGGCGGTTCATGGCGATCGTCTGCACCGGCGGGATCGCCAGCTTGAGATTGGCGACCGCCTGGGCCAGCGGGACGCCCTTCTTGGTTTCGGCGAGCAGCTTTTCGGCAGCGGCCTTCGCCGCGCTCGAACCGCGCTCGATCAGGAAGGCCGTGGCGACGTCGGTCTTGATCTCGGCCAGCGGCGCGGCGGCCGACGCGGCGATGTCGCTGACGTCGAACACGACGAAGGTCTTGTTGGCCTCGGCCTCTGCCACCTGCGGCTCGTTTTCCTTCTCCATCGCAAAGGCGGCCGAGGTGATGCGTGCGAGCACCGGCGGCAGGGCCTCGCTCGGATTGACGTAGGACTTGCCGTCGGCGGTCAGCGCCGGCGTGGTCTGGATCGTGAGGCCCAGCTCCTTGGCTGCATCGGCCAGGTTGCCGCCCTTGTCGAATTCCTCTTCGAGCCGTGCGGTCAGGTCACCCAGCGCGGCGCGGCGCTTGGCGGCTGCGAGCTGCGGGACGATCTCGCCGCGCACCTGGTCGAGCGTGCGGGCAGGCCGTGCGTCGACGCGGTCGACGTGGATCAGATGCCAGCCGATCGTGCTGCGCGCGGGGGCTGCGAGCGAGCCTTCGGCGGCGGTAAAGGCCGCGTCGGCGACTGCCGGGCTGCTCGTGCGGGCGAGATCGGCCTTGTTGGTCGGCGGCAGTTCGCCGGCCGACAGGCCCTTTTCCGAAGCGGCGGCCTTGAGCGTCTTGCCCTTGGCCACTTCGGCCGCGACGGCGCGCGCGGCGGCCTCTGTCGGCAGGACCAGCTGAGTGAGGATGCGCGCCTCGGTGGCCGCGTACTGTGCCTTGTTGCTGTTGTAGAACGCTGCGATCTCGGCGTCGCTGGGCGCTGCCAGGTTCTTGAGCGCTTCGTCGCCGAAGGTCGCATAGCGGATCACGCGGCGCTCGGGGCGGATGAACTGGTTGCGGTGGCTGGCGTAGAAGTCTGCCAGTTCCTTATCCGTCGGCGGAGTCTTGGGCGCGAACAGCGGCGCGGGCAGCAGGGCGATCGCGCCGTTGCGCGTTTCCTGGAGCAGCGCGGTGTAGCGCGTTGCGAGTTCGCGCGGGACGATCGCGCCGAACGAGGCGGGCTGCAGGATCTGGCGCGCGATCAGGCCCTGAGCCAGATCGTCGCGGACCAGCTTCTCGCTGATGCCGCGCTGGGCCAGGAGCTGGCGGAAGGTGGTTTCGCTGAACTTGCCGTCGAGGCCACGGAAGGCGGGGATCTTGGTGATCTCGCTATCCACCAGGCGATCGCTCGCGACGATGCCGTGGCGGCTTCCGAAGACCGACAGCGCTGTCCGATCGATCATGTCGTCGAGCACGCGTTCGATTCCGCCTTGGGCGACGAAGCCCTTCATCGACAGGCGCGGGTTCTGCTGGCGCATGTTTTCGAGCGCGTTGCTCACCGCCTGATTGAGATCGCTGGCGGCGAGCTTCTGCCGGCCGACCGTGGCGACCTTGTCCCCACCGCCGCCGGTATTGCGAAAGCCGGCGATGTCTCCCGCGGCAAAAGCGAAGGCGATCAGCCCCAGGAACAGCAGGGCGAAAACCGCGCCGTACTTGGACGTGATGAAATTTCGGAAGAACTGCAGCATGGGGCAACCGCTTGTCAAAGCGCCCGGAAGGGTCCTTCCGAGCCGGGTTGGCTGCCTTTAGGAGGCAATCGGCATTCCCGCAATGCCCGCTCGCCGCAGCGCTGTGGGCTTTGCAACATAGGCTTTTGACAAGCGCGACGCCGCTGGAATAGCTGCGCCTGAAGATAGGCGGCCTATCGCAAGAGATTCGGTCCGCAATGAGGGAATTTAATGGCTGGTCTGCCTTACATCGTCGGTAACTGGAAAATGAACGGCACGCGGGCGATGCTCGCCGAAGCGCGCGCGATCGATCGCGCTGCGAGCCGGTTTCCTGGCGTGCAGGTCGCGCTGGCGCCGCCGTTCACCCTGGTGAACGCCATGCGCGAAGCCGCATCGGACATCGGTGTGGGCGGGCAGGACTGTCACGTCCAGGCCAGTGGTGCCTTCACCGGCGACGTCTCGGCCGCGCTGCTGGCCGATGCCGGCGCCGATTTCGTCATCGTCGGTCACAGCGAGCGCCGCGCGCTCCACGGCGAGACCAACCAACTGGTCCGCGACAAGGCCGAGGCTGCCCAAGCTGCGGGTCTCGGCGTCATCCTCTGCGTCGGCGAGACCGAGGCCGAACGGGATTCGGGAAGCGCCGAAACGGTGGTGACCGATCAACTCGCCGGCTCGCTGCCGCAGGGTGAGGAGGCGGCGGCGAAGCTGTCGGTGGCCTATGAGCCTGTCTGGGCGATCGGCACGGGCCGCGTGCCTTCGGTCGGCGATGTCGGTGCGATGCACCGTGCGATTCGCGAGAAGCTGACCGCGACCTATGGCGAGGCCGGCGCGGCCGTGCGCATTCTCTACGGCGGCTCGGTCAATGCCGGCAATGCCTCGGAGCTGTTGGCGGCCGATGAGGTCGGCGGGGCGCTGGTCGGCGGGGCGAGCCTTACGGCCGAGGCCTTCACCGCGATCATCGGTGCCGCCGCGGCGCTGGCCGAGCAGGCGTGAACCCCGGGGACATTGGAATGGCAGTGCGCGCGGGTTGCGCCCGGGCGCTCTAGCCCCTAGATGCGCGCCAGCTTCTTTCATGATATCCGGATAGCATGTCGATCATCATCTTCCTTACGGTCGTTCAGGCCCTGATCGCGGCGGCACTCGTCGGCGTGATTCTGATGCAGCGCTCAGAAGGCGGCGGGCTCGGCGTTGGCGGCAGCCCCTCGGGCTTCATGTCGGCGCGCGGTGCGGCCGACTTCCTGACGCGCTCGACCGCAATCCTGGCGACGCTGTTCGTCCTGCTCAGCATCGTCCTCGCGGCGATGGCTGCCGGCGGCTCGTCGGGTCGCAAGATCGACACTTCGCTCGATCGCAGCGCCCCTGTGGCCCCGGCACCGGTCGATCCGCTCGCCGGCGCGGCGCAGCCCGGCGCTCCGGCGCCGGTCGCGGCCCCGGCCGCTTCGCCTGCGGCGAACGATCCGCTGGCGGACGCTGCCAAGAAGTAATCACAAGGTCGTATCGAGACAGCGCTGACCCGTTTCGAGCGGGTCGCGGTCGGCTAGCTGTGGATTCCTGCAGCCGGCTGGCCGCAGCGCGCTTGCTCTTCCCCCCCACTACCCACTAAGGCTCAATTCCCATGGCGCGGTATATTTTCATCACCGGCGGCGTGGTCTCCTCGCTCGGCAAGGGTCTCATGGCGGCGAGCCTCGCGGCTCTGCTGCAGGCACGCGGTTTCCGCGTCCGCATCCGCAAGTTCGACCCCTATCTGAACGTCGATCCGGGGACGATGAGTCCCTACCAGCACGGCGAGGTCTACGTGACCGACGACGGCGCCGAGACCGACCTCGATCTGGGCCATTACGAGCGGTTCACCGGCGTCTCGGCTCAGCAGTCGGACAACATCACCTCGGGCCGCATCTATCGCGACATCATCGCCAAGGAGCGCCGCGGCGACTATCTCGGCGCCACGGTCCAGGTCGTCCCGCACGTCACCGACGAGATCAAGGCCTTCGCCCTGGCCGACGAAGACGGGCTCGACTTCATTCTATGCGAGATCGGCGGCACTGTCGGCGACATCGAGGGCCTGCCCTTCGTCGAGGCGCTGCGCCAGCTGCGCAACGAGCTCGGCCGCGAGCGGACCTGTGCGGTCCATGTCACGCTGGTGCCTTACATCGCCGCCGCTGGCGAGCTGAAGACCAAGCCGACGCAGCATTCGGTGCGCGAGCTGGCGGGTCTCGGCGTTCAGCCCGACATCCTGCTGTGCCGCTGCGAGAAGCCGCTGCCCGACAGCGATCGCGCCAAGATCGCGCTGTTCTGCAACGTGCGCAAGGAAGCGGTGATTCCAGCGCTCGACGCGCCCAGCATCTATTCGGTGCCGCTGCAGTATCACGCCGAGGGCCTCGACGCCGAAGTCCTGCGTCACTTCGGCCTGGACTCGGTCGCGCCGGTTCTGTCGCGCTGGGAAGACATCGTCGACCGTCACCTGAACCCCGAGGGTGAGGTGACCATTGGTGTGGTCGGCAAGTACGTCGGTCTCCCCGATGCCTACAAGTCGCTTAACGAGGCGCTGACCCACGGTGGCATGGCCAACCGCGTCAAGGTCAACATCCGCTGGATCGACGCCGAGCTGTTCGAGAAAGGCGATGCCGAGATCGCCGCGCTGCTCGAGCCGATGCATGGCATTCTCGTGCCCGGCGGCTTCGGCGAGCGCGGCAGCGAGGGCAAGATCGCCTCGGTCCGCTTTGCACGCGAACACCAGGTGCCGTTCTTCGGCATCTGCCTGGGCATGCAGATGGCCTGCATCGAGGGTGCGCGGAACACCGCGGGCATAGCCGAGGCCTCGTCGACCGAATTCGGCGAGACCAAGGAGCCCGTGGTCGGCATCATCACCGAATGGATGAGCCCTGAAGGCCAGCAGACCCGCGCTGCGGGCGGCGACCTTGGCGGCACGATGCGGCTGGGCGCCTATGAGGCGAAACTCGCGGGCAATAGCCGCGTCGCCTCGATCTATGGTGCGACCACGATCTCCGAGCGCCACCGTCACCGTTACGAGGTGAACGGCGCCTATCGCGAAGCGCTCGAGCAGGGCGGTCTGGTATTTTCGGGCATGTCACCCGACGGGCTGTTGCCCGAGATCGTCGAGCGGCCCGACCATCCGTGGTTCGTCGGCGTGCAATTCCATCCCGAACTCAAGAGCAAGCCGTTCGATCCGCATCCGCTCTTTGCCGGCTTCGTCGAGGCGGCTTTGCGACAGGCGCGCCTTGTCTAGCGACGAATGGAAGTCCCACCTGGGGCTAAGTGCACTTTTGAACTAACCTCTTGTAAGGATTTTTTGCTAATTGCCTCTCGCAGGCAATAGCAAAGCACCGACAGCGATGCCTCGTTCTCGAGGTGCTGGCTACGGCCTGAAGAAACTTGCCTTCGGGTGATCGTCATCAGCGACCCGGACGATCACATGGGGGCTAGGGCGGCGTGAAAGCGTCGCGGGGGCGGGCCAATCCCGGGCTCGCCCCCAAATCCTCAAAACATTACGATGACTTAGGCGGCCTGGTCGGTCGCATTGTCCTTGGTGCCGGTCTCCACGATCGACAGCGGCTTCTGTCCGCCGATCGCGATCTTCTTCGGCTTCATCGCCTCGGGCACTTCGCGCACGAGGTCGATCACCAGCAGGCCGTCCTCGAGATTCGCGGCGTCGACGCGCACGTAGTCGGCCAGTTCGAAGCGGCGATCGAAAGCGCGCTGGGCGATGCCGACGTGCAGGAACTGTCCGCTTTGTTCATCGGCGGCCTTGCGGCCCTGGACGACGAGCAGGTTCTGCTGCGCGGTGATGTCGATTTCGTTCGGTTTGAAGCCGGCGACGGCGAGGGTGATGCGATAGGCCTCGTCGCCGCGGCGCTCGATGTTGAACGGGGGGTACTTGTCGTCACCACCCTGGCCCTGCTTCTCGAGCAGGTCGAACAGGCGGTCGAAGCCGACCATCGAGCGGCGATAGGGGGTGAAGTCGAAACGGTTCATGGCACAAATCCTCGCTTGAGCAATTTTCCAAAGGGAAGCCCGAAAGCGGCGCTTCCTCGAGATGCGTGTCCTGCCCAGAGCGGCGCATGACACGCGTTTGGAGATATGATAGCGCGCCTCCCTTTCAAGAGGGCCGTTTCGAGAGGTCTGCCGATGTCCGCACCGAAAATTGAAATCTACACCAAGTGGGGTTGCCCCTATTGCGTCGCCGCCAAGCAGCTGCTCGACGGCAAGGGCTTGGCCTATACCGAATACGACATCACCATGGGCGGCCCGAAGCGCGACGAGATGCGCGAACGCGTGCCCGGTGCGATGACCGTGCCGCAGGTGCTGGTCGACGACGTCGCCTATGGTGGCTTCGACGACATCTCCGCGCTCGACCGCCAGGGCAAGCTCGACCCGGTGCTCGGCCTTTGAAGCGCATCGCCGTTCTGCAGATGACCTCGGGCATCGATCCCGAGGTTAATGCCCGCACAATCGTCAAGGCGTTCGACACCGCCAAGGCCAGCGCGGTGAAGATGCTGTTCACGCCCGAGATGTCGGGGCTGATCGATCGCGATCGCAAGCGCGCGGTCGGCAAGATCGTCGCCGAGGGCGAGGATCGCGTGCTTGCCGCCGTACGCGAGGCGGCGGCCAAGTCGGGCATCTGGGTGACGATCGGCTCGCTGGCGATCCTGCGCGAGGACGGCCGCTGGGCCAATCGCAGTTTCGTGATCGACGGCAGCGGCGAGATCGTCGCGCGCTATGACAAGATCCACATGTTCGACGTTGACCTGGCGACGGGCGAGTCGTGGCGGGAATCGAACGCCTATGTCGCGGGCGACGCGGTGGTGACCGTCGAGACGCCGCTTGGCCGGCTCGGCCTGGCGATCTGTTACGACATCCGCTTCCCCGCGCTGTTCGAGGCGCTGGGCAATGCGCGCTGCGACGTGGTCGCGATTCCTGCGGCTTTCACCGTGCCCACGGGCAAGGCGCACTGGCACCTGCTCCAGCGCGCCCGCGCGGTCGAGGCCAGCGCCTATGTCGTCGCCGCAGCCCAGGTCGGGCAGCACGAGGACGGCCGAGCGACTTACGGCCACAGCCTGGTCATCGATCCCTGGGGCGAGGTTCTGCTCGATCTGGGCGAGGCCGAAGCCGGCATCGGTTTTGCCGAACTCCATGCCGAGCGGATCGCCGACGTACGCGCGCAGCTTCCAAGCCTTGCCAACCGTCGCGATATCGCCATTTAGGCCTCTGTCATGATTGTGTTCGATCTCCAATGCCGCGAGGCGGGCCACCGTTTCGAGGGGTGGTTCGGCTCTTCGGGCGATTTCGTCGCACAGCAGGAACGCGGACTGGTCTCTTGTCCCGAATGCGGTTCGGATGAGGTCGTCAAGTCACCCATGGCGCCGAACCTCGGGCGGAAGGGCAACCAGCTCGCGCCGGTGCCGGTCGCATCGTCGCCCGCCCAGCCGATGACCAAGGCGCCGATGCCCGCCGAGGCAATCAAACTGATGCATGCGCTTCACGCCATGCAGACCGAAGCGCTCAAGGATTCGCGCTGGGTCGGCGACAAGTTCGCCGAGGAATCGCGCGCCATGCACTATGGCGAGCGTGACGCCGAGATCATTCACGGCCAGGCCACCCGCGAAGAGGCCGAGGCGCTGGCGGACGAGGGCATCGAGGTTGCGCCGCTACCCTTCCCGGTGGCGCCGCCCGGCGAAGCCAACTGAGCCATCAGGCCGCGCCGGATTGCCTTGCGCGTGCCGCCCGTCTAACACCCGCCACGGCGCGCCCGTAGCTCAGCAGGATAGAGCATCAGATTCCTAATCTGGGGGCCACAGGTTCGAATCCTGTCGGGCGCACCAGTTCCTCCCCGAGTTGTCGCGATGGTGTGGACCGGCTAATGCCGGTATCGGGGCGGAGACGAGAACCTATGATCGAGCCCGAGATATCGCTGGCGCTACATCCGGGAGACTGGTTCCGCACGGCGATCGTCGAGCCTTATGGCGTCGACCTGATCGAACTGGCCCACCATCTCGGCTTCACCCGCGAACATCTCACGGCCTTGTTGCACGGTGTGCGGCCGCTCGATCACGTCAGTGCAGTGCGTCTGGAAGAAGCGTTCGGGGTCAGTTCGGAATGGCTGCTGCGAATGCAGGAAAGTTTCGATCTGGCCCAGGCCGGTCAGCGCGGTTAGGCGAGCGTTCTGCGCGCATGGGGTCGGCTCGTCGCACGACGTAACCGGTCGTCGCGCAATTCGTCCTCATAGTGGAGCACGTGAGCCAGCGGCGCGCCGAGAAAATACATCTGCTCCGATGCGGTCATGCATAGCCCAGCGCCGGCTTCATATCCCGGCGACCGGTCGTTGTTACCCTCAATCCAGAGCATTGGCACTCCTGTCCAGCACCCGCTGAAGCGCCGATATGACCGAAGCGTTCCGCGACCGCGAGCGCTGCGATGACGAAGCGCCCTGCCTATCGGTCGAATGCCGCAGTGCAGCGATCAATGCTGCCGATACATCCATATCTTCGCGTTTTCCGCGTCGACGGCATCCGACATCGACATCTCGCCGGCTTCCGAACGGCGCATCATTTCAGCCAGGACCGAAGCGGGATCTTCGGCCTCAATCTCGTAGATCGCGAGGTAGGGGGCAGGCTGCGGATGCGGCGTGACGGGAATGGCGTCGAAGCGGCGGCCGGCGGTCACGCCGGGCAGGGCGCAAATCTCGTTGAGGTGCGTTCCGTCGTACCACGCGTTGAAGTCGGCATCACGGCCTTCCCTGGCGCTGCTCGTGACCACCATCAGAAACTTGCCCATCGTCCATTCTTCCCGTCGTTCGGCTGCTCCGGCGGGGGGTCCCGAGGGGCACCATCGGCGCGGAGGTCTGACATTTCGCGAAGCGGTCGTCCAGCCTTGCAGGCAGCGCGGAAAGGCCGTTGGAGGGTTATCCGCAGACATCTGCGCGGAGGAAAGAGCGATTTCCCGTGAAGTCCTTGAACGAACTGTCGAAAACCGCTTGAACCGGCGAATCAACTGTGATTCTGTTAATCATGATCAAGAAAACGCGCACCGAACCGAAACTCGCCCGGGAAAGCCTGGTGCAGGGCGGCGCGCTCGTGTGTCTGCTGATCATGGCGGGCTATTCGCTGGCCGGGCCCAGCGGCGTGCTCGCATGGGCCGAGAACCAGCGCCTTCTGGCAGAGCGTCGCGCCGAAGTGGTGGTTCTGACCAAGGAGCGGGACGAACTGCGCAACCGTGTCGCACTGCTCGATCCGCGTAACATGGACCCCGATCTGGCCGGCGAACTGCTGCGCAGCAATCTTAACGTTGCGCATCCGGACGAAATGGTGATGCTGATCCGCTGACGGCGTTCGCGATGTTATTGCCTTGGTGCTGATCCTATCGCGCCGTGCCTATCGCCACGGCGACGTTGTGCTTATATCCAATCGCGAATCTGCCAGAAGGGACAGCAATTGGCCAAACCTGCCAAAAGCGGCACCGTCGCCGCTGCCAAGAGCAGCGCCGTGAAAAGCGGCACCGCTGCGACCAAGCGCCGTGCCGCGCCGGCGAAGAAGGCTGAACCGGCCTTCGTCGAAGCCGGCGACGATAACTTCACGCTGCGCAGCCTTCAGGAAGCGCACGGCAACGAGAAGCGCTACCAGGCGAGCGACGAGGAGCTGCTCGCGTTCTACGAACAGATGCTGCTGATCCGCCGCTTCGAGGAGCGTGCCGGCCAGCTCTACGG
>SECS01000177.1 GCA_004211435.1 Novosphingobium sp. | reverse complement strand
TCAGCGCCATGGCCCAGGCCTTGGGATTGACCCACTGGAACGCCGCGGCCTGAACGAAGGTCATCGGCTTGCCGCCGGCGCGCAGTTCGACATTCGGCGGCGGCGCGGTGGCGATCTTCCAGGCAAGGTAGAGCATGTAGACCGTGCTCGCGACCTTGAGCGTCAGCCCGGCGTAGTAGCTCGAATGGATGGCAAGGCCGACGCCGCTTCCGACCACGACGATCATCGCGACGAAGCCCAGGGCCACACCCAGCATGTGGGCGCTGCTGCGCGCGAAGCCGAAATTGGTCCCCGATGCCATTAGCATCAGGTTGTTGGGTCCGGGCGTGGCCGAAGAGACCAAAGCGAAGACCGCGAGCGCTATGAGGGTGCCGGTGTCGAGCATGATGGCGCAATGATAGCGCGTGACGCGCGGCGATTGGGTGCATATCCTCGATCAGATTGTGGTTTATTTGCAAGGATCGCCGGAAATGGACCGGATCGACCGTGGAATATTGCACGAGCTCTCGCGCGAGGGCCGGCTGAGCAATGCCGAACTCGCCGATCGCGTCGGGCTTTCGCCTTCGGCCTGTTCGCGCCGCGTGGCCGAGCTCGAGCGCATCGGCGTGATCCGCGGCTATCGCGCCGTCCTCGATCCGATCGCCATGGGCGGGGGCTTCATCGCCTATGTCGCGGTCGGCCTGTCGCGGCATACGATCAACGAACAGCGCGCCTTCGAACGCGCCATGCTGGAAGCGCCGGCGGTGCGCGAATGCCACAACGTCACGGGCTCGATCGAATTCCTGCTGCGCGTCGAAGTGCCCGACCTTGCCGCCTACAAGCACTTCCACACCGAAGTGCTCGGCGCCCTGCCGCAGGTGGCGACGATCACCAGCTACATCGTCATGGAATCGGCGAAGGACGAGCGCGCCTGATCCGGGAACCGAGACTGGCTTGATCGATTACTCGACTGCTCATAGTATCGAGCTGCGGCCCGGGCCCCTCTGGCGATCGTTCAGCGACGATCGTGATGTCGGACCGCATCGAGTCACTCTCGGTGCAGGCGGCCCAATCCTTGGCCTCATCCACCGCGCGTGACCCGATCGACACCAGCCCCGCTGAGGCCATGGCCTCGCTGATGTAAAGGGACCAACGTGGACGGACTTGTCACGCTATTTTCCGATCCGGCCGTCTGGGCCGCGCTCCTGACTCTGGTGGTCATGGAGATCGTGCTCGGCATCGACAACCTCATCTTCATCTCGATCCTCTCGAACAAGCTGCCGCCCGAGCAGCGGCAGAAGGCGCGGCGCACGGGCATCGCGCTGGCGCTGATCATGCGTCTGGGCCTGCTCACGACGATCGCCTGGCTGGTCGGCCTGACCGCACCGGTGATCGACCTCGGGCTTCAGGGCATGCCCGGCCCACACGGCGAACCGACGTTCGAGACGCAGTTCTCCTGGCGTGATCTGATCCTGATCGCCGGCGGCCTGTTCCTCGTGTGGAAGGCGACCAAGGAGATCCACCACAACGTCGATCCGCGCCCGGCGGAGAGCGTGTTCGGCGGTGGCGAGACGAAGAGCGGCGTCGCCGGCAAGGCGGCGCTGAGCTTCGGGTCGGCGATCGTCCAGATCCTGCTGCTCGATCTCGTCTTCTCGATCGATTCGATCCTCACTGCCGTGGGCATGACCGATCACCTGCCGATCATGGTGATCGCGGTGATCTCGGCCGTCGTGGTCATGCTCGTCGCTGCCGATCCGCTGGCCGAGTTCATCAACCAGAACCCGACCGTGGTCATGCTGGCGCTGGGCTTCCTGCTGATGATCGGCGTCGTGCTGATCGCCGATGGTTTCGGCGTGCACGTACCCAAGGGCTACATTTACGTCGCCATGGCCTTCTCGGCCGGTGTCGAAGCGCTCAACATCTGGGCGCGCAAGCGGCGCGAGCGGGCGGAAGCCGAAACGGCTCCGTGATAGCCGGCCTCCCGCGTTCCCCATCTCGGGAACGCGGGACAACGGTGCGATCAATCCTTTTCGCGGAAGCGCTCGTGGCAGCTCTTGCAGGCGGCGCCCAGCGGGCCGGTGGCTCCGCGCACCGCGGCGAGATCGCCCGAAGCTGCCGCGGCGTCGAGCGCTGCGGCAGCTTCGGCGAAGCGCGCGGCGGCCTTGCCGAATTCGTCGGGCTGCTCCCAGATCGCCGCGAGCGCGTCGGTCTTGACGCCGTCCTTCGGACTCGAGCCGGCGGGGAACCAGTCCTTCACCTGCGGCGCGAAACCATTGATCTTAGTGGCCTGGGTCTTGATCGCGGCGAGGTCGGGGGCGCCCTTCTTGAGTTCGTCGCCAATCGTCTTGAAGGCTTTGCCGATCGCTTCGAAATTCTCGTGGCGATCGTGCGCCGCCTTGGCGCCAGGGGTATCGGGACTACCGCCGCACCCGGCGAGCGCCAGGCACAGCACGGCCGGCAGGATCAATCGCTTCATGATCTCAATGTTCCCTCGTTCGTGTCCGGCCAGTTTGCCGCGCGCGGTATCGCCTGGCCAATAAATTCCGGGCCGCCGCGATCAGCTGCGGTGCCGCTCGACCCAGGCCACGAAGGCCTGCATCCAGCTGTCGAGGAATTCGGCGCTCTTCGGGCCGATCGTGCCCTCGGGCGTGATCAGCGCCTCCGTCATCTGGATATAGACCTCGGGCGCGTTGAGCGTCGGCATGTCGAGATAGGCGATCACGTTGCGCAGGTGCTGCTGTGCCAGCGCGGTGCCTGCGGGGCTTTGCGTCGTGCCGATCACCGCCGCCGGCTTCTTTGCCCACGCGCTGTCGCCATAGGGGCGAGAGGCATGGTCGAGCGCGTTCTTGAGCACGCCGGGGATCGAGCGGTTGTATTCGGGGGTGACGAAGATCACGCCGTCGGCGGCGCGGATCTCGGCCTTGAGGCGCTTGGTCGCCGCGGGCTGATCGGCGTCGTCGTCCTGATTGTAGAGCGGCAGGTCGCCGATCGCGGGCCAGGTGAAGCCGATGCCCTTGGCCGCGGGCAGCCTGGTCAGCGCTTCGGCGAAGCGGCGGTTGATCGATTCCCGGCGTAGGCTGCCGACGACGATAGCGATGGTCAGGGGATTCGCTGCTGACATGGGGGCCTCCTTCTACGCCGGGTGCAATGCCCGGTGCGAAGGAGGGTTCCCGATGGTCAGGCCAGCTGCTTGGGCCGCCGCGGCACGGGCGGGCGGTGATAGGACACGTCGGTGCGGTCGCGCGCGGCCTGGCAGGGCTCCTCGGGCGTGTAAGCCTCCGGCAGGTCGGCGCCGAACTGCGACGCCGGCACGTCGAACTTGCCCTCGATGATGCAGACGCGGTTGGCGATCTTCCAGACGCCGTCACGCTTCTGGAAATGGTCGATGTAGCGGCCGGTGGACATGAAGTTGGTCGGCCCGCCGGTCACGCCGCTGAACAGGTAATAGGTTTCGCAATAGGCGTCGTCGCCCTGGAGGTCGCACGAATGGTTGAGCAGGCCGTGCTGGCTCGACTGGAAGGCGAGGGTCGACTGGTCGGCCCAGTCGATGAAATCGCTGGGATGGCCGACGTAGTTGCCGTGGTCCTCGATGGCGTCCTCCCAGTAGCACGACAGCGCGAGCGGCTTGTCGAGCCGGTCGAGTCCGCGGCCGTACTTCTGCATCACGCGCCAGATTTCGCTGCGGTCCACCTGTTCGCGCAGCTTGCGCTCGAGTTCGGCATCGATCGCCATGTCCGTCTCCCGTTGTTCGCTTGCGCGCAAGCCTATCGCCAGAGCATCGCGCGGAAAAGTGGGCGCCGGTTTTCCGTGGGGGCGATGCGACAACCAGGGCTAGTCCTTGAGGAATTCCAGCACGTCGGGCGCGATCAGCGGCCAGCGTTCGAAACGGCCGCGGCGATTGGCCGAATCCATCGGGAAGGTCGAGACGTAGTTCCACTCCTGGTCGTCCCAGGGCGGCTCGCGGAACGTGGAATTGGGCAGCAGTTCGTTGACCCATTCGCTGGTGCGGCGGGTGTGCGCCATGTCGCTCTTGCCGCTGCGGAAAACGAGAATCGGCATCGTCAGCTTGGCGAAGTCGGTCTCGGTGAGGCCGGGCATCGGCGTGTCTTCGCGATAGTTGAAGGCGGCGGCCCACTTCTGCATCGTTGCGATGTAGGTGTCGGGATCCTGGCGCAGCAGGATCTCGCGGATGCGCGGGTTGCGCGCGGTCTGATCGGCCCAGCTCGGCAGCGCGGCGACCGCTTCCATGCCGCCCTTCGAGCAGGCCGCGACCTGATCGCCGCAGTAGAACCAGGCGAGGCCGGCCAGACCGATCGCGCCGCCCGACAGCCACCAGACCGCGATCTTCTTGACGTTTTCGGGCATGCGCGTGCCGATCATCAACGAGATGCGCGATCCGGCCGAGCCGCCGACGAGCGTGATGTCCTTGAGACCGAGCGCGCGGATCAGGCCGGCACCGGCCTCGGCGTTCATCACCGATTCGCTGGGCGCGGTGAAGGCGATGTCCGAGGCGCCGCAGCCCGGGCGGTCCCACATCAGCACGCGATAGCCGTTGTCGGCGAAAATCCTGGCCAGCTCGGGTACGCCGGCGGTATCCCGCGGGTAGCGGCCGCCCGGAGTCAGCATCAGCGGCGGGGCGTTCTCGTCGCCGATCAGTTCGTAGTCGATCTCCAGTCCGTCGACATCGATCCGTGCCATCGCCCCATCTCTCCGCTTGCGCTATTCGTATTACAATGTAATATGATTTATCGAATAGTAACATTGCAGGGATGGGCATGGCGGTCAAGCGGAGTTCCAGCGCCTCGCGCGTGCTCAAGGTGTTCGAGGAGATTGCGGCGAGCCAGCCGATCGGCGTCAGCGCCCTCGCGCGCGTGCTCGAGGCGGACAAGTCGGCCGTGCAGCGCGACCTGATGACCCTCGCCGACGCCGGCTGGATTCGTGGCGCCGTCGGCGCGTCGGGGCAATGGGAGCTGACCCCACACGTGCTGACGATCGCGCGTCCGCCGCACTCGACCGACAGCCTGCGCCAGCGCGCGCGGCCCGCGCTCGAGCGGCTGCGCAGCGAGACCGGGGAGACCGCCTACCTGACCGTGCCCGACGGCGACCAGTTCGTCGTCATCGACGCGATCGAGAGCGAGCACCTGCTGCGCATGGCCCAGCCCGTCGGCATGGTCGTACTGGTCGAAGGTACGGCGACCGCGCGGGCGATCCTGCCGCACCTGCCCGAGCCCGAGCAGGAACGCCTGCTGGGACGCGGCGTGACGTCGGCCATGCGCGAGGAATTCCGCGCGACGCTGACGCGCGGCTATGCGGTCAACGACGGCGAGGTCGCGCCGAGCGCGGTGGCCATGGCTTCGGCGATCGTCTCGCGCCAGGGCGTGCCTGCGGGCGCGCTCGTGCTGACCGGCCCGGCCGAGCGCCTGACCGCCGCGCGGCGACCCGAAGTGGGCGAACGGCTGCGGCGCGAGGCCGAGGCGCTGACCCAGGCGGTCGGTTGAGCCGCAACTATCGCGACTTTCCAGGCGTTTACTTTTCGTCAGTCCCGGTTAATCGGGCTTTTGAGAGTTTAGCTTCATGAAGACTCGCCTTTTCGCGGCGCTTCTCGCCGCTTCCGCATTCGGCCTCTCGGGCTGCGTCACCGACGACTACGGCTATGGCGGCGTCAGCCTCGGCTACGGCACCGGCTATGGTGGGGGCGGCTATTATGGTGACCCCTATTGGGGTTGGTACGACGACTTCTACTATCCGGGCGCTGGCTACTACATCTACGATCGCGGCGGCACCCGCCACCGCTGGAACGATCGCCAGCGCGCCTATTGGGAAGGCCGCCGCGGCAGTCGCCCGGGCCGCAACGACTGGAGCGGCTTCCGCCGCGACGGCAATTCGGCCTGGCGCGGCCAGCGCCAGCCTTCGGGTCAGGGCCTCACCAACGAAGCGCGTAAACAGCGCCGCGAGGCTTGGCAGACGCGGCGCCAGCAGTCGGGCCAGGGACTGACCGATGAGGCCCGCCAGCAGCGTCGCGAAGCCTGGCAGGTGCAGCGCCAGCAATCGGGCCAAGGCCTGACCGACGAAGCGCGCCAGCAGCGCCGCGAGGCCTGGCAGGCGCAGCGCCAGCAACGCCAGCAGTCGGGTGAAGGCTGGCAGGGTCGGCCGCGTGGTCCGGATGCCGGCGGCCAGGGTTCCAGCGATCGG
>SECS01000357.1 GCA_004211435.1 Novosphingobium sp. | reverse complement strand
GCGCATGACATGGCGCGGGCGCTGGTCGAGATGGACACCGCGCCCCACGGCGCCAAGATCGCGGAAGTTGTCGCCGGTGTGGGTCAGCGCGACGACGACGAAGCCAGCCTGCGCCAGTGCCACGGCCGTATCGGCGTGCCCCGTCTTGCCACCGCCGGTGCCATGCGAAATGACCACGAGCGGCCGCGTCGCACGCGGCGGCGCCGCCGGATACCAGATCCGCAGATCGAGCGGCGCGGAACCGGGATCGGAGGCCTCGGCATCCTCGACGACGACACCCGCAGGTGCCGAAGCCGGCCAGAGCGCAGCGGCTGCCAGTCCGACGAGCACGAGCGCGAAAGCGAGCAGCGCGCGCCTCATCGATCGGCCACCGGAATCCAGATCTCCAGTTCCTCCCCTGCTGGCGGCGAACGCGTGAAGCTTGGCGTCGTGCGCAAGACATGGCGCGAACCGGGCATCCAGGTGCCGAAGATGTAGTCGTAGGCCTGGGCGATTTCGGTGGGAGCACCCTCGAAGTCGAAGACGAGATAGGCGCCGCCCGGAACCGCACGGCTTGCAAGGCCTGGACAGAGGCTCTCGCCCGGTGCCTCACGCAAGGCCGCGATATATTCGAGCAGACCTTCGAGGACGGCGCCGTCGCCCTCCGAAATGCCGATACGATCGCTCGCCGCGAAGCGCTCCAAGCCGACATGCTCGGCAAGTTGATGCCAGAGCTTCGGAATGTGTCCGCGCCCCTTCCCCTCGAGCGTCGCGCTGAGCCCCATGACGGAAAAGCCGTCGATCGTCTCGCAGCGCGGCTGCCTCTCTCCCAGACCGGGCAGCAGCGCGAGCACGCCCTCGCTGATCGGTGCCGCCGACAGCCAGGGCACGTCACGGCTGCGCGCGCGATAGGCGGCGGGCGAGGTGTGGTAGACCCGGCGAAAGGCGCGCGTGAAGGCTGCCTGCGATTCGAAACCCGCGGCGAGCGCGACATGGAGGATCGGCTCGCGCGTGGTCAGCAGCAAGGTAGCCGCGCGGGCGATCCGCCGGCGGCGGACGTAGTCCATCACGGGCATGCCGAAGCGGCTGCGGAACAGCCGATGGAAATGATAGTCCGACAGCGCCGCCGACGCCGCGACATCGGACAGCGAGAGATCCTCCACAATCGGACTTTCGACATGGCGCTCGATATGCGCCACCCCGCGCATCAGGCGCTTCGTGGTCCGGTCGTGATCCCCCATGGGCGCAAGGCATAGCATGCCGCCGGCCTAGCGCGGCAAGGCCCTGCCCGTTTGACCGC
>SECS01000176.1 GCA_004211435.1 Novosphingobium sp. | reverse complement strand
ATGACGAGCTTCGGAACCATGCTGCAGTGCAGCACGTTGTGAAATTGCCGCCGTTCGGCATCTCCCACATCGCTCCTCTTTGGAAAGGATACGCATGCCGGAATCCCATCGAGGGCCTCGTCAGGCGCAATTTTCCGATCATATGGTCGAGGGACGATGCTTGCGCGTTGCACGTTTCGGAAACGAGGCGGTGGCGCCAGGACGTCCGCTCCTCTTCTTCAGCGGGATCGGCGCGAATATCGAGCTGCTCGCGCCCTTCCTCGAGAGCCTGAAAGGGCGCGAGGTCATGACCTTCGATATGCCTGGCCTTGGCGGCTCGGCTCCGGGCAGCGGACCCTATCGGCTCTCGGCAATGGCGGATATTGGCGCCCGGATCCTAAAGGAACTGGGCGTTGGTAAGGCCGACGTCATGGGCGTGAGTTGGGGCGGAATGCTTGCGCAGGAGTTCGCCTACCGCCATCCGCAGATCGTCAACCGTCTGGTGCTCGCCGCGACCACGGCCGGCTTTCCGTTGATTCCGGGAAGTCCTTCCTCGCTTGTTAAAATGGTGACCTCGCAGCGCTACGCCAACCCGGGCGCGATCGACGACTATCTGCACGCGCTCTATGGTGGCCGAACCTCGGGTCTTGAAGGTTATGCGACACGCATCCGGCCGCCGAGCAGCTCAGGCTACCTGCATCAGCTCCTTGCGATTGCCGGCTGGACGAGCGTTCGCAAGCTCACCCGGGTCAGGGCAAGGACCCTGGTACTGATGGGCGCCGAAGACAGGTTGGTTCCGCCTGCCAACGGCCAGATCCTCAAGTTTCTGTTGAGCGACGCCGATCTGCGCGTCCTGGCCGATGCGGGTCACCTCTTCGTGTTGACGCACAGGGATGAAGTTGCAGCCAGGATCGAGGCCTTTCTCGACAGACCCCTGATGCAGACGGCTAGCGGGGCGACCGCCGGACCCTCGATCCGGGGACCGGCTCAAGGCGTTGCCTGAAACATGAGCGAGTGCTTTGAGGGCCCTTCTTCGGGCCCGAGCTTCATGGGCGCGGTCGCCGGCGGTCGATGCTCGGCGGAACCGCCGCCTCAGCTATTGCAGGCCCGATTCAGGAAGCGACCTGACCTTCATGCCAGGCCGCGCCTCGCCGGTTGCACGACTTCATCGATGGCTCGGCTCGCGCACCGACTGGGTCCGAGCCGCGCGCGTGGCTATTGCATGGCGAGTTCATCATAGAGCCGCGCGCTGAGCGGCTTGCCGCCCGGGGCGATCGTCTCGGGTAGGGGTGCCGGCGTGGGACCATCGCTCCTACGGATTTCGCGATCCCCGGCCGCGCCATCGTCGGCGGGGTCTTCCTCGCTAGACGTACAAATGGGCTCCTCGCTGTAATATTCGCTGTCGAGGATCATTTCGCCCTCCGGTGTGAGCTTGAGGAAGGCGCCGATCCGCGCCCTAAGCTCGTCGGGCAGGACGGGCGCGCGCTGGTGGACCGCTTGCTCCTCGTCGGCGAGGGCATCGTATTCGCGGTCGAGCGCGCCGTAGGCTTCCGCATCGAGGGCCTCGTCGTCCATCTCGCTGGCAATGGCCTCCTGGCGAGCGGAGATGTCTTCCAGACGCTTTGCTTGCTGTTCGGTGAGCGGCGGCAGCGGAAGCGCGACCCGATAGAGGCCCGCGGCCGCGCTATGGACATAGTTGGACGCGATCGGCCTCACCCAGGAGAGACCGAGTTCTTCACCGACACGCTGGGCTTTGGCCTCCATGATCTCCCCGGCGATGCGCTGCGCGATCTCGGGGTTCACCCAGCGATCGCCGCAATCGCTGAAAAGGTCGCGGTCGATCTTACCGCCTTCCTGGGCATAGCGATCCTCACCGACAAGCACGGCGACCGGGTCGTTCGACTTCATCGATTCGTTTGCGATGACGCGGCGGATCGTGTCGGCATTGGCGTAGCCGTGACCGTAGCCGTTCCAGACGAGAACCTGCTTCTCCTGGTTCTCGGTCGAGGCATAGGCCTTGGCGACATCGCGTGTGATAGCGCCCTCGCTCAGCGCCTCGAAGATCGGCTCGGCAAGCGTGGCGAGACGCAGGCGGTCCTCGACGAAACGGCGCGTCAGGCCGAAGCGCTTGGCGACCCCGTCAATGTCATTGTGGAGACCGATGAAGTACTGAAACGCGCGGCACTCCTCGGCCGGCGTCATCTTGAGCTGATGGAAGTTGGCTGCGGTCGACGTTTCCGACAACATCGCTTCGTCGCCGACGAGCACCTTGACTGGTGCCTCATAGGTCTCGGCGTCGATAGCGCCGCGCTCGGCAAGGAGCTTGAGACCGCGCAGGCGCCTACCGCCATCAAAGACCTCGAAGGTGCCGCGTGGCTTTTTAATCGGAGTCACGAGAAGGTTCTGGAGAACGCCGCGCGCTTCGAGATCGGCAGCGAGCTGCGGGATTTCTAGCAGATCATCGGGCCGCTGGCGGACGTTGATCGGCGAGAGCGTGAGCCTGGCAAGCTTTACGGATGTGGTCATTGGGGCATCTCCTTCTGGCGCCCGGATCCTCCCGGACACTTTCCCCCGCCCCCCTTCCCTCTTGCCGGACGCGCCGGCGGCGCTCCGCCACGCTGGAAGATCACAGCCCATTGGGCTAACCGTCCCGGTTCGCCGCGAAGCGCGGACGCCCATGGGAACCGCTTGGAAAGCTCCGAATTCTAAAGGGCGCCAGCATTGATGGGACGACTTAACTCAGATGAATCTTCGCCTCAGCATCGACCGGATGGTCGACGAAGCCACGCTGTGGATCGGGGCTCATTGGCTTCAGATCGCTATGGCGACCGCAGCCGGCATCGCGATCTACTTCGTGCTCAATCTGTTAAGAGGATGGAGCATCAAGCTCTGCCGGCGAGGCGAAGGTGCCGCCAACTGGTATAGCATTCTCGGCCGCGCCTTCGCACGGACCGGGCAGATCTTCATGATGCTCGTCGCAGCGCGGCTGGTGATTGGCTATTCGGATGCTCCCGCCTGGCTCGCGACCACGATCGTGACGCTGTTCACGATCTCCGCCGTCTTCCAAGCCGCCTTGTGGGCGCGTGAGATCGTCTTCGGCACGATCGAGCATCGCACCCGCGACCACGAGCGCAACAGCCGGGCGCTGGTCAACGCGCTCGGGATCATACGGCTGCTCGTAACCATTGCGCTCTTCGCCATCGCGCTGGTCGTGGCGCTGAGCAACCTCGGGGTGAATGTGACCGGCCTGGTGACCGGTCTTGGCATCGGCGGCATCGCGATCGGCCTTGCGGCCCAAGGTGTCTTCGCGGACCTTTTTGCGGCCCTCGCCATCCTGTTCGATCGACCGTTTCGGATCGGGGATTCGATTTCTTACGACAAGGGCGCGGGCTCGGGCACGGTTGAAGCGATCGGCCTCAAATCGACGCGAATTCGAGGCGGTCCCGGCGAAGAGCGGATCATCGCCAACAAGAAGCTACTCGACTTCGAAATTCTAAACACGACACGCCGGCTGCGCAACCGGTTCAAGTTTGATTTCTTCCTCGGCTATGGGACGCCGCCAGATGTAATCCTCGAGGTTCCTGCGCTGTTGAAGGATGCTGTCGAGAGCGAGGGCTACACGCTGATCCACGGCGGCGTGAACGGCTTCGCGCCCCACGGCCTGAGCTACGACGTCGAGTTCGAATCGCTGGAGGCCGACTTCCCGCCGGAAGCCCGCGACCGGGTCACCGCGGCGATCCTACGGCGTTTCCGGGATCACGATATCAGCTTCGCCTATCCGACGCAGGTGAACCTACTTGCAGAAAAGACGAAGCCGACCCCGCCTGCGCGAGATCGCGACGACGATGAAGATGGTGATACCGGCAGGTGACGAGCGCGCAGGCCACCGCGGCCCGGATTCGGTTTGCCGCATGCGCTCGGGCTGCCCGGAACTTGCCAGGCCCTGGTGCGCATCAGTTCATATGAATAAGCAGTACACTTCCAAATCAGTGGCGATCGAACGTGTTGGCTACGACGCATCGACGCGCGCGCTCACCGTATGGTTTCGCGGAAGCCGCCGTTACGATTTCCGTGACGTCCCGGCGGAGGTCTATGAACAGCTTTGCGAAGGTGGCGACGTCAGCGCGCCGCCTTGCGAGCGGCTTTCGAGGGGCACTTTCCCGAGGCTCGGCCGAATGGGGCGCTGAGAACGTCCTTGCGGCAGGCTTTTAGCGGTCAGGCTCCGAAGACCTTCACTGCGTCGCCGAACTTGACTGTGCCGACTTGGCGACCATCGCCCGTCTCGACCACAATGAAATGATCTAGGTTCAAAGTGCCGCAACGAACCTCTGCGCTAGCCACGTCCCGAGCAGCGGCCAACGCGTTCTCAAGAGCCGAACGGTCGTTTGGCCAGCACGTCCCCTCTTCATCAGGAGCATGAAGAGTGTCGTACAAATGGAAGAAGTACCTCTGCATTGCAGTGGTACTCGGCCAGGCATCAAAAGGTTCCTATGTGACTCAAGCACTTAGCGGGAACCACGTTCAAAACCGTCAGTTGAGATGTCAAAGGAGACCGACATGTCCGACGACAAAACCAAGCAAGGCCAGGATCGCAAGCTTGTGGCCGGCGGCGAGGAATACGAAGTCCGTCATTTCGCCGACAAGCACGCCATTTCAATCGATCAGGCCGAAAAGCTGATCGCCGAGCACGGCAACAGTCGCGAGAAACTTGACGCCGCGGCTCAGAAGCTGAGCGGATGAACTAACACCATTCGATTTGCTCGTCGTGTTCGTTCACGTCGCCATTGGGCAGCACGACACGATGGCGGCCGAGCACGTTGACGACAGGGCATGCTTGGTGAATTCTCTGCGCGCGGGCGATACTCGGGACACCCTCGTATTGCGGCGGCTCTAAAAGAAATTCCAGAACACTGTAGCCAATGATCCGCGGCCTTCCGAGCAGCTCAAGCATCCCATGCTGGTCGGTGGTAAGCGTCGAATCCTCGAAATCGGGCATTAGTTGACCGGCCATATGCACCTCATTCGAGCTCGCAGCGCCCGTAGCGATTCTACTGCCAGAGAGCTACAGCATTGCGACGACCCGTGAACTGGCCCTGTAAGAACGTAACAAGAACATGATATAGCCGTTGCCCGCTGAGTCGCTGGAGCAAGGCCATGGAACACGCATTAGAATTCGTCGCTGAGGAAGAGGTGCGGCCGACCGCCGCCCAGGTTGAAGCCGCTGGCCAACAGACTTTCGACTTCGCAGCCCATGTGCCGCCTGAGGCTCTGCCGGCGATCGAGCCACTCACCCCGATCGAGGTCACCTATTCTGCCGATCTGCGCGAGCCACCAGCGCGACAGCCGTTCGGCCAGTGGCTGCTTGCGCAGAAGGAGCGCAAGGGCTGGATCGGCGAGCTATCGCGCGCGTTCAAGGCAGACCGAAACTTCCCGCGGCTCGGCGATCCGGACGACATCCGCAAATACCTGCGGGACGTTCGCGCCGAGGGTGACGCTTACGAGGCGCTCGACGATGCGGAACTCGATTGGGCGTGTCTGTAAGCGCCATGGCCCATCGCTGCCGCATCTGCACCACGAATGATCTTGAGGGCCTGATCGACGAGCTTGCCGAGCGTATGTGGGAAAGCCGTCGCGATCGCGAGATCGATCCGGGCAAATGGGAAGACGCGCCGCCTTATTGGCAGATGGCGATGCGCGGGTTCGCATCCGAGACGATCAAGATGCTCGGCGATGGATGACGCGATTGAGGTCCTCCGCGCAGCCGCGATGCGTGCGGAAGCGGGGAAGCAAACCGGGCCGGATGTTCGGCTTGCGCTGCGGTCGCTGCGCTTCCTCGGCATACCGGCGGACGCGATCCGCTACTATTGGGACTCGTGCCAGAGCGACAATGAAATCGGCCGGTCGCAGAGCATGCGGGCGGCGCTCAACCGCATCGAGTTATTCCGGGCTGGGAAGCTATAACGAGAAAGGTTGCTATCCTGTCGCTGGATGGAGGCCTAGTCATGGCCCGTGTCGTTGGATGATCCGCTTAATCCCCTTTTGGATCGTGAAACGGCCGAAGCTACCCCCCGTTCACCACGCGAGAAATCAGGTCTGGATGACCGGGGTGTTGGACGATCCGGTAAGTCCCCTTCGGATCGAAAAACGAGTGAAGCTGCCGGTCGTTCATAACGCGAGAGATCTTCACCGGCATGACCGGGGTT
>SECS01000038.1 GCA_004211435.1 Novosphingobium sp. | reverse complement strand
TGCCGTCAGCGACTAGCCGCTTTGCCTCGCCGTGTTCTCGTTCCGCGCCATCATGCTGCATAGTCCCCACGCCGAGGGAGACAGCAAGGTGAGCGAACAACTACCCGAAATCACGCGCCCGGCGGGCACCTTCGACTGGGTCAAGGAGCATCGCCGGCTCTATCTGCGCTCGGGCGGGCGCCAAGGCCACATCATGGACCTGACCGGCGCCGGCGGCCATCCGTTCGGCACCCATTGCCTGATCCGCTACAAGGGTCGCAAAAGCGGCAAGACGATGATCCAGGGCCTGTCCTATGGCGACATAGGCGGTGAAGTGGTGATCTGCGCCTCGAAGGGTGGCGCCGACGACAGCCCGCACTGGTACCACAACATCCTGGCCGCCGAGACGGTCGACTTCCAGATCGCCACCCAGGCCTTCCGCGCCACCTGGCGCGAGCCCGCGGGAGCCGATCGCGACAAGGTCTGGGCATTCATGGTCGACAGCTATCCGTTCTACGGCGTCTACCAGACGCGCACCGAACGCGTGATCCCGCTGATCGCCATGAAGCCGATCGAACCGATCGCGGTGTTCAGCGAGGCCGATCTGGACTGACACGAAGCGGGCTCGGACCCGCATGAATCGAGAGGAAGAACCGATGCCCTACAAGATGCTCTACCTGGCGCGACGCGCCAAGAACGTCGCCTGGGAAGACTGGCCGCGCACGTGGAAGAGCCACGCGGTCTTCGCCAGCCAGTTCCCCGCGATGGACGGCACGATCGACTGGATGCGCTACACCACACGCGTCGACGATCCGCGCGTCGCCCAACTGCCCGTCTCGACCGAGCACGACGGAGTCAGCGTCGCCGAAGCGCCGGTGCTCGACACCTTCTACGGCAAGGGCTTCTCGAAGGAACAGCGCGCGCTGATCGACGAGGACGAACTGCGCGTGTTCGATCGCTACACGCCCGAGTTCAGCTTCTGGGCGCAGGAAACGCGCTTCGTCGACGGCAAGGTCGGTGAGGCAGCGATCTTTCGTTTCCTCAAGCGCAAGCAGGGCGTCTCGCGCGAACGGCTCGACGGCTTCCTTCAGGGCGAATACGGCCAGCTTGCCGCCGAACTCGCGCCCGCGCTCGGGGTCCAGCGCTGGGCGCTGAACTCCACGGTCGACGGCCCGCCGGTCGACTTCCCCTTCGAGGCGATCGACGAAAGCTGGTTTCCCAGCATCGACGCCGCGATCGAGGCTTTCGCCAAGCCCGAGATCACCAGACTACCCCAAAAGCTGGCCGAAGTCTGCGATCTCGACGCCGGTATCACGATGCTCACACGCCCGACGCACCGCTGGCCGCGCGAGCCCAAGCCGGCCTAACCCCGCCGCCGCGCCTTCGCGCGAAAGGCCTGCGGCGCCTCGCCGGTGAGCCGGCGGAAAGCCCGAGCGAAGGCGCTCTGACTCTCGAAGCCGACATCGGCGGCGACTTGGGCGATCGAACGCTCGCTTTCGGTCAGCGCCTCGACCGAGGCGAGCAGCCGTGCCCGCCGGCGGTATTCGTCCCAGCCCATGCCGAGCTGCGCCTGGCAGCGCCGGCGCAGCGAACGCTCGGACAGGCCGGCGGCCGTTGCCGCATCGTCCATCCGGCAACCGGCGGGATCGGCGCGGACCGCCGCGAGGGCGACGCCGAGTACGGGATCGGGCGTGGTCGGCAGGGTCAAAGGCGCGCGATCGGCGATCCATTCGCCGCAAAGCCGCGCGAAGGCGGCGAAGAAGACCTCCCCTGTCGCGTCGGGGCGCGTGCCGAGCGGCCAGCGCGCGGCCTCGGCGATCATCTCGCGCATCAGCGGCGAGACCCGCAAGATACGCACGCCCTCGCCCGGTTCGGGCACGCAGTCAGGCGCAAGCAGCACCGAGACCGACGAGATCCGGTGCAGGCTGTTACGATGGCGCGTGCCCGCCGGGATCCAGCCGGCCAGGCTGCGTGGCAACAGGTGCCGCCCGCCATCGTCCTCGAGTTCCATCGAGCCTTCGAAGGCATATTGCAGCTGGTGCATGTCGTGGTGGTGCCACGGGCTGTCGATGTCGAACTCGTCCTGGATCAGCGCCCCGGCGAAAGCGCGCGAGGCCGGATCGACCAGCGTAACCAGCCCGCATTCGAGATCCGGATCGATGTCGAACCGCGCCACGTCTTGCTCCTCTGCCCGATCGCCGCGGCGATGGCCGTTTGAGGGGCAACATTGGCCGATGACCGCGAGACAGTCAAAGCTCGGGCATGGCATTCCGCGATCGACAAAAGGGAGAACGATCATGACGATCCGCGTGCACCACCCCGATCATCTCGTCTGGCGCAAGATCGGCGACATCCCGATGGGCTGGATGCGCGACCACATCGACGCGACCGAGCTCGAGGGCCAGCTCTCGTTCCACGAAGGCGGCGACGAGAAGACCATGCAGCTGATGGAGATGCGGCTGAACCCGCAGACCTTGATCGCGCCACACGCCCACGACGAGGACGAGATCTTCTATGTCGCCGAAGGCTCGCTGCACTGGCAGGACAAGTCGCTCGCTGCGGGTGGTTCGATCTACATCCCCGCGGGTGTGACCTATTCGTTCCGTACCGGCGAGGCTCCCGCGCGGCTGCTCAACTTCCGCGCGCGTGTTGATCACAGCTTCCGGCCTGCGCCGCTCGACGGCGATTGAGCGCGGTTCTCCGACGGATCTTGCTATTGCGAATCGTTCGCGTATTTACGCGTAATCAGCGAGGCTCGGGGGATGACGATCATGACTATCGCAATGCGTGTTACCACGGCGCTCATGGCGCTGGCCGCAAGCGCCCCTGCCTGGGCACACATGCCCTATGTTGAGCCTGGCCTGTTCGACCTTGGCCCCCGCGACAAGGTGTCGATCGAGGCGTCCTTCAGCGAGGACGCCTTCCGCCCCGACATCGCCATGAAGGACGCGCCTTTCGAGATCACCGCACCCGACGGCAAGGTGACCAGGCTCGGCGCGCCGCTGTTCACCGCCGATCGCACCTTGGTCGAGGCAGCGGTGCCTGCCGACGGCGTCTATCGCCTCTCGTCGGGACAGCGGCTCGGGCGCATGGGCAAGATGTTTCGCAGCGGTACCGAATGGAAGATGGCCGGCGAGGACGGCGCGCCGCCGGCCGGGGCCGAGACCGCCGCGGTACAGAGCACGACCTTGGCCGACGCCTATGTCCTGCGCGGCAAGCCCACCGGCCTCGGCGCGCTGGCTCCGCGCGGCAAGGCGCTCGAACTCCACCCTTTGATCGACCCGACCGCCTATGCCGCGGGTGCGCCCGCACAGTTCGAAGCGCTGTTCGACGGCAAGCCACTCGCGGCCACCAATGTGACGCTGTGGCGCGAGGCCGGGCTCTACGACGGCCGCAAGCAGGTGGCCGAGGTCAAGACCGACGCGGCCGGCCGGTTTACCGTGACGGCTCCCGACGCCGGCCGCTATCTCCTTCTTGTCCGCCACCGCGCCGCTGCGCCGAGCGGGGCGGCGGCGCCGTTCTATAGCTATACCGTGACCCTGGCCTTCGAGGCCGGCTGATCGCTAGCCCAGCAAGGCCTGCGATTCGGCGATCGCGGCAATGCCGCGCTTGCCCTCGCGCCGGTCGAGCTGAACCACGACGTCGATCACCGAGGCCGCATATTCGAGCGTTTCTGCGCGGGTGAGACCGATGCCGGTCTGCATCGACATCAGCGCGATCTGCTCGAGCGCGCCGCGCGGGGTGTTGGCATGGACCGTGGAGAACGAGCCCGGATGGCCGGTGTTGATCGCGCGCAGGAAGCTGACGGTCTCGGTGCCGCGCAGCTCGCCCAGGACGATGCGATCGGGGCGCAGGCGCAGCGCGGCTTGGAGCAGGTCGTTGGCCGAGACCTTGGCCTCGCCCAGCTCGCCCTTGACCGCGATCAGGCCGACGCCATTGGCGCCCGGCAGCCGGAGCTCGGCCGTGTCCTCGACGAGGACCACACGCTCATCGCCTGGGATTTCGCTGAGCATGGCGTTGAGGAAGGTGGTCTTGCCGGTCGAGGTGCCGCCCGAGATCAGGATCGTGCGACGTCGGCGGATCGCCTCGCGCAGAAAGGCGATCGGCTCGTCTTGCGCATCGGGCATCGGCGCCTCGATAGGCGCGGCGATCGGGCCACGGTCATAGGCGTCGAGCGGCAGCTCGAGCAGGCGGTGGCGGCGGATCGCCATGGCCCAGTTGCGGCGCGTCGCCGGCGGGCCGACGATCTGGATACGTCCGCCGTCGGGTAGCGTAGCGGCGAGCAGCGGATGCTCGCGGTTGATGCCCTGGTGGCTGATCCGCGCGACCTGTTCGGCCAGCCGCTTGAGCAGTTCGTCGTCTACTTCGGCGAGCTCGATGCGCTGCATGCCCGGATGCATGGCATCCTCGACCCAGAGCTCGCCCGGGCGATTGACCAGGATCTCGGTCACGCTCTCGCGCTCGAGCCAGGGGCGCAAGGGGGCGAGATAGGCATCGAGATAGACGCTGCGCGGCACGGTCACCTTCTGCCCGCTGGCGGCGGCGGCGTGAAGAGGGCCATCGTGAAGGGGCACGATCTCGCCGCCCATCAGCCCGCGGCCGACTGGATGCCCGTGACGATCGCTCCGGCGCCGAACAGGATGAAACAGCCGATGATCACGGTCGCACCGAAGCGCCAGTTCATCCGGCCCGTCAGCATCATGAAGCCGACCGCGGCGACGGCCATGACCGCGACCGCCGTGGCGACGTTGCCGAGCAGCGTGCCCTGGAGCCAGCCCATGGCAGCGACGATCGGTCCGGAGCCTGCGGGATCAGCGCCGCCGACTGCCTGCGCGAAGGCCGGCACAGGAACGAGGAGCAAGAGAATGGAAAGGATAGAGGCCGCACGCAGCGGCGAAGACTTCGGGAATCGGTGTGTCACAGGGCCCTCCTGTGGGCCCGTTGCGCCAGTAAAATGACGGCAATGTGACGAAGCGTCACCGCAGGCTGCGGAAAAGGGCCTGCGGCGACGCTTCAAACCGGTCAGCGCGAGGCGAGCGTGCTCGCCCGATCGAGCCGCGCGGCAGCGATGCGAGCGGCGCGGCGCGAGTCCATCCAGCTTCCGTCGGCAAGTTGCAGTTCATAGCGATCGGCAGCCATCGCAGCGTTGAAACATTCGAGGGCCTCGGCGCGCTGACCCTTGCGGGCATAGGCGGTGCCGAGATTGATCAGCGTAGCGGCATCGCGTTCGGCGTTGTCGCGAAGCTGGGTGATCGCGGCATCGGTGCGACCGTGGGCCATCGCTTCGTAAGCGACATCGGTCCGTTCGATCGCGCTCGGATCGACGAACCAGGCGGACTGGGCAAGCAGGAGGCCTGCGAGCGTCAGAGTAGCGGACATTGGCAAACTCCCCATCAATGCAATGGCACGAGTAAACCGCATTCATCGCGATCTGGAAACAAAATGACGCAACTGTCATAAAACTGCAATCGACGTGTGCATCCGCCAATTTCCGCCGATTCGCCGTGATCGCCGCCCCCGCCCGCAGGCGCTGCGAGCGCAAGAATGACGTGAGTGTCATAAAACTGCAATCGCCACATGCCGGCAATCGCACACCGATTCGGGAAAAGCAGCCGACTTAACCAGCACCCACCTGCGCGCGTCGGTCACTGCCGGACTTTCACCGCCATCTTCATCCGCAATCTAATACTCAGGCCGAATTACTCGAGGCCCGAAAAAAGCCGAAACCGCCTGTACGCAAGCACTGACACAATTGTCACGAAAACGTCATGAACAACAATACCGATACTGTCATGATACCGAAAACAAACTGTCATTTACCTCCTCTAATTGGCGATTCGCCGCGGCCAGAGGGCTCGCGCCGCTCGACCATGAGGGGGAATTTACCGTGAAGAATATCCATGGCTTGTTGCTTGTCGGCTGCAGCGCCGTTGCGCTTGCTGGTTGCGGACCGAGCGACATCGCTTCGCCCGGCACCGGCGGCAACGTCATCATCAACCCTGCCCCCACGCCCAGCCCGAGCCCGACGCCCACGCCCGGCACCGGTAACATCGTCGCGGCGTCTTCGTGCCCGACGATCACGGCCACGACGCAGTTGGTCAACGACGGCGTAATCACCGGCCCGACCGGTTCGTACCGTGTCTGCACTCTGCCGCGCGTCGTCGACCGTAGCACCACGCTCCCCAAGATCACGGGTCTGGTCTACCAGATGAACGGCCGCGTCGACGTCGGCTGCGACGGCGGCTTTACCGCTCCGACCGCGTCCTTCGCGACCTCGACCGTCGGCTGCCCCACGGCCAACCTGACCGCCGACACCAACGTCACGCTGACGATCGAAGCCGGCGCGACGCTGATCGGCGCCCCGGGCGCTTCGTGGCTCGCGGTCAACCGCGGCAACAAGATCAACGCCGTCGGCACCGCCACCGCGCCGATCATCTTCACCAGCAAGGACAACGTCACCGGCCAGGTCACCGAGACCTCGCAGGGCCAGTGGGGCGGCGTCGTGCTGATGGGCCGCGCACCGACCACCGACTGCGTCACCGGCAGCGTCGCTTCGAACAACTGCGAACGCCAGACCGAAGGTGCGGCCGATCCGGCTCGCTTCGGCGGCACCGACAGCGCCTACAATGCAGGCCGCATGAGCTACGTGCAGATCCGCTACTCGGGCTTCATCCTCGGCTCGAACGTCGAACTGCAGTCGCTGACCGGCGAAGGCGTCGGCACCGGCACCGTGCTCGACCACATCCAGTCGTACAACAGCTCGGACGACGGTTCGGAATGGTTCGGCGGCAGCCCGAACCTCAAGTACTACGTCTCGATCGGCGCCGACGACGACAGCCTCGACGTCGACACGGGTGCGCAGATGAATGTCCAGTACGCGCTGATCGTCCAGCGTGACGGTGCCGGTGACGCCTTGTTCGAGATCGACTCGAACGGCAACGAGACCGACACGCCGCGCACCAAGCTCGCCGTCGCCAACTTCACGGCGATCCAGCGCCAGACGAGCACCAACAGCGAAGCCAACGACCTGGCCTCGGCCCTGTTCCGCGGCAACTCGGATACGACGCTGATCAACGGCATCATCTTCAGCCCCAACAACGAATGCGTCCGTTTGAACGGCTCGGGCACCACGCCCGCAACGCTCAAGGCGCTCTCGGTCGTGCTGAGCTGCAACGCCGCGAAGTTCCTCGGTTCGGGCTCGTACACCCCTGCCCAGGTTGCAACGGCGTTCGGCACGGGCGCAAACAACAACAACGATGCCTTCACCTCCACGCTCAGCAGCCTGTTCATCAACGGCGCGAACGAGACGGGTGTGACGGCCACCGACCCCAAGGCGACGTCGAGCTTCTTCGACACCACGACCTGGATCGGCGCGGTGCGCAACGCCACCGACACCTGGTACGCAGGCTGGACCTGCAACAGCGCGGCAGCGAACCTGGGTGCGACGAACACGTCGTGCACCTCGCTGCCCACCACCTGAACGGCGGCTGCCTGACCTGAATACGGGGGCAGCCGGTCGTGGCTGCCCCCGTCCTTGCATCTGATTTTAGGGGATTTCCGATGTCGAAGACGTCGCGGCTCGCCGGCGCTTTGCTGCTCACCTCAGCCCTCGTTGCGCCATCCATCGCCCATGCGCAGGACGCTGCGCCGCCCGCCGATACGCCACCGACCGGCGAAACCGTGGCCCAGCCCGCTCCTGCGGCGCCCGAAGAGGAAGAGGTCGAGGTTTCGGTGCCCGGCGGCGAGATCGTCGTCACGGGCAACCGCGAACGCAACATCGCCAAGGCATCGGACCAGGTCATTTCGGTCCTATCGACCGCAGAAATCGCGCGTACGGGCGAAGGCAACATAGCCGGCGCGCTCGGTCGCGTCACCGGCCTCAGCGTCGTCGGCAACGGCCTGGTCTACGTCCGCGGCCTCGGCGATCGCTATTCGCTGGCTCTACTCAACGGTTCGCCGCTGCCAAGCCCCGAACCGCTGCGCCGCGTGGTGCCGCTCGACATCTTCCCGAGCGGCGTCATCGCCTCCTCGCTCGTGCAGAAGAGCTACTCGGTGAATTACCCGGGCGAGTTCGGCGGCGGCGTGATCAACCTCACGACCAAGTCGACCCCGCGCGACCCGTTCATCACGATCGGCGTCGGCGGCACGGTCGACACCGAAACCACCGGCCGCAACGGCTACAGCTATTTCGGCGCCAAGTCCGACTGGACCGGCTTCGACAACGGCAGCCGCGACCTGCCGCCTGCACTGCAGTCCTATTTCGACAGCGGCGCGCTGGTGAACGGCAATCCCACGCTCGGCCGCGCGATCGGCAGCGAACTGGTCCGCTTCAGCCGCGCCACCTTGCAGCGCGTGCACGATCTGCCGCCCGCCTATTCGCTCTCGTTCTCGGCTGGCAAGACCTTCGATCTCGGCGGTGTCGACCTCGGCGTGATCGCCGCGGCCGGCTTCAGCAACAAGTGGCGCAACCGCCAGGCGCTGCAGCAGACACCGACGGCCAACGCCGATCTGTCCGAACTCGAGAAAGACTTCACGCGCACGACCACGGACAACCGCGTCGTCGCCAACGGCATGCTCGGCCTCGGTCTCGAATGGGGCGAGAACAAGGTTCGTTGGACCAATCTCTACATCCGCGACACGATCAAGCAGGCGCGTCTGGGTGTCGGCCGCAATCCGGCGCAGAACCCCGACACCGATCGCATGAAGCAGGATACGGCCTGGTACGAGCGCCAGCTGATCGACACGCAGTTGGTCGGTGAATTCAAGCCCACCGATGGCCTCTCGGTCGACGTCCGCGCCGGCTTTGCCAACTCGCAGCGCGAGGCGCCTTACGAGTTCTCGTTCGAATATGTCCGTACCAACGCGGCGGCCGATCCCTTCGGCGCGCTCTACGTCAACCGCCTGAACGGCAACGCCGGTGAAGCCAGCGTTGCCTTCTCGGATCTCAACGAGGATCTGTGGTCGGGCGGGGTCGACATCACCTACGAGCTTACCCCCGCGATCAAGGCCACGGTCGGCGGCGCCTTCAGCGACACCAACCGCGTCAGCTCGCGACGCCAGTTCCTGTTCCGCGCTTCGAGCAACTTTCCGGCCGAGGCGGCCGTGCTGAGGCCCGACCTGTTGCTGTCGCCGGGCCTGATCATTGGCGCTACCAAGGATGCGAACGGCAATGCCCTGACCACCCCGGTCGGTGGCATCGACCTCATCGAATCCGATACCTCGACTCCGTCGTTCCGCGGCAAGCTGCGCAACTATGCCGGCTATGCCAAGGTCAACTGGGAGCTCAACGAGCAGTTCAGCCTCGACGCGGGTGTCCGCTTCGAAAAGGCGAAGCAGTCGGTCGAGGCTGTCCAGGTGTTCGCCACGCCGCCGACCTTTGCCAATCCGGCCCCGCTGAACAACGACTACTGGCTGCCGGCCGCGACGCTGACCTACCAGGTCCGTCCCGACCTGCAGATCCGCATCAGCGCCTCGAAGACGATCGCCCGCCCGCAGTTCCGCGAGCTGATCTATCAACCGTTCTTCGATCCCGAGAGCAACCGCCAGTATCTGGGTAACCCGCTGCTGATCGACAGCCAGCTCTACAACGGCGAGGCCCGCGTCGAGTGGTACTTCGCCCCCGAGCAGCGTCTGTCGATTTCGGGCTTCTACAAGAAGATCAACAACCCGATCGAATCGTTCGTCTTCCCGCTCGCCGGTGATGCCGTCACGAGCTACGCGAACGCGCCCAAGGCCCAGCTCTACGGTGCCGAGTTCGAACTGCAGAAATACTTCGACCTGTCGGAAGCCGGTGGCTGGCTCACGAGCCGCCGCGCGGTGATCGTCGCCAATTACACCTATTCGAAGTCCACGCTGCAGGTGAAGGATACCGACACCGTGGCTGTCTACGCCGCGGCTTCGACCAAGGCGACCGACTACTTCCGCGACGATGCACCGCTGACCGGTCAGTCCGATCACCTCGTCAACCTGCAACTCGGCCTGGAGAACACCGAGCGCCTGTCGCAGCAGACAATCCTGCTGAGCTATGCAAGCCCGCGTGCCGTCAGCCGCGGCTTCACCGGCCAGCCCGACGTGATCGAGCGTCCCGGCATCAACCTCGACCTGGTCCTTCGCGAAGGTGTCACGTTCCTCGGCCAGGAGTTCGAGCTGAAGGCCGAAGGCCGCAACCTGCTGCACACGCGTCATCGCGAATACCAGCAGGCGGGCGCCAACGTCGTCGAGTTCAACACCTACGACGTCGGCACGACCTTCACGCTATCGGCCGCGATCAAGTTCTAGTCGCAAGTTCCAACCAGTCACCCTGACGGGGACCGATCCCTCCTCCCGTCAACCAACTCAGCCCGGCTCTTCAGGAGCCGGGCTTTCTTTTTGGTCAGGCGGCGCCGCTGAGCTCGGGCGTCGTCTCGAACCGGCCGAGACCATAGTCGCCCTTGATCGTCGTGCGGTGGACTATGCGCTCCTCGGCGGGATTGCAGCCGCAGGCCTCGTGCAGCACGCGCCAGTTGTCCCAGATCACCATGTCGGTCGCGTGCCACTGGTGATAGTAGGGCTTGATCACGCGCATCGCCTCGTCCCAGATCTCGGACAGCAGCGCGAAGGCCGCGGGGCTCTCGTCGCCGACCACGCCCTGGCAGCCGTAGGGCGTCATGTGGAACACCTTCTCGCCGCTGGCGCGAGTCCAGACCGCCGGATGGATCGAACGCGGCTTGGACGCGATCATCGCCTCCATATCGATGTCGTGCGGGCGCAGTTCGCGGAAGGTTTTCGGCAGTCCGAACTTCTGATGCGTGTAGCGCAGGTCGAGGTTGTAGAGCACTTCGAGCCCTTCGGCCTTGGCGCGGATCGCCGGATCCATGTCGCGCCAGATCTGCGCGCCATCGGCAAAACCAGTGCGACCGCCCTCCTTGGCGATCTTGATCGAACGCAGCACGCCCGCGCGGTTTAGTTCGTCGTTGTAGGCATGATCGAAGTGCCACGGCTGCCAAGTGATCAACGGCTTTCCGTCGATCTCGACCACGCATTTCTCGTCGCCTGTGGCGATCTCGATCACGCCGGTGAGCGTCGCATCCTCGCGGTCCGCGCGTGCCACTGTGTTGACCGGATGATCCTTGAGTGGACCGAAGACGGTGCTGACGTCGACCTGCATCTGCGCGCTGGGTTCGACGTCCTCGAAGACGATGACGCCGCAGTCCTCGAACAGCTGGTTGAGCTCGGCGCGCACGTTCGCGTCCTTGAGCTGGCTGGCCGTCAGACCGCCGACCCGCGCCCCGAACGACAGGCCTTCATCGAGCGCACGAATATCCATGACATCCTCCTTCGCAGCTTCCGACGTGCGATTGTTTGCGGCATTCTATGCCCAGTCGCCCCGACTGCACAGGCCCTGCGCATGTCTGTGGCGGAAGCGGCGCCCCCGTGCGCGCCGTCAGCGGGAGCCCGAAGATGACCATCACGATCACCGCTTTCGAAAGTTCGCCCGACCAGGGCCGCGGTCTCGCGCGCGACATGCGCGTACGCTGGGCGCTCGAGGAAGTGGGTCAGCCCTACGTCACGCGGCTCGTTTCCTTTGCGGCGATGAAGGAGCCGGCGCATCTGGCGCTCCATCCCTTCGGACAGATCCCGACCTATGAACAAGACGATCTCGTGCTGTTCGAATCGGGCGCGATCGTGCTGCACGTCGCGGAGCGCAACGTCGGCCTGCTGCCCGCGGACGCAGACGCGCGGGCGCGTGCGATCGGCTGGATGTTCGCGGTGCTGAACACGTTGGAACCGCCGATCGTCGACAGCGAGATGGCGCGGCTCTTCGATCGCGACAAACCTTGGTACGATGATCGCCGCGCGGTTCTGGACGAGCGCGTCCACACGCGGTTGCGCGAGCTTTCGGCGCGGCTCGGCGCGGCCGAATGGCTCGACGGTGACTTCAGCGCCGGCGATCTGCTCACGGTAACGGTGCTGCGCCGCCTCGAGCGATCGGGTATGATCGAGGGCTATCGCAACCTCGCCAACTACGTCGCGCGCGGCGTAGCGCGACCGGCTTACCAGAGGGCCTTCGCGGCGCAATTGGCGGTGTTCGAGAGCAGCCAGGCGGCGAACGGCTAGAGGCCGCAGTCTGCTGCCGTGTCATGACACTGACTTGCACATCCGCGAAAATGGCGGGTGCGGGGAGAGGAGCAGATCACATGCTCGATGCACAAATGACGAGTTTCGAACGGCGTATCGCGCAGGAAGAGCGCCTGGCGCGCGAGGCTTCCTCGCGGGATGTTGCTACTGCCCACGACCAGTTGGCCATGCTCTACAAGGCCGAGCTCGCGGTCGAACGCAAGCGGCGCGCCCGCGCGGTCAGCCAGACGCTCGCCGAGATCTGGTGACCGCCGGACATCGGTTCAGTGCAAGGCCGCCGACCGGCTCGGCGCGTGATAGAAGCGGGTCGTGCCTCTGACCCGACTCCGCTCGAAGATCACCATTTCCTGGTTGCCACAGGACTGCAGGTCACGCGCCTCGTAGCCGAGCTTGATCGCCAGATTCAGCGAGGGCGTATTGGTGCTGTCGACGATGCAATAGGTCCGGCGGCCGGAGAAACGCGCCCCGTACCACCCATGCAGGGCCTGCGCCGCCTCGAATCCCAAGCCGCGCCGGCGTGCCTGCGCGGTCAGATACCAGCCTGCCTCGTCGCATCCGGCAAAGCGCTCGCCGATGTCGCGCTGCATGGTCATGAGCCCAGTCTCGCCGGCATAGACGCCCGTAGCCTTTTCGATGGCAGCAAGCACGCCATAGCCGAACAGCGTCCAATGCCCCGCCGCGGCCAGCATGCGTTGCCAGGCGTCTTCCCGCGACAGCATCTGACGTGACGGAAAGCGATCGACCGGCTCGCACAGCATCGCCCAGTAAGCGGCGAAGTCCTCGGTCGTGTAGGGCCGGAGAATCAGACGTTCGGTTTCGATCACGGGCAGTACCGCAGTCCAGAGTGAAAGGCTGGGGGCGAAAGCTCCCGGGAAAACGCCACCGTGCCCCACGAAGATCGCAAGATACCGTCCCAGCCGGATGGATCCGGCAGGCTCGATCGCGAATTTCGTTGCAGTAGCGAGGCGCGAATTATGCCGGATCGCGCGCCGAGTCCATGGCTCGGGCGCCCCGCTCAGACCATCGTCTAGGGGCTTGTGGACAAGTCATCGCACGCCGTTTCCAGAGCGCGCCAACGACCGTTTTCGGCCGTTTCGGCACGATCTACAGCGAATCGAACACGTAGCCCAACGAACGCACCGTGCGCAGCGGATTGCCCGCACCGGCGGCACGCAGCGCGCGGCGCAGACGGCCGATCCAGACGTCGACCGTACGCTCGTCCACCGGCGGTTCCTGCTTGCCCAACGCAGCAATCAGCTGCGAGCGCGTAAACACACGCCCCGGATGCTCGACGAAATAGCGCAGCAAGCGGAACTCGTTGGGCATCAGCGGGATCGGCTTGCCCTGCCAGCGCGCCTGGAAAGCGGCCAGGTCGATCGTCAGGTGGCCGAGCGTGACCGCGCGCAATGCACCGGCATCGTGATCGCGCATCTGCAAGGACAGCACGCGATCAAGCAGCGCCGCGCGGTCGACCGGGCCGACCATATAGTCGTCCGCGCCGGTACGCAGCGCGCGGCGGCGCGATTCCTGATCATCCTCATCAAGGATCATCGTGATGTGCGCCTGAGCGGTCAGCGGATCGCAGCGCAGCCGCCGGCACAGCTCGAGCCCTGAAATCTCCGGCAGGACCCAGTCCACGAAAGCCCACAGCGCGCCTTCGAGCAGCGGCAGCTCGCCGAGGTTCGTCCAGCGGTGGAACACCGCCTCGAGCTCGCCATGGCGAAAGGGCGCAATTCCGCCGTCGATGTCGTTGGTAAGTAAGATATCGATATGACGCATCCGCACGCCCCTGCCGTTCACGGGCGGGTCATGCCCAAGTCATGTGACGCATACATGACGGTTCGATGACGCAGCTAAGAAAGCGCGCGTGCGAGCCTCGCCGCGGCAAATAATAGTGCAACGGCAGGTAAAGACGATCGACGCAGTATTTATAAAGCAAGCGGCCACCCACCCTTCGACCAATCGCGTTCGCGACACAGTTCGACCGCGGTTGTAATTGAAGTGCCACCGTCCCGTCATTCTCGCGCAACGTGCTGCGACTATCCGCAAGCCAGATTTGGCAAAGGATATCCGATGCTATTTGATGAAGGCGGCCTGGTCGAAACCAAGGATCGCAAGACTGGAGCTTCAGGGAACATTCCCAAGTGGCTCGATCTCCCCGATCCCCGCTCGTTTCGCCCCAAGCGCAAGCATCGCACCGTGTGGATTTCGGACGTCCACCTCGGCACGCGCGGCTGCAATGCGACGATGCTCGTCGATTTCCTGCGCTCGATAGAATGCGAGACGCTTTATCTCGTCGGCGACATCGTCGACGGCTGGCGGCTGCGCAAGGGCTGGTACTGGCCCGACGCGCACAGCGAGGTCGTGCGTCGCGTGCTCAAGATGGCGCACCGTGGCACCCGCGTGGTCTTCATCGCCGGCAACCACGACGAGATGCTGCGATCTTACGCCGGCATGACCTTCGGCGGCGTCGAGCTCGCGCTCGAGGCGGTGCATGAGACCGCCGACGGCCGCAGGCTGCTCGTCACCCACGGGGACAGCTTCGATGGCGTCGTACTCTATGCCAAGTGGCTCGCCTTCCTCGGCGACAAAGCCTACTCACTGCTGCTGCGTTCGAACATCTGGGTCAATGCGATCCGCCGCCGGCTCAAGCTGCCCTACTGGTCGCTGTCGTCCTACATGAAGAAACGCGTAAAGAACGCGGTCCAGTATATCGGCTCTTACGAAGAGGCGGTCGCGCACGAGGCGATCACGCGCGGGCTCGACGGCATCGTCTGCGGACACATCCACTGCGCCGAAATCCGCCAGATCGGCGGGATCACCTATTACAACGACGGCGACTGGGTCGAGAGTTGCACGGCCCTGGCCGAAGATTTCGCCGGCCACATCACGATCATCGACTGGGCGCGCGAGACCGCGGCCGCCAGCGCCGAGAGCGCCGGCCAAAACATGGAGATTCCGGCATGAGACTCGCGATCGCCACCGATGCCTGGTACCCGCAAGTCAACGGCGTGGTCCGCACCCTCTCGGCCACGGTGGTCGAGCTCGACCGTCGCGGCCACGAGGTCGAACTGATCACGCCGCAGCGCTTCCTGACCGTGCCGATGCCCGGCTATTCGTCGATCCGCCTGGCCATGGCACCGCGCTTCGGCGTGCGCCGCATGCTCGACGCCTTCCAGCCCGAAGTCGTCCACATCTCGACCGAAGGCCCGATCGGCTGGTCGGCGCGCGGCTGGTGCCTGGCGCGCGGCATACCCTTCACCACCGCCTTCCACACGCGCTTTCCCGAATATGCGGCGGTGCGCACGGGCATCAGCGCCGAGCGCTTCTGGCCGATCATGCAGCGCTTCCATGCGCCGAGCCGCGCGGTGATGGTCGCGACCGAGCGCCTCGGCGAGGAACTCGCCACGCGCGGCATCACCCAGACCCGCCCCTGGACGCGCGGGATCGACCACTGGCTGTTCCGCCCGACTGGCGATCACCATCCGGCCTTCGCCGATCTGCCTCGCCCGATCATGCTCAACGTCGGCCGGGTCGCGCCCGAGAAGAACCTCGAGGCCTTCCTCGACGCCAAGGTCGCGGGGACCAAGGTGGTGGTCGGTGACGGCCCCTCGCTCGAAGAGCTACGCCAGCGCTATCCCGAGGCAGTCTTCCTCGGCGCGCTGTCGGGCGAAGCGCTGGCCGCCGCCTATCGCAGCGCCGACTGCTTCGTATTCCCGAGCATGACCGACACCTTCGGCATGGTCGTGATCGAAGCGCTTGCCTCGGGCCTGCCCGTGGCTGCGCTGCCCGTGGCCGGACCACTCGACATCCTCGGCTACAATGGCCGCGGCGTCGACGACGACATGCCCTTCACGATCGCCGCGGTCGAGCAGGATATGACGCTCGCCATCGAGAAGGCGCTACGCCTCGACCGCACCTCGGCCGCCGTGTTCGGCGCACGCTATTCGTGGGAACGCGCGACCGACCAGTTCCTCAGCGCCGTACAGAGCGCGACGCGCCGGTCCGAGCCAGAACGCGCGCTCGAACCCGCCTAACACTCGATACCACATCTTCGATCCGCACGGCCCGGAGCTCCCCCGCGAGCTTCGGGCCGTTCCCATTTTCACGCCAACAAAAAGCGCTGGAAAATATTCCCGATATATCTTGATTTCCGATATATCGCGATATAGATAGCAATCCATGATGAAGTACAGACATCGCAACCCCGGCGGCATGGACCGCCATTCCCACCACAATCAGCCCTTCTGCGAAATGCGCGGCAGCTTCGGCCGCCACGGCGGCGAGCACCACGAAGGACGCGGTCGCCGCAGCGGCGGTCGCCTGTTCGACTATGGCGAGCTACGCCTGCTGGTGCTGGCGCTGATCGCCCAGGCCCCGGCACACGGCTACGAGCTGATCAAGACGATCGAGGACCGTTTCGGCGGCGCCTATACGCCCAGCCCGGGCGTGATCTACCCGACGCTCTCCTGGCTCGAGGACTCGGGCTACGCCAGCGTCTCGGCCGAAGGCGGGCGCAAATCCTTCTCGATCACCGCGGAGGGCCAGGCCTTCCTCGATGCCAACCGGGAGGCCGCCGACGCGCTGTTCCGTCGCGGCGGGCACGACGGCGAAGGCCGCCGCGGCCGCAGCCTTCAGGTCATGCGCGCCATGCACAACCTGAAGACCGCGCTGCGCCTGCGCCTGGCCTCCGGCCCGGCCGACGAAGCCACGATAGAGGCGATAGCCGCGGCGATCGACGAAGCCGCCCAAAAAATCGGAAAGCTCCAAGGACCCGACCATGACCAACAGCCAGGCTGAAATCGTAACCCCGCGTGCGAGCCGCTATCTCCAGCAGCTTTGCAAGCATTTCGCCCACAAGCTGCCGGTGACCTTCGATCCGGCAGCGGGCAAGATCAGCTTCTCGATCGGCGACTGCGACCTGCGCGCCGACGACGAGCGTCTGCAATTGAAGCTCAGCGCGCCCGACGGGTCCCAGCTGACCCAGCTCAAGGATGTGGTGATCCGCCACCTCGTCCGCTTCGCCTTCCGCGAGGATCTCGCGGTCGTGTGGAAGGAAGCCTGAAAGAGAAGCTTGCTTGAGATCGCCCGTACTGCCGCCTAGGGGCGTGTCAGTTCGGGCAATCGCGGGTGTTTTCGCAGATGCAGATCTTTCGGCCGCTCCTCGCCGGCGCCAACTGGCGCGACCGCGTGGTGGCCTGCATCGGCGCGCTGATCGGCATCCTGCTGACCAGCATCCTTTGCGCCCAGATCCCCCTTCCCGTGGCGGACCTGCCACTGCTCGTCGCGCCGATCGGCGCCTCGGCGGTCCTCGCCTTCGCCGTGCCGGCCAGTCCGCTGGCCCAGCCCTGGCCGATCGTCGGCGGCAATACCGTCTCGGCGCTCGTCGGGGTCGCGGTCTATCGCCACGTTCCCGATCCCGCGCTGGCCGCGGGCCTTGCGGTCGGTGGCGCGATCCTCGTGATGTCGCTGCTGCGCTGCCTGCATCCGCCGGGCGGCGCGGCGGCGCTGACCGTGGTGATCGGCAGTCCGGGCATCCACGCCGCAGGCTACGGCTTCGCTTTCGCGCCGGTGGCGATCAACTCGATCGCGCTGGTCTCGCTGGCGATGTTCTTTCACCGCCTCAGCGGCCATTCCTATCCGCACCAGGCGGCACTGCCGGCTGACGATCGCGACACGGTGCGCGTCGCCGCCGGTTTTCACGCCGAGGACATCGACCGCGCACTCGAGGATCTGCACGAGAACTTCGACATCAGCCGCGAGGACCTCGACCTGCTGCTCTCGACAGCCGAGATCTATGCGCGTGAGCGCGAAGCCGCGCCCGATCGCGGGGCGATCTCGGTCTAGGGCTTGGCAATACCCCATCGCGCCGTGGCCGTATCCTCCGGCAAGGCGTCGCGCGGCGGCATGGCCGGGGGCGGTCCGTAGTCGGGAAAATCGTAGAAGGTTCCCGTCAGATCGGGATCGCCGCGATAGAGCATCTGGAACAGCCGCCAATCGAACAGCCAGCGGCCGTCCTGCTCGACGAAATGCTCGTAATAGAGCCCCATCGAGATGTTGGTGTCGCCGTTCTTCCAGGCGCAGCGCTCGTCGATGTAGGTGCGCGCCGAGGCGACGCCTTCGCCGACATGAAGGATCGGCGTGCGGAAGGAGATCAGCACGCGGGTGAACCGCGCCAGGATCGCAGCGATCGTCTCGCGAATCTGCGCGCGACCCTGGAGCACCATGCCCGAGATGCGCCATTCGCCCGTCTCGGTGAAGCAATCGGCGAAGGCATCGAAGTCCTGGCGATACACCGCGTCGGTATAGCGCTCGTGCAACTGACGGATGCCGGCTTCCGCCGCGACGAAATCGCTCATGTGTCCGCTCCCGATTATAGCGCGACTATCCCCATGCGCACCACAGCCCGCAAGGAGAGATTGATCGCGCCGTCGCGAGACGCCAAGGCGGTCCCAGCAAAGAAAGGCCTCCGATGACCGGCGATTCCCTCAAGCAGCGCCTGCTCCGCGGCGACAAGCAGCTCGGCCTCGTCGTGTTGCTGCCCTCGCCCGATCTGGCCGAGATCCTGGGGCACGCCGGGCTCGACATGGTGATGATCGACCACGAGCACGGCGGCGGTGGCCTCGCCGACTTCGTCGCGCAGGATCGCGCGCTGACGGGCAGCAGGACCCGGTCGATGGTCCGCGTGCCGCACGGCGAGCTCGCCTATGCACAGCGCCTGCTCGACAATGGCGCGCAGGCCATCGTCTATCCCGGCGTGGATAGGGCCGACCAGGCCGATGCCTTCGTACGCGCCTGTAGATATCCGCCGAACGGCCACCGCGGCGCCGGCGCGGGACTGCGTGCGGCGCGCTATGGCATCGATGGTGGTTACTACGAACCCTCGGTCGAGTCCGGCCGCCTGCTCGTCGCCCAGATCGAATCCGCGACGGCGGTCGAAAACGTCGACGCCATCTGCGCGGTCGAGGGCGTCGACATGCTGCTGCTCGGCCCGCGCGACCTGTCAGCCTCGATCGGCAAGCTAAACCGCTTCGACGACACCGAGTTGCAGAGCCTGATCGAACACGCCGCCGCACGCATCCGCGCTTCGGGCAAGCTGCTAGCCTCGACTCTGCTGCCGGGGCTGACCGTGGCGCAGATGTTCGCTCAAGGCTATGACTTGATCCTCGCGGGGAAGGACACCGACTTCCTCGTCGCGGGTGCGCAGCGACTGGTAGAGACGCCCCGCGCCTGACGCACGGCCAGCCGCACGTTCAGTCTTTATAAACACGGCGCCCTGTACCGCGTCGGACAGCGTTGGGGTCGCATCCGGCGTAACTATCTGGTGCCGTGAAACCGCTATGTCACAACAAGTCCAGCAGGATGCGCTCAAGGTCGAGCTGATCCGAAGCCTGTTCGAAGAAACCGCTCCTTCCGTCATCATGTCGGCGGGCTTCCTGGCCGTCGGCAGCCTGATCGCTTGGGAAACGCGCGATCTGCTGCTCTCGTTGCTGGTCGTCGCCGGCACGATCGCCACAGCGGCGCGGCTCGTGTACGTCTTCCGGTTCAAGAGCGAAGCCAAAGCGCCAGATCTCGCGGTCGGCCGCGCGCGCGGCCTACAGCGGCGCTTCGCCACGTTCTACTTCGCTTTCGCCGCGACGCTCGGCATGTTCGGCTTCCAGGCGATGAGCCTGCCCCATCCGGCGATCCACATGCTCGTGATCTGCATGCTCGTCGGCTATGCCGCAGGGGTCGCCACCGCGATCTCGCTGCGGCCGCGCATTGCGGTGCCCAGCATGCTGATGGCGATCGTACCGGCACTGGTCGCCGCGCTGATGCAGCCCGACAAATTCTACTGGGCCACCGCCTTCCTCGCCAGCGGCTTCCTGGCCGGGGGCATTCACAGTGTGAACCGCCGCCACATGCGAGCATCGCAGAGCATCAGCCGACGCCTCGCCTTCTCTACCCTGGCGCGCCAAGACGGGCTCACCGCGCTGCCCAACCGCCTGGCCCTGCGCGAATGGTTCGACGAACGCGTGGCCTTCGCCAACGACCCCGGCATCGTCGCGGTCCACTTCCTCGATCTCGACGGCTTCAAACCGGTCAACGACAGCTTCGGCCATTCGGCGGGCGACGCCCTGCTGGTCGCCGTGGGCAAGCGAATCGTCCGCACGATCCGCGCGAGCGACACCGCGGCACGGCTTGGAGGCGACGAATTCGCGATCGTTCAGTGCGGTCTGGCGAACGTCGCGGAAGCCGAGTTGCTCGCCAACCGCCTGGCCGAGGCGATCGCCCGGCCCTATCGAATCGAGCGGCAGCACGTGGAAATCTCGAGCAGCGTCGGCTATGTCGTCGCCGAACATGGCGCCGAGGACCTCGAATGCCTGTTGAGCCTGGCTGACGAGGCGCTCTACGCCAGCAAGCGGCGCGGCGGCGGCGTGACCCAGTGGACGCCCGATCTCGAGCTGCCACACCGCGTCGCCGCATAGTTTTTCGCGCCGGCAGGCACCGCCAACGCTTGACTCGGGGGCCTCATTGCCGCAAGGGCGCTGCCTTCTGGGGCGGCGAGCTTTCGCCGCTCTGATCGTTTTTGTGCCGCCTGGTGCGGCTGGATGAAAGTTTAGGAACGCGCCATGGCGAAGCCCGCAACCGTCAAGATCCGTCTGGTCTCGACCGCCGACACCGGTTTCTTCTATGTCACCAAGAAGAACCCGCGGAACACCACCGAGAAGATGACGTTCCGCAAGTACGATCCCGTCGTGCGCAAGCACGTCGAGTTCAAGGAAGCCAAGATCAAGTAAGGTTCAGCGCGAGTTCAAGGCGCTGACCATAGAGGGCAGTGCATGAACAGCATGATCCATGTCTTGAAGAACACCGCTTGCGCCGCCGCTTTGGCGGCGCTCGTCGTTTCTATCACTCCGGTTTCGCAGCCTGCGCAGGCACAGCAGGCGCAACCCAATCAGCTCGACCAGGCCGTCGTGGCTTTGCGCGGCATCTCGACGATGCGCGCGGACTTCGTCCAGACCGACCGCAACGGCCAGCGCGTCTCGGGTGTGATGACGCTCAAGCGTCCGGGTCGTATCCGCTTCCAGTATCAGCAGGGCGTGCCGCTGCTCATCGTCTCCGACGGCAAGGCGTTGACGATGATCGACTACGAAGTTCGCCAGGTTCAGCGCTGGCCGATAAGCAGCACTCCACTCGGCGCGCTGCTCGATCCCAATCGCGACGTCGCGCGCTACGGCACCGTGCAGCCGACCGGCGACCCGAGCGTCGTCTCCGTCGAAGTCCGCGACCGTTCTCATCCCGAATACGGCGTCATCACCCTGATCTTCCTGCGCAAGGCCTCGGCCCCCGGCGGGCTCGAACTGGTGAACTGGGTCGCGCTCGATTCGCAGAACAAACGGACCACGATCCGGCTCTCGAACCATCAGTACGGCCAGCCGGTTTCTGACAACACGTTCAAGTGGAACGATCCCCGTTCCCCGTCTCGTCGATGAACGGCAACGCGTCGCCGCACGCCGTGCCGTCGGTGCGACAAACTGCGACACATTTCCGGGAGTCGTTCACTTGGCAGAAAGCACGGAGACCCTAAATATACAGGTGTCAGCGCGGCCTGAGGCGGGTTTCCCCCCTGTTGCCCGCGCCTCCTGGTAGGCCGCTCTGACAAGCGTGACGAACGCACAAAGGAACCCTCGTCCCTCTTGCCCCCGGGACGAGGGTTTTCTTTTGGCTCCCCCCGAAGCCGCCCCATAGAACGACGCGGCCTGGCCGACTTTCAGCCGGTGGGCTGGAAATCCGGCGGCGGGCTCCCTAAAGCCCCTGCATGGTCAAGATCGCCACGTGGAATATCAACTCCGTCCGCCTGCGCGCGCCGCAGGTCGAGCGCTTCCTCGCCGAGCAGGCGCCCGACGTTCTGTGCCTGCAGGAGATCAAGTGCGCCGAGCACCTGTTCCCGCACGACGTGTTCGAAAAGGCCGGCTACACCCACCGAGCGGTCCACGGCCAGAAGGGCTATCACGGCGTCGCCACGGTCAGCAAAATCCCGCTGCGCGAATTCGGTCGTCACGACTGGCAGGACAATGGCGAAGCTCGCCACGTGGGCGTGGAACTGCTCGGCCCCGGTCAGGGTCTATTGCTCGAGAACGTCTACATTCCCGCGGGCGGCGACGTCCCCGATCGCACGGTCAATCCCAAGTTCGGCCAGAAGCTCGACTTCCTCGAGCGCATGACGCGCTGGGCCGACACGCTCGACCGGCCGACCCTCATCGTCGGCGACTTCAACATCGCCCCGCTCGAAAGCGACGTCTACGACCACAAGGCGCTGATGAAGGTCGTCAGCCACACCGCGATCGAGATTGAAACGCTCCAGCGCTTCGCTGACGCGCATGGTTGGGTCGATCTCGGCCGCAAGCATATCCCCGCGCCCGAACGCAACTGGACCTGGTGGTCCTATCGCACCTTCTGGCAAGAGAAGGACCGTGGTCGCCGGCTCGACCACATGTGGGCCTCGCCCGATCTCGCCGCGCAGTCGGTCGGCCATCGCTTCGTCGAGGAGACGCGGCGCTGGGAACAGCCGTCGGACCACGTGCCGCTGATCACGGAGTTCGATCTCTGAGCACGGGCGAACCATCGGGCGCGCGGCGCGTGGCGCTGGCGATCGACGCGCTTCGCCATGGCTGGCCGATCGCCCTGGAAGGCGCGTTCGCGCTGCTGCCTGCCGAAACCGGCTTCGGCACGGGCGTCACGGCGGCGCGTATGCTGATTTCCTCGGCGCGCGCGGTGACGCTCAAGCTCGCCAACCAGCGCGAAGCCGCGGCGCCCGAAGCACCCGTGCTGATCCGCGCAGCCGAACCTTTTGACCTGGCCGGCGCGCGCGCGGTCGCCGATCCCGCGCTCGACTTGCGCTATCCGATGAAGGGGCCCTTCGCTGCCGATCATCTCGATCACGCCGAGGCGGCACAGGCGGCGATGGAACTGGCGCGGCTGGCCGGCGTGCTTCCCGCGTTCCTTGTCGACCCAACCCCGGCCGGCGAGGCTCAGGCAGTCTCGGCGGCCGATCTTGCCGAATGGAAGGACACCGCGCGGCTCTCGATCGCCGCGCGCGCGCGGCTGCCCGTCGCCGCCGCCGAAGATGCCGAGATCGTCGCCTTTCGTTCGGCCGACGACCTGCGCGAGCACGTCGCGCTGGTGATCGGCAAGCAGGATGGCGATCGCGCGCCGCTCGTCCGCCTCCATTCGGAATGCCTGACCGGCGACATCCTCGGCAGCCTCAAGTGCGATTGCGGCCCACAACTCGACGCCGCGCTCGCGGCCATGGCGGACGAGGCACGCAACGGGGGCTGGGGCGTGCTGCTCTACATGCGCCAGGAAGGCCGGGGCATCGGCCTGATCAACAAGCTTCGCGCCTATGGCCTGCAGGACCAGGGCTTCGACACGGTCGACGCCAACAACCGCCTGGGCCTGCCCAGCGAAGCGCGCGATTTTCCGGTCGCCGCGCGGATGCTCGAACTGCTCGGCGTCCACGCGATCCGGCTGATGACCAACAATCCCGAGAAAGTCCGCGCGCTCGAGGCCGAGGGCGTGACCGTGGCCGAGCGGGTCCCGCATCAATTGCCGGCCAACCCGCACAACGCGCGCTATCTCGATACCAAGCGCGACCGCACCGGACATCTGCTGACCTGAAAAGACCCTCCCGGAATGGGAACGGAGGCTGCGGCGCGGACGCGCGCCGGAGGGCGAGAAGGCGCTTAGGGGATGCGCCAGGGGGATCGGTACTCGCCACTCTCCAAAGGACAGCCCCCTTCCCCATTCCGGGAAGGAGTTGGGACGGAGCCCGGGGGTCCAAACCGGCTCCGCCCGCGTCAGACGGTCAGAAAGCCCGCCAGACGATCACCAGGACGAGCAGTCCGGCCAAGCCCGCGATCAGCAGGCCTTTGATCCAGTCCTTGCCCGAGATCGGATCGATGTGTTCGGCGCGGAAACGGCGATAGGGCTCGACGATGTCGGGATTGCTGGCGACCATCGCCACGTCGAGCGCCGTCGCCTCCTTGCGGAACCAGCCGAGGAGCGCGGCGAGGCGCTCTTCACTGAGATGCGGATAGTCGGCGAGCGCCGCTTCCATATGGATGCGACGCTTGGCGCGCGCCGCATCGGTCTGCGTATCTTCCATGGGAAACTTCCTGATCTTGCATGCGAAGCGTGCGCGAAAGCGCACGGACGGCAGAGATCAGGCGCGCGGTGGTGCGCGCGGGGCAGCGTTCCAGGATCGGAATTCGAAAGCCGGCGGTCCGGTCGAATCGGGGCGCGGCGCCGGCAGCACGGCCAGTTCGGCCGTTCGCGCGGGCGTCACCGCAACGGGCGTGGAGAACGGTACGATCGGCTGCGGTGCGACCGCCTGCCGCTGCACCCTCTCGCCGCGCTGCACGTAGAGCGCGACTTCCTGCGTGCTGGCCGAGAAGGCCGAGCCGCTGCGCCGTTCGAGCGACGGCGGTGCCGCGTCGAGCGCCTGCAGGCCGATCGTCGCCAACAGCACGGCCGCCCACAGGCGAACGAGAGTCAGCAAAGGCAGGCTGCGCAGCATGACCCACAGGTAGGCGGCGAAGACTGAATGCGCAATGAAAGAGCGTTCAGCGCCGGTCGTTGCGCAGGATGCCCGCGGCGAGCGCGTTGGCCCCGATCACGAGCTGGTCACCCGACCAGTCTGCAACGAAGGTGCTCTCACGCTGCACGCCCGGTGCAAATCGCGCGTCGTTGCGCTCGACCGTCAGGCCGTTCGAGCTGTGCTCCCGCGC
>SECS01000356.1 GCA_004211435.1 Novosphingobium sp. | reverse complement strand
CCGCCGACGGTGAAGTTTCCGACGCAGATGACCGGCAGCGGCGCCTGCGCCCGCTTCGACTTCGCCATGCGGCGGCCGGAGACGGCACCATAGACGAACGAAACCGGCGACAGCGCCCAGACGCGCCAGTCGGCCTTCGTCCACCAGAATGGCGGTGCTTCGGAAACCACCGCTCAGCCCGCCGCAGCCGGTGCCGAGACCGGCAGGAGGGCGGCAAAGGCGGAGATATCGTCGAGGCAGAGATCGGCGGCAGTCGACAGCGTCTGGCGCGAACCGGTCCCGGTCAAAACCGCGACCTTGATGCCGGCGCCTGCCGCCTCGCCCATGTGCATATCGTGATTGTTGTCGCCGACCATCGCCACCTGCGCGGGGTCGAGACCGACGACCTCGCAGAATTTCAGAAACATGCCGGGTTTGGGCTTCACACCAAAACCGCTGTCATAGCCGCAGATGAAATCGACATGATCGATAAAGCCGAAACGGATCGCCGTCTGGCGGATGGCTTCCTCATTGTCGCTGGAGGCGATGCCGAGCTTCAGGCCGCGTGCCTTCAGCGCGCCGAAGAAGGCGGCGAGATCGGTGACCGGAACGGAATATTCGGCCGAGCGCACGAAGAGTGCATCGAGCTGACGGGTGAGATCTGCCACATCCATGGGGGCGCCTGCGGACACGAAACCTGCGGCGATCTCGGCGGCATTGCCGGCCGCAAGCAGGCTATCGGCACGGGTGTGGCCGGAGACGGGATCCATGCCGCCGGCTTGCAGGAGGCGCGTTTCGAGATCGGCGTCGCCGCCCGACGCGATGCGCGCCGCTTCCCGGTTCACCGGGCCCCAGCTCGCATCATAGTGCAACAGCGTGCCGTCCTTGTCGAACAGGATGCCGGCGATATGCGAGAAGTCCATATCCACCACGTCGCTTGTCGCCCCGGCCATCAGCGTGCAGCACCGGCGGCGGCTGTCTTCGGCTGAAGTCTGGCGCTGACGGTCAGCGGATTGACGTAAGGTTCGAGCGCCTTGACGGTCTTGGCCAACGCGCCGCGCATTTCGTCCATCGCGTCATGGCCGGCTTCGACCATCTTGCGGCGGGCAAGGTCGTTGATCATCAGGTAATGCACGGCCTTTGCTAGCATTTCGACATCGCGGACCATCCGGGCACCGCCCTTCTTGACGAGATGCTGGTAGGCATCGCGGAAATTGTCGATGTTCGGGCCGGACAGAACGGCAGATCCGAGCATGGCCGGCTCCAGCGGGTTCTGGCCGCCCTCGTTGGTCAACGACTTGCCGAC
>SECS01000175.1 GCA_004211435.1 Novosphingobium sp. | reverse complement strand
TTCGCGATGGCAAGGCACCCAAGCGCAGGCCCGGGAGGAACCAGATGCCAGGCTGAGCCGGCCGATCAGTCCCCGGTGAGTTTCTTGAGGCTCCGATAGCGAATCAGGGTGCAGCGGCCGAGCTTCACCGTCTCGACCTTTCCCGCCCTGATCAGCCTGTACAATGCGGTTCGGCTGATCCCGGTCAATCGGATCGCATCGCAGATCCTGACGGTGATCGGCTCTAGGGCCGGCTCAGGTACTGCGCGTTCGACGAATGCCGCGCTATCACGACTTTGTTCGACCGCCATCGCCTAGGGTCCTCTGCGTCGTGAGAAGGCCCGGTCGCTCTCGAGGAACGTGGCCAGCATCGCCGGCACCAGTTCCGTCACGGGTTCTTTCATTCCGTAAGTCTCGGAATAGACCGCCGCATAGTCTTCCAGCCGCTTCGACAACTCCGGCGTGACCCACACCGTCAGTTTGACCGGGGATAGTTCCGGCAGTTTGGCGAGCGTGATATTCGACATGGTTCACGCTCCTCCCTGGCGCCACGGTCGCAGGACGACGTCACGGTGGACGAGCACCCGGAGTGGCCAGCCCGGCCTGACCTCGAGCGTTGGCGGGATATCCAGACTACGCCCGACGATCTGATCGCCGGCCCTCGCCCCGTTCTGCTGGGCGGACTGGCGCAGCGCGCGGACGAGGTCACTGCGCTCGTCGCCGAAGCTGATTTCGGTACCTACGCCCAGGAGCGTCGACAGAGCCACGCCCTTGAGCAACTGCCAGGTGTGGCGGTCAATGCTGTCGGACAGACCGGCGTAACCGCTGGTATCCGTCGCGGGCACTGGGTCGACCAGGACGTCGGCGATATTCTGCACATCGCGGACCTCGTCCGCTCCGCGGCGTACCTCGAGAAGCGGATTGCAATGCGCAGACCGACGATCGGTGGGATTGAACAGCAGCGCGTGGCTGAACCGCGCGCGCCCACCGGCCGTCAGCTGCCAGTTCTCACCCTTGACGTCGTGAATGACCGCCGAGCCCGTCCAGGACAGCAGGGTGGGCACAACGAGCCCCACACCCTCGCCCGACCGCGTTGGCGCAAAGGCCATGACGTGCTCGGGGCCATCATGACGAAGATAGCGGCCTGCGTAAGTGCCGAGGAACTTACCGACGGGGCGCAGGAGCCCGGCCTTGCGGATTTCGCGTAGACCGGCCCAGCGGGCCGAACCGTACGTCGTGACGTGGCTGGCCTGGCGCGCGCGCCAAAGCGATCCCGCTATTGCCGCGGCGCAGCCAAGGAAGCCGCTGGCGCCCGCCAGAGTACCTGCCTTGTCGAATACCTCGGGTGCATAAGCATCGTAATGGTACCACCAGGCAAAAATCTGCCAGGGCCGATATATCGCAAACACCCAGGTCTCAAGCCAGGCCTGCCCCAATTGTGGTTGATAGCCGAGCATCGCAGCGCACCACTGTGTCGCTGCCCAAACACCTAACACCATGATGGCGAAGACGATAAAGATCTGCCCGATGAGGAGCTTGGTGGGAGACATGTCGAAGACCTGTCGCGGCACGGCGCCCGGCCGCTCGTTCGGGCCCAGACAATGTCCCACCGAATTCTCGGCCGCGTTACGGCCCTTGTGCCGACATATGCCGACATATGCCGACTCCAGCGGCTTCGATCTTCGTGGCGGGCGAATGGCGAACGTCAGGCTGCGGGCGATTTCGCGCGCGGCCCCGATAGACCCTTCACCCGAGCGGCGTTATGCGGTGCGCCTCACTTCCAGGAGGACGAATGCCATGAACAATTCCGATCTTGCCGACGCTCTGGCTGCCGATGCTGGTCTCACGAAGACCGACGCGCGCAAGTATGTCGATGCTGTCTTCGCTGCGATCGCCGGCGCGGCTGCCAAGGGCGACGAAGTTTCCTTGAACGGTTTCGGCAAGTTCAAGGTCAAGGACAGCCCGGCTCGCGAAGGCCGCAACCCCGCGACCGGCGCGACGATGCAGATCGCGGCTTCCAAGAAGCTGACCTTTGCGCCGGCCAAGGCGATCAAGGACAAGCTCAACGGCTGAAGCGCCCAATGTCCCATGACCGCTAACCCGGTCCAGGTCGCTGGAAAAGCAGCCCCCGCTAACGCGGGGGCTGAAGGTCAGGGTATAGGAACGCGTGCCGCCGTGACGGATGTCGATACGAAAGATACCGACAGGCGTGCAACGGCAGCGCGCGTTTGACGCATGAACGAAACGATGGTTCCCGCCTTCGATCCGGTTTTCATGCGAGCATTGCGTCAACGCATTCCTTCAGGAAATGGAAGGTCCGCCGCGTCCGCGCCCGATGGTCCAGCTGATGCCATTCTCGCGCATGAGCCCTGAAACCACCTTGCCCTGCGCCCGTTCGAGCACCGAGCGCCAGGGCACGAGTGTGAACTCGCGGCTGCGCTCAATCAGCGCGTAGCGGCCGCTCATCAGCTCGACCGGCCGGCGCACTACGCCCTCGATCCTATCGCCGGGCTGGTGCGCGACGAATTCGAGGCCGAGTTGCGCGGATAGCTGACCGGCGACTCTAGCCAGTTCGCGCTGGCGCAAACGCGCAGCCAAGTCGGGGACAAAATTCGCCTTCCCTTCGCCTGCGCTGGCGAGGCCTTGGTCCGCCAGCCAACGCTGCCGTGCGGCCAAGGCCTCGCTCAGTTCGCGTCCGAAGCCGCCCTCGCCGCGAGCGTGCCTATCAACGCCGCGGAGCAGTTCCTCGTCGAGCCAGGTCGCAGCCTCGGCCTCGACGAGACGACCGAGGGGAAAATGCGAGAGCGTTTCGACGACGACAGGTCGATCGCGGGCCTTGAGTTTTTCGTATGCCAGCGCCGTCTCGGCGTGATCGGCGCTGATAGTCCAAGAGCCGTCAGCGTGGCGTTCGGGCTTGCCGAGTGCGCGGCGCATGGCTTCGAGGCGACGGACAGGAGTTTCGACATAGGCCTCGCTGGCCTCGCCGTCGTGGAGGAGATGCGCGCCGAGCGAATAGCGCCCGCCATGCGCCGCCGCCACCTCCGCGATGGTACGGTCGGCCGCGCGCATCCTGGGGAGATGCGGCGCGACGCGCACCACCGCATCGGTCGGGAGCGGCGCCAGGCCCTCGCCTTTGCCGATCTCGACGTAGTGGCTGTGGCCATCGGTACCGGCGACAATCAGGTAGTGGCGATCATCGCCCTCGCTTGCCAGACCTCGCTGCACAAGTCGGCCGACCAATGGCCGCTCCATGCCCGAGGCATGCTCATAGACCCGGGCGAGCTTTTGCGGCGGCAAGGCCTCACCACGGGCGGCATGGGCGCGCTGCATCGTGCGAATGATATCACCGCGCTCACCGAGTCGCCTCAGCCTGTCGGCAAGGTCGCGCGCCAGTCTCCAGGATCGTCCCTCGCGGGAGGCGAGCGCCATGCGCTCGAGTTGACGAAGCCGCCCGACGCGCAACGACTGCTGGAAGGGATCACGCGCATTTGGTGAAACCAGGCCCTGTTGTCCCGCCTCGCGCAGCAGGCTGCGATCGAGGCTTGTGAGGCGTTCGGCAGCGACTTCGGCCATGAGCCGCCGCGCGATGTCCGCGTCGGTTCGCGGACCTAGATCGAGATCGACGACCTCGGCCGCTCGCTCGCGCATGCCATGTTGGAGATAGTCGCGCGCAATGACGAGATCCTTGCCGGCATCGTCCTTGCCGCGAACGATGACATGGACATGCGGATGGCCGGTGTCGAAGTGATCGACGGCCACCCAATCGAGCCGCGTCGCGAGATCCTTTTCCATCTGCGCCATCAGCCGCCGCGTCAGGTCTTTGAGGTCAGGATATTCGGCGCCGTCTTCGGGCGAGACGATGAAGCGAAATTTATGCCGGTCGCCGTTAGCCCGATCGAGGAATTGGTCGCGATCGACCTTATCTGTTTTCGCGCCGTACAGGGCGCCCCTCTCGCCGTCGCGCCCCGTGCCGTCGCGCTCGACGTAGCGCAGATGCGCTTTTGCCGCCGCGAGCCCCTTGCCCGCGAGCTTGACGATGCGAGCTTTCACGATCACGCGGCGGGTGCGAAAGGCGGCGAAGCGTCGCGCGACGCCAGCACCTGGCCGACGCCCGATCCCCGGCCGATCCGGCGGCAGGTCGCTGGGGCCGTTCTGGATAAGGCCTGCGCGCCTCCGCGCGCGAGTGTCGCCGCGGCAAGTATCGCCCCGAGCGCGCTCCTAGCCCGTGCCCCACTACCGCGGCTGCGCTGGCGGCCGAGCCTGGGCAGGAAGTCGTCGTCGCTTGTCATCTCGCGCATCTCCTGACGGCGAGGAGATCATGAGGCACCACCAATGCAAACCGGTGTCGCAGAAAATGGCCGATTTCTGCGGCTTTCCGGTATGACCGACACCGGTCGACTCGCGACCGACACTGCTCGTCCACTCTACAAAACGATGTGCAGACAAGGCGTTACGGCAAACCGAGCGCGGCGAAGGTGTCGTTGCTTTAATCTTGCCCTCGTAATTGGGCAATCGTTCCAGTCCTTCATCAGGGCCCTTCTCCTGTTCGGCCGGGGGGATCATGACCGGACGCCGCCCGGTCAGCGAAGACCTTCGTCACAGCAGTAAAAGGCTGGTGCGCAGTGCACTCGTCCGCATTCAGCGGGGGCACGAGAGGTCGCATTTGAGCGACGCGAGGCCCTCCGCGATGCATGTCGACATCGGAGTATCGGGGCAACATCACAGGCATTTCGGCGTGGTTCGGCTGCCCGGAAGCGGCCGACCACAGGCAAGATATCGTGCTTCCCGATCGTAAAATCTGCACCAGTCTTCATCCGCTGCGCGCGGATCTCCTAAGCTCTAAGTTGACGAATAAAGAATGCAGCTGGCCATCATGCGGCCGCATCCAGCGATTGGGGTTCGTGGAGATAGAGCTTGCCGCGCGCGCGGGGTGAGCTGTCCTCCGGCGCGCCGGCATAGGATGTGCCATCCTTCCACATGGCGTGCATAATGACCGCCAGCTTGCGCGCGACGGCTACGCTGGCCTTGGCCCGGCACTTGGTTTTCATGAGCTTGTCTCCCCATTCCTTGAGCCGGTCAGTGCCTTTGAAGCGGGTCAGCATAACGTGCGCAGCGCTGTAGAGCGTACGCCGGACATCGGGATCACCCGCCTTGCTGATGCGACCTTTGACGTCGATCGAAGTGCCCGACTGCCAGCGTTTGGAGGTCAGGCCGAAGTACGCGGCGACGTCGCGTGAACGTCGGAAGCGATGCGGATCGTCGATCGCGGTGGCAAAGGTCAGTGCGGTGACCGGACCGACGCCGGGGATCACCAGGAACCGGCGGCAGAGCTCGTCGCGCGCAACGATCTGGAGCACCAGCTTGTGCAGTTTAACGTACTCGGTCCACAGCGCCGCGCGGGCGCAGAGCATGCAATCCATCAGCTTGGCCGAGAGCGCGTCATCAGCCACCGCCTGGCGGACCGCGGCATCGAATTTGCCGCGGCCGACAGCCCCGAGCTTGACCCCAAAGGCCTTGAGCGAGTGCCGGATCGTGTTCTCGAGGTCGAGGAATTTGCGTTTCAGATTGCGGCGCTGCACGAGCAGCAGCCGTATCCGGTAGCAGGCTTCGGTCTTGATATGCGCGGCGCGGAACCAGCCCGTGCGCATGATGTGGGCGATGCCCAGCGCATCAGCCGCATCGGTCTTGTTGCGCTGTGCCGCCAGCGCCGAGCGCACGTGACGGGTTTCCAGGCATACCGCCGGAATCCCGAGCTGCACGAGCCCCGGATGCAGCCACGGCGATAGCGCGCCGGCCTCGTGACCGACGCGCTTGAGCTGGTCGCGATAGCACGCCAGCGCCGCGGCAATCGACGCGGGATCGCTCGGCACTTCGGTCGCCAACACGACTTTTCCGGCACTTCGGTCGCCAACACGACTTTTCCGGCATCGTTGACCACACAGACGGCGGTCTTTTCGATCGACACATCGAGTCCAGCAAAACAGTCCATGCGCGTTCTCCTGCCCGGTTGCCCGAACGCGTGATGCGCCTCGGTGGGCCGGTAAGCACAAGGATTTGTCCGAGAGAGGCACCAGAAGTGCGATCAGCTCGTCATGCGCAATTACCTCGGCATTACGCCCTTTCCCCCTCCGCTCCCGTCCTTCCTCCCGCAGTCATCATCCCGATCCCTAGCCGTCGCCTCCCGCCTAGCATGCAAAAAGGGCTCCCGAGCGACGACGCCCGGAAGCCCTGATCTGCTGTTCAAGCTG
>SECS01000355.1 GCA_004211435.1 Novosphingobium sp. | reverse complement strand
GTGCACCGACTTGCGCGGGATGATGCCCGGCGCCTTCACGTCGACGCGGCGACGCTCGGTGAACTGGATCGGGCCCTTGCCGTCGATCGGCTCGCCCAGCGGGTTGACGACGCGGCCCAGCAGGCCCTTGCCGACCGGCACGTCCACGATCTCGCCCAGGCGACGGACTTCATCGCCCTCGGCGATGGCGCGGTCTTCGCCGAAGATCACGGCGCCCACGTTGTCGCGCTCCAGGTTCAGGGCCATGCCCTTCACGCCGGCCTTGGGGAACTCGATCATCTCGCCAGCCTGGACGTTGTCCAGACCGTGGATGCGGGCGATGCCGTCACCGACCGACAGCACCTGGCCGACGTCGGACACGTCGGCTTCGACGCCGAAGTTGGCGATCTGCGACTTCAGGATGGCCGAGATTTCGGCGGCGCGGATGTCCATGGGGTCTCTTTCGTCTTGGTCTTCGGTGCGGGCCGTCAGGCGCGCTGCATGGTTCGTGTGGTCGCGCTTACGCGCGCTTGAGGGCAAACTTCATTTGGTCGAGCTTGGTCTTCAGCGAGGCGTCGAACAGCTTGGAGCCGACCTTCACCTTCAGGCCGCCCAGCAGGCTGGGGTCGACCCGCGCGGTCAGTTCCGGCGCCTTGCCCACGGCCTTCAGCAGGGCCGAGCGGATATGCGTCAGCTGGGTCGCCGACAGCGGCAGGGCCGAGACCACCTCGGCGGCCACGACGCCGGTTTTCTTGGCGTACAGGGCGACTTGCGTCGTTCTGAAATCGTCAGCCACAGCCAAAAGGTCCGCGATAGTAGGTTCGGGTCTAGCCCGGCGGCGGTCACCGCCCCGGACAAAGGCTTGAAATGCTTTAGGAAAGCACGCCAGAGGCACATCGGGTGATGCATCTCTCGGCTAAGCCGGGCGCCTGATAGCATTTGTCCCGGACCCTCGCAACCGAAGCCGATGCCGCAGTTCACGCCCGCGTGATATTTGTTGCGCCCATGCGGCCGCAACCCGCTGGCGGCGGGCTCTCTACGCAGCCATGGCGACATCCTGACGCTGGGGCCAAATCGCAAGCTGCGCTAATAGGCGATCACGCTCACAGGGAATTCCATGTTCGACTTCACGCCTCTCTTCACCGATCCGACCGCCTGGGCCGCGCTCATCACCCTGGTGGTGATGGAAGTGGTGCTGGGGATCGACAATCTGATCTTCATCTCGATCCTGTCGAACAAGCTGCCGCCCGAGCATCGCCAGCGCACGCGTCGCATCGGCATCGGCCTGGCCCTGATCATGCGCCTGGGCCTTCTGGCCACGATCGGCTGGATCGTCGGCCTGACGGCGCCGGTGTTCGACCTGGGCATCCAGGGCGCGGTCAACAGCCACGGCGAACCGGCGTTCGACACGGCCTTCAGCTGGCGTGACCTGATCCTGATCGCCGGCGGCCTGTTCCTGATCTGGAAGGCGACCAAGGAAATCCACCACGCCACCGATCACACGCCGTCCCACGCCCTGATGGATAAGGACAAAAAGGACGTCGTGATCAACAACGTCGGCTCGGCCATCTTCCAGATCATCCTGCTGGACCTGGTCTTCTCGATCGACTCGATCCTGACCGCCGTCGGCATGACCGATCACGTCGTCATCATGATGATCGCCGTCGTCATCGCCGTGCTGGTGATGCTGCTGGCCTCCGACCCGCTGGCCAACTTCATCGACAAGAACCCGACCGTGGTCATGCTGGCCCTGGGCTTCCTGCTGATGATCGGCGCGGTGCTGATCGCCGACGGCTTCGGCGTCCATGTGCCCAAGGGCTACATCTACGCCGCCATGGCCTTCTCGGCCCTGGTCGAAGGCCTGAACATGCTGTCGCGCGGCGCCTCGGCCCGGAAACAGGCGGCCGAAGCGGCGCATCTGGCCGAACTGAACAAGCGCGAGACGGCCGAGCCGGGGGTCTGATCCTTCGATGAGTGCGTCGGCCCTTCGCTGCATCGCGGCCCTTCTGGCGACGCTGGCCCTGTCCGGGCCGGCGTTCGCCGAGGTCCCGGTCCAGGG
>SECS01000037.1 GCA_004211435.1 Novosphingobium sp. | reverse complement strand
TGGGCGCACGACAGGGCCATGGTCAGCGCGAAGGCGCACAGCCACACCGCCAGCTTTTTCGCTGCGGTCTGGAAGAGGCTCGCCCCGGAATATCGGGTTGCCAGAAGGGTTTCTGCGCCGTTCACGCAGCCCAGAAGCGGCCGACGCAGTTAACTCGGTCTTACTTCGGCTGCCAAACCGGGATTTCTGCGATCATGGTCTTAGCCCTACGACCAAAGTCGGAGGGGCAATTGACGGATGATCGGATCGGGATTGGGAAGATACTTCTGATATAACGCCTTATCGATGTGCAATCGCGGATCATCTTGATAAAATCTACGAGAGCATCATCAGGCTGGCATTGCCACCCGCCGCCGTGGTGTTGATCGAGGTGGAAACCTCCTCCAGCAACCCATCGCAAGTATAGGCGAGCGCCTGGCCGGCCTCGGCCGCGTAGACCGTCACGATCGCGCCCGGCATCGCCGCGACCGCTTCGACCATAGCTGCGGCCTGCGTCCGGCTGCCTTCCACCAGCGCGGCGGCGAAGGGCGCCGAGCGACCGATGGCGAAGGCGGCCGCGACCGCGGGGGGCAGTCCCGTCGGAAGCGCCATGCTCTCGACGAAACCGCGATTGCCGGTGGCGAGCACCGCGGCCATCTGTTCGATCAGGCCGTCGCGCGTCGCCGGTCGCATCAGGACCGGCCCACGCGGATGCAGCGCATAGAGATTGCGCTCGCCGACCGGCCCGGGCAGCACGAGTTCGATGCCGAGCGCCGATGCCTCGCCATAGCGCCGCGCGCGCGCCGCGCCGGGCGCGTCGCCTTCGCGCTCGAGCCAGTCGGCGAAGTCGTGCAGCGGCGTCGCCAGGTGTCCGGCGCGTTCGGCGAAAACCGGCGGGATCGTCACCAGCCGGCCGAGATATAGCGGACCGCCGGCCTTGGGGCCCGTGCCTGAAAGCCCACGTCCGCCGAAAGGCTGCACGCCGACGATCGCGCCGATGACGTTGCGGTTGACGTAAAGGTTGCCCGCCTTCACCCGCGCGGTGACGTGCGCCACAGTCTCGTCGAGCCGCGTGTGCAGGCCAAAGGTCAGCCCGTAGCCGGTGGCGTTGATCGTCTCGATCAGTTCGCCCAGCCGCTCGCGGCGATAGCGCACGACGTGCAGCACGGGGCCGAAGACTTCGTGCGTCAGCTCGGCCACGCTCGGAATCTCTATAATCGTCGGCGGCACGAAAGTGCCTTGCGCGGCCTCGGGCGGCAGGTCCTGCTGCTCGACCGCGAAGCCGCGCGCGCGCATCGTCTCGACGTGCCGTTCGATGTTCGCCTGGGCCTCGGCGGTGATTACCGGGCCGATGTCGATGGCTAGTCGGTCGGTGCGGCCGAGGCGCAGTTCCTTAAGCGCGCCCTTGAGCATCGCCAGGGTGCGATCGGCGACCTCTTCCTGCAGGCACAGCACCCGCAGCGCCGAGCAGCGCTGGCCGGCGCTGTCGAAAGCCGACGCGATCACGTCGGCGACGACCTGTTCGGCGAGGGCAGAACTGTCGACGATCATCGCGTTCTGTCCGCCCGTCTCGGCGATCAGCGGGATCGGCTTGCCGGCGGGCGAGAGCCGTGTCGCCAACTCGCGCTGGATAAGGCGCGCGACCTCGGTCGAGCCCGTGAAGATCACCCCCGCGGTCTCGGGCGCCGCCACCAGCGCCGCACCGATCGCGCCGTCGCCAGGCATGAGTTGTAGCGCGTCTTTCGGAACTCCCGCGCCATGCAGCACCCGCACGGCCTCTGCGGCGATCAGCGGCGTTTCCTCGGCCGGCTTGGCGAGCACCGAATTGCCCGCGACGAGTGCCGCGGCGATCTGGCCGGTGAAGATGGCGAGCGGGAAGTTCCACGGGCTGATGCAAACGAGTGGGCCGAGCGGCGCCTGGCCAGGGCCGAAGGTCGCCCGCGCCTGAGCCGCGTAGTAGCGCAAGAAGTCTATCGCCTCGCGCACTTCGGACACGGCGTTGGCGGCTGATTTCCCTGCCTCGCGAATGGCGAGGCTCATCAGTGCGGGCATGTTTGCCTGCATCGCGTCGGCCGCGCGTTCGAGGATCGTGGCACGCTCACCAACCGGCACCATGCTCCACGAGGCACCGGCCGCTCGCGCGACCGCGTCGGCGGCCTGTTCGGTCGAGACTTCGATGACCTCGCCGACGACATCGCGATGGTCGGCGGGATTGTGCACCGTGCGGGCCGTACCTTCGCCGCTCTCGGCGGTGGCGGTCCAGGGGACCTCGGCGCTGGCGGCGAGGGCTTGGGCCAGGGTCGCGAGCGCCTGCTCGTCGCTGAGATCGATGCCGGCCGAATTGCGCCGGTCGGGATAGAGCTCGGCCGGCAGCGCGATCCGGTCGTGCGGTGCACCCGGCTTCGGCATCGCGCGGACGAGATCGACCGGATCGGCGATCATCTCGTCCACCGACACCGCGGGATCGGCGATGCGATGGACGAAAGAGGAATTGGCACCGTTCTCCAGCAGGCGGCGCACGAGGTAGGCGAGCAACGTCTCGTGCGTGCCGACAGGGGCATAGATGCGGCAGGGGCGGTCGAGCTTCTGCTTGCCGACTACCTGCTCGTAGAGCGGCTCGCCCATGCCGTGGAGGCACTGGAACTCGTACTGCCCGATCGCGAAGTCCGGGCCGGCGAGATGATAAATCGTCGCGAGGGTCTGCGCGTTGTGCGTGGCGAACTGGGGGAATACCGCCTCGGGCGCGGCCAGCAGCTTCCTGGCACAGGCGATATAGGCGACGTCGGTGTGGAGCTTGCGCGTATAGACGGGAAAGTTGGCCAGGCCGTCGACCTGGGCACGCTTGATTTCGGCATCCCAATAGGCGCCTTTGACAAGGCGGACCATGATCCGGCGTCCGGCGCGCCGCGCCAGATCGACGATCCAGTCGATCACGAAGGGACAGCGCTTGCCGTAGGCCTGGATGACGAAGCCGAGCCCGTCCCAGCCGCCCAGTTCCTGGTCGAGCGCCAGGCTTTCGAGCAGGTCGAGCGACAGTTCGAGCCGGTCGGCCTCCTCGGCGTCGATGTTGAAGCCGATGTCATAGGCCTTGGCGAGAAGGGCCAGCGTCTTCACGCGCGGCAACAGTTCGTGCATGACGCGATCGATCTGGGTGCGGCTGTAGCGCGGATGCAGCGCGGAGAGCTTGATCGAGATGCCAGGACCTGCGTAGACGCCGCGGCCGCGCGCGGCGAGGCCGATCGCGTGGATGGCGCGCTCGTAGTCGGCATAATAGCGCTCGGCATCGGCGGCCGTGGTCGCGGCTTCGCCCAGCATGTCGTAACTGTAGCGGAAGCCCTTGGCCTCCTGCGCTTCGGCGCGCTCAAGCGCCTCGGCGATCGTCTCGCCGGTGACGAACTGTTCGCCCATCATCCGCATTGCGAGATCGACGCCGCGACGGATTACCGGTTCGCCGGCGCGCGCGACGAGCCGGGCCAGCGCCGCGCCGAGCCCGCGGTCGTCGACGCTGCCGACGAGCTTGCCGGTGACGACGAGGCCCCAGGTCGCGGCGTTGACGAACAGCGACTTGCCGCCGCCGAGATGCGCGCCCCAGTCGCCATCGGCGATCTTGTCGCGGATCAGCGCGTCGCGCGTCGCGTCGTCGGGGATGCGCAGCAGCGCTTCGGCCAGGCACATCAGCGCGACGCCTTCCTCGCTCGACAGCGAGTATTCCTGAACCAGGCCCTCGACGCCGCTGCCACGCTTCTGCTTGCGCAGCGTGGTGACGAGCTGTCGCGCGGTTTCGCGTATCGCCGCGCCGATCGGCGCATCAACTTCGGCCGCCGCGATCAGCGGTGCGAGGCATTCGGCTTCGGCGCGGCGATAGGCGGAGGTGATTGCCCGGCGCAGCGGCGAGGGGGCGGCGATAGGCGGGGCGAACTGGGCGAAGGGGAGGGGAGCCATGATCCTTCTATAGACCATTTCGTGCCGGGAGTGATCCGTTGCCTTCGCGGCGCATCCCGCGCTAGCGCGGGTGCATGACTGAAACCAAGATCATCGATTGGGCGCGGGGCGACATATTCGGTCTCGACTTTCCGGCCCATACAGAGGCGCTGAAGGCGGGCGGACCCGAATTCCTGACGCGTGCCTTCCGCGCGAGCGGCGCGCTCGCCGAGAGCAACAGCATCACCGCGATCACCGGTATCGACGAATGGACGCTGGGCGGCACCGGCGTGAAGGCGCTGCTCTCGGTCGCCTACGAACGCGAGGCGCCGGGGCTGTCGCGCGATCTGTTCGTGAAGTTCTCGCGGAATTTCCAGGATGCCGTGCGCGACGGTGGCCGTTATCACATGCCACCTGAAGTCCGGCTCGCAAACATGTCACGAGATCCCGGTTTTCCGATCTCGGTACCGCGCTGTTTCTATGCTGACATCGCGCACGACACCCTCACCGGCATAATTGTCACCGAACGTATTCCCTATGGCCAGGCGGCTGTAGAACCACATTATCCCAAATGTATGGATCATGTTCTTCCCGATCCGATAGAGCATTATCGGGTATTGATCTCCAATCTCGCGCGATTGTCGGGCGCACACAAGGCGGGCCGCCTCGGCGACGCCGTCCAGCGGCACTTTCCGTTTGACATGGAGAGCCTGATCGCGCGTCGCGCTGGCCTAGAGGCAGAACTTCTCAGAAAGAGGATCAATCGTCTCGCAGAATTCATTCTGCAATATTCGCATTTGGTGCCCGCCCACCTCGCCGACCGCGACTTTCTCGAGCGCTTCTGCGCCGAGGCGCCGTTGGCGGTCGAGCGGCAGGAGCAGGTCTGGCGGTTCCTCTATTCGCGGCCCGACATGATTGCGCTGTGCCACATGAACGCGAACATCGACAACGCCTGGTTCTGGCGCGAACCGGATGGCAGGCTCGTCGCTGGCCTGATCGATTGGGGCAGTGTTGGGCAGATGTCCGTGGCGTCCTCGATATGGGGCTGCATCGGTGCGGCGGAGCCCGAAATTCACGATCGGCATTTGGACGAACTGCTCGATCTCTTCATAACCGAATATGCGCGCGCGGGCGGGCCTCCGCTCGATCATGGCGACCTGGCGCAGCATCTCGAAATGCACGTGATGATGTCGGCGCTGCACATGACGACGGCGCCGCCGGCGATCCTGCGCGAAATACCAGATCCGCGTGTCGCCACAGACCGTTACGATCCGATCTTTACAGTGAACGAGACCGCGCGCGTGCAGTTAAAGATCACCGTTTCGCTGCTCAACATGTGGCAGCGGCGCGATCTGGGCCGATACCTGCGCGCGAATTGATCGGACGGCTAGCGGGAAGAATGTTCGCCGAGGCGTCGTCCCGACCGATTGACCACAAGGGGCAATCGCGGTTATTATGCTGAAATATTATTCGATATATGGAACAGATTGGGAGTCGGAGGGTTTATGACCGCTACAGTGGTGAGCGCGGCTCGGGACGACGATCTCTACGAAGCCCTCTACGACGTGCGCAAGGAAGCCGAGGAAATCGGCAACTACATTGACCACGATCCCTATCCGGCGATGAATGCGCTGCGCGAGCGCGGAGCCGTGCAGAAAGGCTTCATGCGCCAACTGATGGACCTGCCGCCGTTCCACCGGCACAAGGGTTCGCTCGAGCGCCAGGGCTACACCTGCTTCACCTTCGACGCCTGTGAAAAGGCGTTTCGCGACAACGTGAATCTATCGAACAACGTCTATCACTTCGACGGAAGCCCGCCGAAGACGATGGGCATTCTCGAGATGGACAATCCCGAGCACCATGCATTTCGCCGCGCGGTGCAATCGCTGTTCATCAAGCCCAAGGCGCAGAAGTGGTGGCGCGAACATTTCATCGACAAGCTGGTCGACGACCTCGTGGTCGATCTGGAAAGTCGTGACCGCGCCGAACTGAACCTGCAGCTCTGCGCGCGCGTGCCGGTTCATACCATCACACGTGCGGTCGGGCTCAACGGCGACGACGCGCTGCTGTTCCGCAATGCGCTGGTTGGCACTTCGGCCAGTCGTCACGGGATGGAAGTCCGCATGCAGTCGCACGCGACGGTGCAGCGGATGCTCATGGAGCAGATCGCCAAGCGCAAGGGCGATCCGGGCGAGGATATCATCTCGTGGCTGTTGGCGGCCGAGATCGACCCGCCGGGCGAAGAGCGCCGGCACCTCACTGACCAGGAGATCGTGATCTTCGCGCGGCTGATCCTCCTCGCTGGAGGCGGTACGACCTGGCGCCAGCTGGGCATCGTGCTGTTCGCGCTGCTCGATAACCGGGACTACTTCGAGGCCGCCAAGGCCGACCGCAAGCTGATCGACGCCGCGATCGAGGAATCGCTGCGCTGGAACCCCACGAATCCCACCTTCAGCCGCGTAGCACTGGTCGATACCGATCTGTGCGGCGTGACGATCCCGCAGGGCGCCGTGCTCGACATCTGCCTCGGCGCGGCCAACCGCGATCCCGAACGGTGGGAGAATCCCGACGTATTCGACCTTTACCGCCCCTTCCAGCAGCACCTGGGCACCGGCATCGGCGCGCATATGTGCCTGGGCCGGTTCGTCGCGCAGGCCGAGATGGGCGTCACGATCAACAAGCTGTTCGATCACTTCCCGAACATGCGGTTCGATCCCGACGCGGAAACGCCGCACATCACGGGCGGCCTGGAACAGCGCGGGGTTTCGGCTCTGCCGGTATTGCTGCGCTGAGCCGAGCCCGCAGCTTCATTCAACACGAGACGAGATCGAGAGGAGAACGCCATGAGCGATGGAGAAGCCACCCCGGCGCGCAGCAATCTGGGCACCGACATCACGCTGATCGGCGAGGAGCACGTCCGCCAGTATCGCGAGACCGACGGCGAGATCGGCTACATGTGGAACGGCGCCACGGCCTGCCTGCTGACCACGAAGGGCCGCAAGTCCGGCGAGGATCGCACGATTGCGATCATCTTCAAGCAGGTCGGCGATCGCTATGCGATCATTGCCTCGAAGGGGGGCGCACCGACGCATCCGGCCTGGTATCTCAACGTCGAAGCCGATCCGAGCGTCACTATGCAGATCAAGGGCGAGAAGTTCGCCGGCCGCGCGCGCACCGCCGAGGGCGCGGAACGCGACGAGCTGTGGGCCGCCTCGTTGGAGCAGTGGCCCAACTACGACGTCTATCAGTCGCGTACCGACCGCAAGATACCAGTCGTGGTGGTCGAGCCCGCCTGATCAGCTTCGACTGAGGACAAAGGGCGGTCGATCACTGCCAGCACCTGTTCGAGCCGTCACTTCCCGACGCCTGGGCGCAGCGTTTCTCAGGCCTCGATCACGATATGGTGCGTTTCGCTGACGATCCGCCCGATCCGGCTGAGCGAGGCGGACAATCGTTCTCGGATCGACGCCACTGCGCGCTTGAACGGTGCTTCCGTCTCGGCGAGCCAATCGGGCTCGGCACGGAAACCGATGACTCGTCGCAGGTCATAGCCGGTCACGGCGATCGGCCGCGTTCCGGGGCCGCGCAGCGACAGGGGGGCCGTGGTCATGCCAAGCCCCGCGGCAACCATGCGGATGCAGCGCTCGTCGCTATCACTGCGCAAGGCGAAGCGTGGGCGAACGTCGTGACGGGTGAAGAAGCGGCTGGTTTCGTCGAGGCTTTCGCAGCCGCGCCGAAGGATCATGACTTCGGCAGCGAGATCCTCGGGTCGGACCGGGCTGGGGAGGTCGCGATCCTGCGGCACCAGCATGACGAAAGGTTCGTCGAACAGCGAGACCGCCTCGGGCGCGTCGCCGACCACGCCGAGCGCAAGGTGGATGCGTTTGCTGCCCAGCGCGGCGCGCAGTTCTGAATCGGTGCCCTCGATCAGCTCGATGGAGAATTCGCGCGACAGCTCGCCGATAATGGTTTCGAGGAGGCCCGCGGCGATCGAGCGGATCACTCCGAGCTTGAGCTGGGGCCAGTCGTCGGCTTCGCCACGGCCGAAAGAGTCGGCGAGGCGAAAACCGCGTTCGAGATCTCGCGCGATCGGCAGAAAATGGGTGCCGGCATCGGTCAACCCGATCCGCTTGCGCGTGCGCACGAACAGTTGCGCCTGGACCAGCCGCTCGAGCTCGGCGATTCCGAGCGACAGCGTCGGTTGGGTTACGCGGATGCGATGAGCAGCCTGGGTAAAGCTGCCCGTCTCGACCACCGCCAGGAAATGGCGAATGTGTGACCGCTTTATCATAGATTTTTTCTATACTGATGGGGTCGTCGTTTCAATTTTCTTCGGATGCAGCAGACGCGTATGATCGCTGCGACCCGCGAGACAGCGAGAGGATGGCATATGCGCGCGACCCCCGATTTCGACTTCGGCCTGCCCGAAAGCGCCCAGATGATCCGCGAAGCCACCGCGCGCTTCGCCGACGAGAAAATCGCGCCGCTTGCCGCACGGATCGACGCCGAAGACTGGTTCCCGCGCGAGCTCTGGCCGGCGATGGGCGAACTGGGCCTTCACGGCATCACCGTCGAGGAGGGCCAGGGCGGGCTCGGGCTCGGCTATCTCGATCACGTCATCGCGGTCGAGGAGGTAAGCCGCGCCTCTGCCTCGGTCGGGCTCAGCTACGGCGCCCATTCGAACCTCTGCGTCAACCAGATCCGCCGCTGGGGCACGCCCGAGCAGAAGGCCAAGTATCTCCCCAAGCTGATCTCCGGCGAGCACGTTGGCAGCCTCGCCATGTCCGAAGCCGGCGCGGGATCGGACGTCGTTTCGATGAAACTCAAGGCCGAGGCGGTCGAGGGCGGTTTCCGGCTCAATGGTACCAAATTCTGGATCACCAACGGCACCTATGCCGATACCCTGGTGGTCTATGCCAAGACGGGTGAAGGCTCGAAGGGCATCACCGCCTTCCTCATCGAGAAGGACTTCATCGGCTTCTCGATCGGCCAGAAGATCGACAAGCTGGGCATGCGTGGCTCGCCTACAGCCGAACTGGTGTTCGATGATTGCTTCGTGCCCGATAGCCAGATCATGGGGCCGCTCAACGGCGGCGTTGGCGTGCTGATGAGCGGGCTCGACTACGAGCGTGTGGTGCTCGCCGGGCTCCAGCTCGGCATCATGCAGGCCTGCCTCGACACGGTCATTCCCTTCGTCCGCGAGCGGAAGCAGTTCGGCAAGGCGATCGGCACGTTTCAGTTGATGCAGGCCAAGGTCGCCGACATGTACGTCGCGCTGCAGTCGGCGCGGGCCTATACCTATGCCGTGGCGCGCTCTTGCGACGCGGGCCAGACGACGCGTTTCGATGCGGCCGGGGCTATTCTCCTGGCCAGCGAAAACGCCTTCCGCGTCGCCGGCGAGGCGGTCCAGGCGCTGGGCGGTGCGGGCTATACCAAGGACTGGCCGGTCGAGCGCTATCTGCGCGACGCCAAGCTGCTCGACATCGGGGCGGGCACCAACGAGATCCGCCGCATGCTGATGGGCCGTGAGCTGATCGGCGCGGGAGCCTAAGGACCGCAAAGCAATGTTCTATTTCGAGCGCCTGGGGCCGAGCAGCTTTCGCGCTTCCGAGCATGTCGGCGGCGCTTGGAACGCCGCCGAGCAGCACATCGCACCGGCGCTCGGGCTGATCGCCCATGTTATCGAATGCGATCATGCGGCGCGACGCGATGACCTGCTGCGGATCGCCCGGCTGTCTTACGATATCCTGGGCACGCTGCCGATCGACGTCGTCGAGGTCGAGGTGTCCGTGCTGCGGCCGGGACGGACGATCGAGCTGGTCGAGGCGCGTTTGGCTCACGATGGGCGTACCGCGGTCGTCGCGCGTGCCTGGCTGCTGAAGGCCTACGACACCACGGCAGTCGCGGGCACGGCATTTCCGGCTATCCCGCCGCTTGAGACGATGACGCCATGGCAAGTCGGCGAAACCTGGCCCGGCGGCTTCGTGCGCAGCGTCGACGTTCGCCGCGCCGCCCTGGCGAAAGGCCGTGCGATATCCTGGGTGCGCAGCGATCTCGCACTCGTCGCCGGCGAGGAGGTCAGCACGACCGCGCGTGCACTGGGCATCGTCGACATCGCCAACGGCCTTGCGACCCGCGAAGCGCCCAATGTCGTCGCATTTCCCAACGTCGACCTGACCGTGAACCTTTTCGCCGAACCGCAAGGCCCATGGCTGGGCTTCGATACCACCGTCTCGTTCGGCGCGAACGGCATCGGCTTGACGAGCAGCAGTCTGCACGATCGCACCGGGCCGATCGGGACCGTGTCGCAATGCCTGACGATACGATCTCGTTAGGACCGAGGCTCGCTAGGACCGAGGGCCCGCCGATTTGTGGGGTCAGTTGGGAACGAGCCATCCGCGATAGTGGACGATCCTGCCGATCAGCGGCAGGGCTATCGGCACGTCGAAGCAAAAGCGACCGTCGGCCTCCCATTCGCGCGCGCGCGACCGTGGTGCGAACAAGAGCGGCAGCGGGATGCGCCAGGCGGACCAACCTCTCATCCGCATCTCGAGTCCTCGATGATCGCTAGGCAGGTCGAACCGGAAACGTAGCGGCCCGAACCGTTCGACCAGACAGCCGTTGTCCTCCTCCAGTGAACTGGCGAATGTCCGAGCGCCGAAGCGGCGCGTCCAGAGTTCGCGACCGTCGCGCTCGGTGAACGAGACGTGGAGCGGGTACCGTCCCGCAGGTGGGAAACGCATGATTCGGGCCACCAGCTTGCCCAGAAGGTTGGCGGCTCCGGTGACCTCGGCCTCGCCCGCAGCGCCGCCGTCATGGAGGATCGCGTGGACCTCGCGCAGCACCGGCGGAAGTTGCCCAAAGCGGCCGCCCATGATGCGGGCGTAGAGGGGTGGCTGAAGCGTTCGTTCGCTGCTCTCGTGCGCGATGGCGAGCCCGGCAAAGGCGTTCTGGAAATCGGCAAGCGCAAGGGCTTGTCCGGCGTCGCGGGCACCGGGCTGTTCCTCGCCCGCCAGGATGCGCGCAACAAGCGGCGGAACGGCGAGGGCCGGGATCTCGGGACCGTCGCCATGCTCGGCGATCAAGGTCCAACGTCGCTCCACCCGCCGGTCGCCGGCGACGCCGAACAGGCGTAGGCTCATGGCCGACCTGTCGCCGCCCAGCCGTGCAGTCAACCGCTGCAGCGGTGCGAGCCAGGGGGTGAGCCCAGCCAGCGATTTCAGCCAGCCCCAGCGAACGGGCCAGCTCAGCAGTCCTAGCGCGATGTTCTGGAAATCGAGTTCGGTGCCGGCGCGGAAGATCACGCTCGGCGTTCCCGGTAGCCGATCGGGCATCAGCGCGACGTCGGGAACGTCGACGAGCGCCACGCGGCGGCGTCGGAGAGGGCGAAGGCCGGCCACTTCGAAATCGATGCGGATCGGTTCCTGCCAGCCATGCGTGATTTCCGTACGTCTGCCGCGTCGCAGGCGGAACGGCTTGCCGACCTGACTCAGGATCGCTGCTGCGACCGCCGGTCCCGCGGCGGCGCGGTTCGAAGCGCTGATGGCGATTTCGACGGCGGTCACGCGGTCGAGCCCTGCCGAAAGCTCTCTGACCACCGCGCCCGACAGCGCCGGCACACTCGAAGCCCCCGAGATCACGACGACGCCGCCTTGGCGCGCCGCGGTGTCGAGTTCCGGCACGGCGGCGACGAACCTGCGGCTATCGGCGATATCGCAATAGTGGACACCCTTTGCGATGCAGGCTCGCGGGATCGCCAGGTCCATGGCCTGGAACGGGCCGGAGGCATCCACGAGCAGATCGGGGGCGTGTTGCGACAGCTCCGCGACGATGTCCGATCGGTCCAGCCCGACGGGTATCAGGCGCGGATCGTCGCGGCAGAACGCCGCGGCCTTGGCAAACGACCGACCCGCGACGAGCACGTCGTGTCCCTGAGCTGCCAGGCGCCGGCTGATGCGCCCACCGAAGCCACCATAGCCGCCGAGGACGAGCACGCGGCGCGCGGGCTTGGTCGTCATGCGGGTAAGGCCCGGGTTTCTGGAAAGGCGGAATATTCCTCGAGATCGAGCGTGCCGAGCGGATCACCGATCAACCCGCTGACCATCGACGCCTGAATGGCGGTGGCGGGCCAGAGCTTCGACAAGGGGCCGACCAAGCGGTCGCGCACGAAAGGAAGCAGCCGGCTGTCGGACTGGTAGACCGGTGTGAACAGCCAGGTCAGCGCCTGATAGAGTCCGACGTGGCGCCGGCGCAGCGCGATCGCCTCGGCCAGCGCTCGAGCGATGTCCCGGTGCTCCGACAGGGCCTTCGCCAAGGCCCAGGCATCGAGCAGCGCCATGTTCGCACCCTGGCCCAACTGTGGGCTCGCCGAGTGCCAGGCGTCGCCGATGTGCACCAGCCTGTCTTCGAGGGGCCTGGGCAGCGTGCGGTGGGCGTAGCGGGCGAAGGTCAGCTGGTCGCGATCGACGATCTGATCGAGAAAAGGCGCACACTCGGGCCAGAGCGTCAGGACCTCGTGCTTCCAGGCGGCGAGTCCGGCTGCATGCCAGTCCGGATAGTCCGTGCCTTTGAGCGACCAGAAGAAAGCCGCGCGAGGGCTTGCGCCGGCACCTGTTCCCAAAGGCAGCACGCCTGCCATGGTGCTCGACCGGAGATAGCGTTGCGACAGTGTGTGGGGATCGAGGCGGCTGCCGGCGGGCCAGTCGAGACTCGCCCAAAGCGCGCCATAGGCCAGTTCGTAGCCAACCGATGGTGCCAGAGCAGACCGTGTGCCGAGTCCATCGACGACGAGGTCGAAGCCTTCGCTCGCCTGGCCGTCGGCGAAAAGCAGCGACCGTCCATGGGCGCCGAGCTGCGAGCCGGCGACAGTGTGGCCCGTACGGATCTCGATGCCTTCAGCCACGACCGCGTCATGCAGGGCGGCGAACAGACTGGTGCGATGGATGCCGATGCCGAAGCGGTTCCCGCGCGATATCGCCGAATAGCTGACGTCGAGGACCACGCGATCCCCGGCTCTGCCTAACAGGCGGTCGATGCGGGCGCCTTCGCGTCGGATTCTGTCCGCCAGACCCAGTCTGGCAAGCACGGCGAGCCCGGTTGGCTGGATCATCAAGCCCGAGCCGATAGGTCGTGGCTTCTCGAACCGTTCGAACAGCACCACGTGATCGCCAGCGCGCGCCAGGAGGAGCCCCGTCGCCAGCCCGCCGATCCCGCATCCGGCAATCGCTATCGACCGTCGCTTCATGGCCCAGGGTCATAGCGGGCAAGAGTGACCAAAAACAAACCGTGCGAGCAGGCCCACCCGCATCCGTCGAAATCGGTCGGAGGCGGGCGGGCGAAAGGAGGCGAACGTCCTAACGCGCCCTTTCGCTTGCCGGTACGGCTGCGGTCGTCAGACCTTCATGCTTTGCGAGGTCTTGTTGAAAGTCGATTTGAGCTGGCTGCCAAGTCCCTGCATGGCCGAGATCGCCGCGACGGCGATCAGTGCGGCGATCAGACCATATTCGATGGCTGTGGCACCGCGTTCGTTCCGAAGCAGTTTTCTAATCAGTTTCATGATGCTTCCCTTACTAATCCCATGAAACTGGCTGATAATTCCATTGATATAACAAAATGCTAACCACTTGCGTGAGACATAATTCGTTACAATGACGTGACTAGGGCCCCCCGACGCACGATCAGCTCCGGATGCGTCTCGTCCATGCGCCGTTTGCCGTATTCCCCGGACGATCGCCGAGGGCGCAAGAATCGGGGGCTTTCCAGCCAGATTCGGAGCGGCCCATGGCACAACCAATCCCCTCGCGTCGCCAGTTCCTCACCGCAGTCGGCAACCTGGCCAGCGCGGGCTGGATCGCTCTCAACTGGCCGCAAATCGCTAGCGCCGCCGAACATGCCGACCACGCTGCCCACGACACCGTGGCGCCGCCCCGGCACCTGACGACGCTCACCACGGCCGAGGCGGCAGAGATCGACGCGATCGCCAACCAGATCGTGCCCGGCGGGGTCACGCCGGGCGCGCGCGACGCGCGGGTGACCTACTTCATCGACAACGCGCTCGGCAGCTTCTTCGCGGCCCAGCTGCCTTCTTTCCGCAAAGGGCTGGCCGAATTCCAGAGCGCCTATGCCGCGCGCCAAGGCGGTGCCGGCAAGGCATTCTCAGCGGCGCCCGAAGCAGAGCAGACCGCCTGGCTAAAGGAGGTCGACAAGACGCCCTTCTTCACGGCGGTCCGGCGTCTCACCGTGCTCGGACTCATCGCTCTGCCCAAATACGGCGGCAACCACGAGAACCTCGGCTGGAAGCTGATCGGGGTCGAAGACAACCACTATTGGGAGCCTCCCTTCGGTTACTACGACCGGGATTACGGGGGGTTCGAACCCTATCCCGGCACCAAGCCCTACACCGCCTGACGGAGCCCGCCTCATGGATCGCAAGACATTCAAGACCGGTGAGACGGTCGATTTCATCGTCGTAGGTTCGGGCTCCTCGGGCGGCATCATGGCGCGCGAACTGGCGCGCGCCGGCAACAGCGTCGTCGTGATGGAACAAGGCCCGCGCATGGAGGCGCACGAGTTCGAGCACGACGAGCTCAAGTACCGGCAGCTTTCGGGCATCACCAACAACCCGGCGACCAATCCGCAGACCTTTCGCCGCGACGCGGACCAGAAGGCCGAACGTACCGCCGGCCGTAATCCGCTGACCTATGCGCGCGTCGTCGGCGGCAGTTCGACCCACTTCAACGCCAACTTCTGGCGGCTGCACGAGATCGATTTCATCGAGGGCAGCCGGTTCGGCTCGATCGAGGGCGCGAGCCTGGTCGACTGGCCGATCACCTATGCCGAGCTCGAGCCCTATTACACCAAGGTGGAATGGGAAGTCGGCGTCTCGGGGCTCGCGGGCGCAAGCCCCTTCGATCCCTGGCGCTCCAAGCCCTATCCGATGCCCCCGCTGCCGGTGAAGTCGTCGGGAGTGCTATTCGAGCGTGGCGCGCGCAAGCTCGGCCTGCATCCATTCCCGGCGCCGATGGCGATCAATTCGGTGACCTATCGCGACCGCCCGGCCTGCGCGCAGTGCGGTCTTTGCGGTGGTTTCGCCTGCGAGGTCATGGCCAAGTCGTCCTCGGTCTGGACCGTCATCCCCGAAGCCGAGGCCACCGGCCGCTGCGAGGTGCGGCCCGAGAGCTACGTCTTCCGCATCGGCATGAACAAGGCCGGCCGCGCGACGGGCGTTTACTACTACGATGGCGACCGCAAGGAGCAGTTCCAGAACGCGCGCGCCGTGGTGGTCTGCGCCAACGGCGCCGAGACGCCGAAGCTCTTGCTCAACTCCGCGACCAACGGCTTCGAGCAGGGCCTGGCCAATTCGAGCGGGGCCGTGGGCCGCTACCTTATGTTCAACAAGGGCGGTGGCGCCCAAGCGCGGTTCGAGCATCCGCTCAACGAGTACAAGGGCGCTAACGTCACGCGCATCATGCACGATTTCTACGATTCCGATCCCAAGCGCGGCTTCTACGGCGGCGGCGGCTTCGACGCGCGCTCGGGCGGACCGCTGACCTGGGGCCAGAGCGTGCCCAACGGCACGCCGACCTGGGGGCCGGAGTTCAAGGAATACCTCGAATCCTACACCTACTGGATGAACTGCTCGGGCCACGGCACCTCGTTGGCGCAGGCGACCAACCGCGTCGACATCGATCCCGAGCTCAAGGACGACTGGGGCGTGCCGGCGATCCGCGTCACCTACAGGGACCATCCCGACGACGTGAAACACGCTAAGTGGCAGGTGGAGCGCGCGGTCGAGATCATGGACGCGGCCGGCGCCAAGCAGATCGTCCCCGGCGAGATCGGCGAGGCCAGCGGCGGCGTGCACCTGCTCGGCACCTGCCGCATGGGCAACGATCCGGACACGTCGGTGATCGACAAGTACCACCGCGCTCACGATGTGAAGAACCTGTTCCTCTGCGACGGTTCGAGCATGGTCACCTCGGGCCGCGGCCAGCCCACCCAGACCATCGAGGCTCTGGCCTTCCGTGCTGCCGACCACATCGCCAAGTTCGCGCGCGCCGGGGAGATCTGATCGGGCGGAACTCGTCTAGTCCGCAGGAGATGTGGGTCTCGCTTGCGGCTGACCGCTGGTGGCGCCTGCCTGTTCCATCGCTCTTCGCGCCGCGTCGCCGGCTCTTTGCTGTTCGGTCCGCGCACGCTGCACGATCGTCTTGCCGTCCTGCGCGAGGCGGGCCAGTTCCTCCGCCAGTTTCGGATCGTCGACGTTTATCGTGATGTTGCCGATCTTTCCGCCGAGAACGCCCGCGCCATCCATCCAGATTGCGGCGCGATTGCCGGGCACCGCTTCGGCATCGGCGGGGGCATCCTGCGGTTGTACGGGACCACGGGGGTTGGCCCGGTGCGGCCGGTCGGCGCGCTTGCCCAGGGCCTGGGTCATGAAGTCTCGCCAGATCCGCGCCGGCAGGCCGCCGCCCGATACGCCCACGAGCGGTGTGTTGTCGTCTCTGCCAACCCAAACGCCCACGACGAGATCGCCGGCATAGCCGACAAAAAGCGCGTCCCGGCTTTCCTGGCTCGTCCCGGACTTGCCATAAGCCGGCACGCTCAGCGCAGCGGCGCGCCCGGTGCCTTGCGAGACCACACGGCGCAGCATCGCCTCGATGTCGTCGTGAACGTCGGACGAGAGCCTGTCCTGCCCGTCGAATAGCCGAGCGAGCCACCCCTTCGGCTCGACCTTGAACGGGCGGGGGACGACCGGAAAACGATTGGCGGCGATACCCGCATAAGCGGCCGTGAGTTCGAGCAGGGTCACGCTCGAAGTGCCGAGCGAAAGGCTCGGATCGCCGGCTGCCAGGGGAGAGACGATGCCCAAGGCATGCGCCGTGTCGATGACCGCGCGATCGCCGACCTTGTCGAACAGTCGCACCGCGGCGACGTTGCTCGACCGGGCGAAGGCGTCTTCGAGCGCGATCGTGTCCGAATAGACGCCGCCGAAATTCTTGGGTCGATAGCTGCCCGAGGTGATCGGCTGGTTGGAAATCCGATCGGACGGCTTCCATCCTTCCTGTAGCGCGGCGAGGTAGACGAACGGCTTGAACGTCGAGCCCGGCTGCCGGCGCGCCTGGGTCGCGCGGTTGAACGGCGAGGCCTGGTAATCGGTCCCGCCGACCATCGCCACGACCTCTCCGTTGGTGCGCATGGCGACGAGCGCGACCTGAGCCGTGCCGCGCACGCGGCTCGTGGCTCTGCGGGCGGCCGCCTGCAATCGCGCGTCGAGTGTGGTAGCGATCGTCTGCCGCGAATAGCCGACTTCGCTGAGCTTGCGGGCTTGAGGCAGCGCCCAATCGGCGAAATAGGTGCCGGTCGGCAGAACGCTCCGCCGACCGACCGCCAGCCTTGGTGCCGCAACCGCCCTGGCTTCCTTGTCGGTCAGGTTGCCCACGGCAACCCGGGCCTTGAGGACAAGCTGCATGCGCTCCCGCGCCTTCCCGTAATTGCTGGTGGGCGCGAGGCGCGAGGGCGCCTGGACGAGCCCGGCGAGCATCGCGGCCTGACCCGGCGACAGCTTTTCGGGCGCGCGCGAGAAATAGTGCAGCGACGCGGCGCGCAGGCCGTAGGTGTTGTCGCCGAAATAGGCGTTCGAAAGATAGCGCTCGAGTATCTCGTCCTTCGTCAGCCAGATCTCGAGCCAGAAGGCGATCAGCGCCTCGCGGGCCTTGCGCGTCAGGCTGCGCTCGGGCGTGAGAAAGGTGAACTTGGCGAGTTGCTGCGTGATCGTGCTGCCGCCCTGGGTACGGCCCGTGGTCAAGTTCGTCCAGGCCGCGCGCACCAAGCCGCGGGCGTCGAGCCCCCAGTGGCTGTAGAAACGCCGGTCCTCGATCGCAAGGAAGGACTGGACGACGTGATCGGGAAGCGCAGCGATCTTTACGGGCGCTTCGACGACGGCGCCGTTGCGCGCGATGGGCGTGCCGTCTGCCGCCAGCAGAGTGATCTGCGGTGGCGCGATAGGCTCGAGCGATTTCGATAGCGGCGCGGTGATTGCCAGCCACCCGACCAGCAACAGGACGGTAAGCGTAATCCCGGCTGCCATGCGGACGGCCCACCGCCGGAGCCGGCTGGGTCGCGATGGTGGCTGTTGCGGCGAGGGAGAGCCTGCCGTGACCGGTGAAGGTTCGTGCGAATCTCCCTCTGGGCTCGAATGGCGCGGGAAAGGGTGCGGCTCGTCGGTCACGTCGGCGAGCATAGACGGAAAACGCCGTGAATGCAGGCTTGCTGACCACGGGAAAATACGCCGAAGGGATCGCGACGGCGCTCGTCCGTCGCGATCCCGATTGCTCAGGCCGGCACTGCGTCCGCAATGGCCTGCTTGGCCGGCTTGGCCGGCTTGGCGGGCTGGACGGCCCGACGCGCGCGCACGGCCTCCGCGAGGTCGTCGAGCAGCGCCACGGTCGTGCTCCAGTCGATGCAGCCGTCGGTGATGGATTGGCCATAGATCAGCGGCTTCCCCGCGATCAGATCCTGACGCCCGGCCACGAGATTGCTCTCGATCATCACGCCCATGATGCGGGATTCGCCTCCGGCGAGTTGCGCGCAGACGTCGGCCACGACGCCCGGCTGGTTCTCGGGACGCTTGCCGCTGTTTGCGTGGCTGACGTCGATCATGACTTTCTGCTTGAGACCGCGCTTGTCGAGCGCCGCGCAGGTCGCGGCGACCGCGGCCGCGTCGTAGTTCGGCGTGGCGCCGCCGCGAAGGACGACGTGGCAATCCTCATTGCCCGTGGTCGTGGCGATGCTTGCGCGGCCGGCCTTGGTCACGGCGAGGAAATGATGCGGTTGCGAAGCGGCCATGATCGCGTCGATTGCGATCTGGATGTCACCCGCCGTGCCGTTCTTGAAGCCGATCGGGCATGAGAGCCCCGAGGCCATCTCGCGGTGGATCTGGCTTTCGGTCGTGCGCGCGCCGATCGCCCCCCAGGCGACGAGGTCGGCGATGTACTGCGGCGTGATCACGTCAAGGAACTCGGAGGCGGCCGGCAGCCCTTTGGCATTGACCGCGAGCAGCAGTTCGCGCGCGCGCCGCAGGCCTTCGTTGATGCGGAAGGTGCCGTCGAGCGCCGGATCGTTGATCAGGCCCTTCCAGCCGACCGTCGTGCGCGGCTTCTCGAAGTAGACGCGCATCTGGATCTCGAGCTCGCCGCCGAGCCGCTGCCGCTGTTCGGCAAGCAGATCGGCATATTCGAGCGCGGCCTCGGGATCGTGGACCGAGCAGGGACCAACCACGACGAGCAAGCGGTCGTCGTCATCCGCGAGGATGGCATGGACTGCTGCGCGCGCGGCGGTGACCGTGGTGCCGATCGCTTCGGTGCGCACGAATTCAGCCATGATCTCGCCAGGCGTGCTGAGTTCCTGGATTTCGCGAATGCGAAGGTCGTCGGTGGACTGTGACATAACTTTCCCGTGGTAGAGCGGGCAGTCAGGCGACAAAAAAAGCCGCCAAGACTGGCGGCTGGTTGGTATCGTTTTTGCCTAATGATCAGGCCAAGCCGAAACCCCCGTCCGCCAAAGGCGTCGGATAGCTAAAGTACCAAAAGAGGACCGGCTGGTTAGTCATTGCCCCGTGTGGCTAGCCGCATCGACCTTTGTTGGCAAGCTGAAGGTGCTGGCCCGCATCCAAGCACGCCGCCGTCCGCGCGATAGGCCTATCTTCAGGCTTGAGAAGCACGCGCGTCGGTTAGGCGGTCGCCTCGTTCACGGACCCGACCTCCGTGCGTCGAGTGTCGGAGTACGATTGTTCTGAAAATTTGAATGTTCAGGACGGATTTATCCGACTGTTTAGCCAAGATGGAGCGACCTAAACCTCCAATCAGCCCGAGCGGATCGGGCTTCACAAGTTCAGGAAGGATCCACACGATGCCCATCACCGCCACCCCGACCCCCGCCAAGGACCTGCTCTCGCCGACGAACCACGCGCTCGTCCTCATCGACTTCCAATCGCAGATGGCCTTCGCCACCAAGTCGATCGCCCCCGAACTGCTGCGCAACAACGCCGCGCTCGTTTCGAACGCCGCGGCCGGTTTCGCGGTCCCGACCGTGCTTACGACGGTCGCCGAGAAGAGCTTCTCGGGTCCGATGTTCGCCGAAATCACCGACGCCTTTCCCGGTCAGCCGCTGCTCGATCGCACCTCGATGAACACCTGGGAAGACGCCGCGGTGATCGAGGAAGTGAACCGCATCGGCAAGGATCGCCTGGTCTTCGCCGGCCTGTGGACCTCGGTCTGCATCGTCGGTCCCGTGCTCTCGGCGATCGAGCAGGGTTTCGAGGTCTATGTCATCACCGACGCCAGCGGCGACATCTCCGAAGAAGCGCACGAGCGTGCGGTCGAGCGGATGATCCAGGCGGGTGCGCGGCCGATCACGTCGCTCCAGTACCTCCTCGAACTGCAACGCGACTGGGCGCGCGGCGAGACCTACGGCCTGACCACCGGCATCGCTGCCAAGTGGGGCGGCGCCTATGGTTTGGGTATCACATACGCAAAGATGATGTTCGGCGCCTCGGAAGGCGGCCACTAATCTCTTCCCATGCGGTCGGATCCTTTGCTCCCCCGCCGGTCCGGCCGCCGTTTTACTCTCCCCATGACCTCCAAGGAATTCCCCGTGACCAACTTCGTCACCACGCAGGACGGCACCCAGATCTTCTTCAAGGACTGGGGTCCGAAGGACGCCCAGCCGATCGTCTTCCACCACGGCTGGCCGCTGTCCTCGGACGACTGGGACGCGCAGATGCTGTTCTTCCTGTCGAAGGGCTACCGCGTCGTCGCCCATGATCGCCGCGGTCACGGTCGCTCGGCCCAGGTCGATTTCGGCCATGACATGGATCACTACGCGGCCGATGCGGCAGCCGTTGTCGAGCATCTCGATCTGCACAACGCTATCCATATCGGTCACTCGACCGGCGGCGGCGAAGTGGCGCGCTATGTCGCCCGTTACGGTCAGCCGCAGGGGCGCGTCGCCAAGGCCGTGCTGGTCAGCGCTGTGCCGCCGCTGATGGTCAAGACCGACGGCAATCCCGATGGCCTGCCGATGGAGGTCTTCGACGGCATCCGCGCCGGTATCGCCGCCAACCGCGCGCAACTGTTCCGCGACTTTCCCAGCGGCCCGTTCTACGGCTTCAACCGCCCGGGCGCGACGGTTCTGCCCGGCGTGATCGACAACTGGTGGCGCCAGGGCATGATGGGCTCGACGCTGGCGCACTACGAGGGCGTCAAGGCCTTCTCCGAAACCGACCAGACCGAGGACCTCCAGGCGATCACCGTTCCCACGCTGGTGCTGCAGGGCGATGATGATCAGGTCGTTCCCTACAAGAACGCGGCGCTGCGCCAAGCCGAGCTTCTGCCGAATGCCACGCTCAAGGTCTACGAGGGCTTCTCGCACGGCATGCTGACGGTCAACGCGGACGTGCTCAACGCCGACCTGCTGGCTTTCATCCAGGCCTGAGCGAAAAGGGGGAACGGACCGATGAAACCCTATCTTCTTTCGCTGGGGGCGGGCCTCTTGGTTGGAATCGCCTACAACCTGATGGGTGTCCGTTCTCCCGCTCCGCCGATCATCGCCCTGGTGGGGCTGGCGGGGATCCTGCTCGGCGAGCAGGCCCTGCCGATCGCCCGGCGCCTCGCGGACCGGATGGAACTGACCCGCTTCGTGCGCCCTGACGGCGCCACCGCCATCCCGGGCAGACCGCCCGCCAACGACGAGCGCGACGCATGACCCGCCACAGCCCCCGACTAACCCGGCGCGAGGCGCTCGCCAGCGCTGCCGGAACCGCCCTGCTTACCGCCACGGAGACCTTTGCCATGACCGCGCCCGACCTGATCGTCACCAATGCCAAGGTCACTACGCTCGATCGCGAGAACCCGGTGGCCGAGGCCGTGGCGATCCGGAACGGCAGGTTCCTCGCGGTCGGCTCCGAGCAGGAGGTGCGCGATGCCGCCGGAGGCGATGCCAAGGTGATCGACGCCAAGGGGCGCCGGCTGATACCCGGCCTGATCGACAGCCATATCCACGTGATCCGCGGCGGGCTCAACTACAACATGGAACTGCGCTGGGAGGGCGTGCCGAGCCTGGCCGACGCCATGGCCATGCTCAAGAAGCAGGCACAGAACACCCCGCCGCCGCAATGGGTGCGCGTGGTTGGCGGCTTCACCGAGCACCAGTTCGCCGAGAAGCGCCTGCCGACGCTCGACGAGATCAACCAGGCCGCGCCCGAGACGCCGGTGTTCATCCTCCACCTCTACGACCGCGCGCTGCTCAACGCCGCGGCGCTGCGCGCCGTGGGCTACACCAAGGACACGCCGAACCCGCCGGGCGGCGAGATCATGCGCGATGCCCAGGGCAATCCCACGGGGTTGCTGCTGGCCCAGCCGAACGCGACGATCCTCTATGCGACGCTCGCCAAGGGGCCGAAGCTGCCGCCTGAATATCAGCTCAACTCGACCCGGCACTTCATGCGCGAACTCAATTCGCTCGGCGTCACCAGCGTGATCGACGCGGGCGGCGGCTCGCAGAACTATCCCGACGACTACGAGATCGTCGAGAAGCTCCACGCCGACGGCGAACTGACGCTGCGCATCGCCTACAACCTGTTCACCCAGAAGCCCAAGGAGGAACTCAAGGACTTCGCCACCTGGTCCACCCAGGTGAAGCCGGGGCAGGGCGACGACACCTATCGTCACAACGGCGCCGGCGAGATGCTCGTCTATTCGGCGGCCGACTTCGAGGACTTCCGCGTCGCCCGCCCCGACATGCCGCCGAGCATGGAGGGCGATCTCGAGCCGGTGATCCGCCTCTTGGCCGAGCGCCGTTGGCCCTGGCGGCTCCACGCGACCTACGACCAGACGATCAGCCGCGCGCTCGACGTGTTCGAGAAGGTTAACCGCGACATTCCGCTGCAGGGGCTCAACTGGTTCTTCGACCACGCCGAGACGATCAGCGAGCGCAACATCGATCGCATCGCCGCGCTCGGCGGCGGCATCGCGGTGCAGCACCGCATGGCCTTCCAGGGCGAATACTTCGTCGATCGCTACGGCGCCAAGGCGGCCGAGGCGACGCCGCCGATCAAGCGGATGATGGCCGCGGGACTGCCCGTCGGCGCGGGCACCGACGCGACGCGCGTCGCCAGCTACAACCCCTGGGTCTCTCTATCCTGGTTGGTCACCTCGAAGACCGTGGGTGGGCTGACGCTCTACCCCGCGCGCAACCGGCTCGACCGCGAGACCGCGCTGCGGCTGTGGACCGAGAAGAACACCTGGTTCTCGAACGAGGTGGGCAAGAAGGGCCAGATCAAGAAGGGCCAGCTCGCCGACCTGGCGCTGCTGTCGGACGACTACTTCACCGTGCCCGAAAGCGAGATCGCGCATCTGCGCGCGGTGCTGACCGTGCTCGGCGGCAAGGTGGTGCACGGCGAGGGCGATTTCGGTCCGCTCGCCCCGGCGCTGCCCAAGGCGATGCCCGACTGGTCGCCAGTCGCGACCTTCGGCGGCCACTATCGCCGGTCCGAAGACGCGAAGAAGCTGGTCTCGGCCTGCGGCTGCGCTTCGTCGTGCAACGTCCACGGCCACGATCACGCCGCCGCACTTGGTGCCAGCGTCCCTGCCGCCGACGTCCAGTCGTTCTGGGGTGCGCTCGGCTGCGGCTGCTGGGCCGTCTGAGCCGTTCTGGACCGGGAGCGACGCCATGACACCTCGCCCGATCGCCGCGCTGCTCGACTGGCGAGGGGCCTGGCTTCTCGCACGGCTGACCCTGACTGGTCCTTATCTCCTGGGCGGCTTGGTCAAACTGACCGATTGGCAGGGTGCGGTGGCCGAGCAGGCGCACTTCGGCCTGCAGCCTGCCTTGGTCTTCGCCGCCCTGACGATCGCGGTCGAACTGATCGGCCCGGCGCTGATCCTGGCCGACCGCCTCGTCTGGCTCGGCTCGGGGATGCTCGGTGTGTTCACCCTGCTTGCCGCGGTGGTGGCGAACGCCTTCTGGACGATGCCGGAGGGCGAGCGCTTCGCTGCGACCAACGCTTTCTTCGAGCATCTCGGTCTGGTCGGTGGTTTCGTGCTGGTTGCCATGGTTTCGCTTCGGCGCAGACAAGACCGTGCGTAGCTTGCTGCTTCTGCCCGCGCTGTTCGCCGCCGCGCCGGCGCTGGCACAGCCGGAAGAGGCTTGGCAGCCGCCAACCTTGACCAACACGCGCTACGACGAGGACTGGAGCCAACTCGCCGATCCCGCCAACCGCACCGGGCGTTGGACCGAGGATTTCAAGTACGTTCCGCTCGACGCCGACGGCCAAGTCTGGCTGAGCACCGGCGGCGAATTGCGCGCGCGTGTCGAGAGCTTTCGCGACAATCTCTGGGGCGCCGCGCCGGCGCCTGATGACGCCTATCTATGGCTGCGCGCGACGCCCTATGTCGATCTCCACGCTGGTCCTCTGCGCGCCTTCGTCCAGCCCATCGCCGCCTATGCGGTCGGCGTCGCGCCGTCGTTGAGCCCCGTCGACCAGACACGCACCGACCTGCTCCAGGGTTTCGTCGAACTTGCGGCGGGCCCCGTCACACTGCGCGCCGGCCGGCAGATGCTGTCGCTGGGCACCGAGCGGCTGGTCGGCACGCGCTATGGCCCCAACGTGCCGCTCGCCTTCGATGGCATCCGCGCCGACCTGAACCGGGGCGCGGCCAAGCTCAGCCTGTTCTATACGCAGCCGGTGCAGGCGCGCGCGGGGAGCTTCGACGATCGCGCCTCGCCGACCAAGGCGCTGTGGGGCGCCTATGCCGCGCTGCCGGGGTTCGATGTCTATTATCTCGGCTATCGCAATCGCGCGGCGAGTTTCGGCGGCACCGACGGACGCGAGGAGCGGCACAGCCTGGGCCTGCGCAGCCACGGCGCAGCGGGCGATTGGCGCTGGAACGTCGAGGGCGTCGTCCAGTTCGGCAGCTTCGCCGGTCAGCGCATCCGCGCCTGGACGCTCGGCAGCGAAGTGTCGCACAGTTTCGCGCGAGCGCCGCTGAAGCCGCGCGCCACCCTGCGCTTCAACATGATCAGCGGCGACAAGCGTGCGGGCAACGGCACCTTGGGTACGTTCAATGCGCTCTTTCCCAAGGGCAAGTATTTCGGCGAACTCTCGCCGATCGGTCCCTACAACATCGTCAATCTGCACCCGAGCGTCAGCCTGACTTTGCGGCCCAACCT
>SECS01000354.1 GCA_004211435.1 Novosphingobium sp. | reverse complement strand
ACCGGAGGTAAAGCAGTTCCGAATGTATTAACTAATGATACTTATAATGGTTCTCCTGCAACTTTAACAAACGTTACGTTAACGCAGGTTTCTACAACAAATGCTGGTGTAACGTTAGATCCTGCAACAGGTGCTGTGAATATAGCAGCAAATACACCTGCGGGAACTTACACAGTGGTTTATCAAATTGAAGATAAACTAAACCCTGGTCAGAAAACCACTGCAAATGTTAGCGTAACGGTAGATGCGCCAGTGATGAATGCCAATACTGACACGGGTACAGCCAATGGCTTTACAGGTGGTGTTGCTGTTCCAAATGTGTTGACTAACGATACCTATAACGGTGTGAGTCCTGCAACATTGGCCAACGTAACCTTAACACAGGTTTCGACGACCAACCCAGGTTTAAGCTTAGATCCTGCAACTGGTGCTGTAAACGTAGCGCCAAATACATCTGCCGGTACTTATACTTTGGTTTATCAAATTGAGGATAAACTGAACCCTGGCCAAACCAAACAAGCTTCTGTAACGGTAACTGTTGCTGCACCTGCATTGGTTGCAACCAACGATACAGGTTCTGCGAACGGTTTTGTTGGTGGTACCGCAGTTGTGGATGTATTGGCTAACGACACTTACAACGGTGCGCCGGCAACTTTGACAAATGTTACCTTAACCCAGGTTTCAACAACGAATGCTAAAGTAACTTTAGACCCAGCAACCGGAAAAGTAAACGTAGCGCCAAATACATCTGCCGGAACTTATACTGTGGTTTATCAGATTGAGGATAAACTGAACCCTGGTCAGACTAAAACGGCCAACGTAACGGTAACGGTTGATCCAATCGCGATCGTGACCAATGGCGATTCTGGTTCTGCAAATGGTTTCACTGGTGGTACCGCTGTTCCAAATGTACTGGCGAATGATACTTACAATGGTTCACCAGCCAATTTAACTGAATTGACACTTACACAGGTTTCTACAACAAATACAGGAGTAACGCTAGATCCTGCAACAGGTGCTGTGAATGTAGCAGCGAATACACCTGCCGGAACTTATACTTTGGTTTATCAGGTTGAAGACAAGTTAAACCCTGGTCAAACCAAACAAGCTTCCGTAACGGTGACAGTAAATGCACCAGTGATGAACGCGAATACTGACACGGGTACGGCCAATGGCTTTACCGGTGGTGTTGCTGTTCCAAATGTATTGACTAACGATACCTATAACGGTGTGAGTCCTGCGAGTTTGGCCAACGTAACCTTAACACAGGTTTCGACGACCAACCCAGGTTTAAGCTTAGA
>SECS01000174.1 GCA_004211435.1 Novosphingobium sp. | reverse complement strand
GCATCCTCAGCGTAGGCCGAAGCCGGGAAGGCGACGGCTGCGGCGAGAAGAAGATATTTCAGTTTCATGTTGTCCCCATTGTCCCTGTTTGAACTTGGTGAACGGGGCGCTAGGCAAGACAGCGTTAACGCGATCATCCGCCAATATTACGGGAAATTACGAGGAGAGTGGTGCCTATGTGCTTTCGCGGCAACAGTCGCAATTGTCGCCAATGATGACATTGACCGTCGAATATTGCATTGATCTTCAAAATGAATCGAATTTGCTTCATTGACAATTCGAACGCCGCGAATCAGGGGTTTCGAGACGGTGTGCCCGCGCGCATCTACTCGAGCGGAGAACGGGTCGAGCAAGCCCAGATGTATCCACTTGCTCGGCTCTCGATCAGCGCGCGAGGCCATTGAGCGAGACTATCTCATTTTTTTGAACTCATGTTCAGCGACAGAGCGATCATAGGGAAAACGCTGTTCGTCGGACGGTTTTCTGCGCCTTGGCCGCGCGCCTTGCGGGTTGAACCGATGGGACCGGAAACTATATGCCGGGCAGCGAGGCCACGTCCTCCCCTGCATGCAGGCTGAAGTCCGGGACGGCCCGGCGGCTACGCCAAAGGGTGCCGTGATGGCCTGGTTCTGTCTGATAATCGCCAGCCTGCTCGAAGTGGTCTGGGCCTATGCGATGAAGCTGTCCGACGGCTTCTCGCGGCCGATCCCATCGGCGATCACGATCGCGACGATGATCGCCAGCTTCGGCCTGCTGTCCTACGCGATGCGTTCGTTGCCGCTCGGCACCGCCTATACGATCTGGACCGGCATCGGCGCAGTCGGCGCTTTCGCGCTCGGCATCGTCGCACTGGGCGAGCAGGCGAGCCTGATGCGGATCGGCGCCGCGGTGCTGATCGTGACCGGCCTGGTCCTGATGAAGCTGTCTTCGCCGGCCTAGCCCCGCACAAGTCCCGGGGTAACGTCGCGCCCGGCCCAGGCTGCGAAGCGGGCGGCTTCGGGATCGGTCTCCAGCCGATCGACCAGGCCGTAGATCCGCACGTTCCGGCTATCGGGCGCATAGGCCGGCCAGTCCGAGCCCGGCCTGCCGTGGCGCACGAAATGGGCGACGTCCGCACGCATGCGTCGGCCGAGCGCAGCACGCCGGCCGCTGTCGGGGCCACCACGGGCGAGCGCCATCTTGAAACCGGTGAACGGCCAGAACAGCGTGAGATCGAGCCCGTGCGTCGCGCCGGCGATCGGGTGGCTATAGTCGAAGCGGTAGAACCAGGTCGGCTGGGTCCGCGCGTGGCGATCGGCGAAATTGCGCGTCGGCATGACGAAGGTCAGATCGCTCGCCAGCGCGGTGCGCCCTTTGCGCGTGCGCGGATAGGCGGCGAGCACGGCTGCGGCCTGCGTCGCTGGAAGCTGACCGTGGAGCAGCGCTTCGAGATCGGGCCATTTCGAGGGCAGGATGTCGCCCGGCATCAGTTCGAACAGGCGGATTTCGTCGCGCGTCGCCCCGGCGAGCAGCGGCACGGGCGCCGTTTCCTGCGCATGCGCCTCGGCCAGCGAGGCCGGCAGCAGGTCGCCATCGTACCACGGCGCCGCGGGAATGCCGTTGCGGATCTCCTTGGCGACCGTGGCCTGGGCCTCGATCAGGCGGGCGATGTCCATCGTCCGCAAGGCCTCGAAGTCGCCCTGGTTGACCCCGAGCAATTCGGCGAAGCGGCGCGCGTCCTGGATCGAGCGCTCGCGGTCATGGATCAGGCTGACCGCGCCGCTCTGCGCGATGGCGCCATGGAACAGGCTGCGCGCCTTGGGCGAAAGCATCAGCAACGAGACCGACATCGACCCTGCGGATTGGCCGCAGATGGTGACCTTGCCCGGATCGCCGCCGAAACCCGCGATGTTGTCGCGCACCCATTCGAGCGCGGCGATCTGGTCGCGCAGGCCAAGGTTCGAGGGGATCGCCGGCAGGCCCAGGGCATCGCCGAAATTGACGAAGCCGAGCACGCCGATGCGATAGTTGATCGTCACGACGACGATGTCGCCCTCGCGCGCCAGCGCCGCAGCGTCATAGGGATTGGCGCTGCCGGCCATGAAGGCGCCGCCGTGGATCCAGACCATCACGGGTTTGAGACCGGGCGCGCCGCCATCGGGCGTCCAGACGTTGAGATAGAGGCAATCTTCGCCATAGTCGGCGCTGTCGAGCGTCTCGCGGCGCACCTTGGGTCCGTACTGCTGCGCGCATTGCTTGCCGAAGTCTTGGGTGGATCGGACGCCGGGCCAAGGCGCCACCGGCTCCGGCGCCCCGAAGCGTTCGGCCCGCGCATAAGGAATGCCGCGCCAACGGCGAAGCCCCGGCCGCGCCGCCCCTTCGACTGCGCCCGCCTTCGTCTGGACGATCAGTTCCGCCATCCTGCTTCTCCCCCTATGCTCGCCATGGCATAGCCAGCACCAAGGCCGAAGACGAGGGTACCCATGACAAAAAATTCATTTCATGAACAATATGGTCCGGTCGCGCTGATCACCGGTGCCTCGTCGGGTATTGGCTGGGCCTTTGCCGAAGAACTGGCGCAGCGCGGCTTCGACCTCGTACTCGCGGCGCGACGCACCGAGCGGCTCGAGGCGCTCGCGGCCAAACTCGCCGCCGCGCACGGCACGCGCTCGCGCCTCTGTCAGTCGGATCTGTCGCAGCCCGATGCCCCCGCGAAGTTGCTCGCCGAGACGGCCGATGCCGAGATCGGCTTGGTGATCAGCAATGCCGGCTTCAACATCCGGGGCTATTTCGAGCAGACCGACGCCGCGCAGATGGCCGAGATGCTCACGGTCAACTGCCACGCGCCGATGCAGCTCGCCCACGGCTTCCTGCCGCGCCTCAAGGCGCGTGGGAAAGGTGGGCTGATCTTCACGAGTTCGGTCGAGGGCCTGATCGGCTGCCCGTTCTCGACTGCCTATTCGGCGACCAAGGCGCTCGTCGTCGGGCTCGGCGAAGGTCTCTGGGGCGAGCTCCAAGGCACCGGCGTCGACGTGCTGACGCTCTGCCCCGGTGCGACCGAAAGCGAGGCGACGGCGAAATATGCCGAGCAATATGCCGCCGTGCCCAACATGCAGCCCGCCGACGAGGTCGCGCGGCTCGCGCTCGACAACATCGCCGAGGGTCCGGTCTTCGTACCCAACGCGCATTACGAGGCGCAGTTCGAGCAGCTCACCGCGCTGCCGCGCCGGCAGGCGCTGACGGCGATGGCCGCGGGAATCAAGGCCACGCTCTAGGACTTGCACGCGCGCCGAGGCGAAAGCACAAGGCCGCCATGCCGACGCTGATCCTGCTCATCATCTCGAACGTCTTCATGACCGCGGCCTGGTACTGGCACCTCAAGGGCGGGCCGGAAGTGGCCAATGCCCGCCCGATCGCGATGGTGATCGCCGTGTCCTGGGGAATCGCGCTGATCGAATACTGCTTCGCCGTGCCCGCGAACCGGATCGGCTATGCCCACGGCTGGAGCGCGGGCCAGCTCAAGATCGCGCAGGAAGCGATCGCGCTGATCGTCTTCGGCGTGTTCATGGTGACCGTGCTGGGCGAGGCCGTGACCTGGCGGCACTTCGCCGCCTTCGCCTGCATCATGGCCGCCGCTGGCTTCCTCTTCCTGGGGAAATAGCTGCGGACGCGGAGATTGCGGCCTCGGCCGCGGTCTCGAGCTCCTCGAACGGAAACCGATCGCGGATTCGCTCGTTGAAGTAGCGGCCCATCGAAAAGGCCTGGTCGAGACCGTCCGCGACATAAGGCGGCACCAGGAAGTAGCGGTAGCGCCGCCCGCTGAAGAAGGTCACTTCCAGCGCAGCACTGGCGCGGTCGTAGGCATAGCTGTGAATGACGCTCGACGGCATGGCTCTCTAACCGCTGCCCGACGAAACGGTTTCCCCGCTGGCGGGATCTGTCGATCGATCCTAAGTCTTTCGCGATGAAGCGATTCTTCCTTGGCCTCGCCATGCTGACCCTGATCGGCGCGAGCACCCCGCCTGCGACGCGGATCCACGATTCCGCCGCGGCGGCGCGGCTGCGCGCGAACAAGGGCGTGACCTTGCAGTGGATCGACTGGAACAGCCGCGGCAGCGCGCATGTCAGCGTCCGCAAGGGCGTCTGGACGCTGCGCGCCGCCCAGGCCCAGGCGGGCGGTGCGGGCCGGCTGTTCCTCGACGGCACGATCACCGAGATCGGCCGCGACTATTTCCTGTTCGACGGTGTGGTGAAGATCACCGACACCCCCGACGCGGGCCGGGCCTGCGAGAAGCGCGACGTCTGGCGCTTCGCGGTCACCCAGAACCGCCGCTACTGGCGCATCCGCACGTTCGAGTGGTGCGACGGCCTGACCGACTACGTCGACATCTATTTCTGAAGCGAGAGCGCGGTGAGCGCCAGCCCGTCGACCCGCATCACCGTCCAGTCGTCGAGCGGACGCGCGCCGAGCTTGCCATAGAAGCCGATCGCCGGTTCGTTCCAGTCGAGCACCGACCATTCGAGCCGGGCGCAACCGCGCTGCACGGCCAATGCGGCAAGGTGGGCAAGCAGCGCCTTGCCGAGCCCCGCGCCGCGCGCCTCGGGCCGCACGAAAAGGTCTTCGAGGTAGATCCCCGGCTTGCCCTCGAAGGTCGAGAAATTGTGGAAGAACAGCGCGAAGCCCTGGGCCACGCCATCCACTTCGCCGATCGCGACCTCGGCCATCGGCCGCGCGCCGAACAGATGACTGGCGAGCACCGCGGGTTCGAAACGGACTTCGTGGGCCAGCTTCTCGTATTCGGCCAGTTCGCGGATCAGCGCGGCGATCAGCGGCAGGTCGTCCGGCGCGGCCGGACGGATCGACAAGGTCATCCTATTCGCCGACCTCGATCGAGCCGATCCGCAAGCGATCGATCTTGGCGTCCTTGATCCGCAGCTTGCCGATCGCCAGCGCGCCGATCGCGACCGCCCCCATGGCGATCGCCCCGAGCGCGAAGGAACCCAGCGCCAGGGTCCCGGCCGACATCGCGCCGATGCCCACGGCGGGCAGCTTGGCGGGCGGCAGCTTGACCACGCCCTTCCGCGCCAGCTTGTCGTCGAGCTTATTCTGCAGCGTCGGCTTGTCCCGCATCGTCGTTCTCCGCTTCGATCTCGGCGGCCTTGGCTTCGACCAGCGAGACGATGTGATCGAGCATGGCCTCGCTCGACACCGTGTGATCGGTCACGCCCGACAGATAGACCATGTGCTTGCCGTTGCCGCCGCCGGTCAGGCCGATGTCGGTCTCGCGCGCCTCGCCGGGGCCATTGACCACGCAGCCGAGCACCGAGAGCGACAGCGGCGTCTTGATGTGGCTGAGCCGCGATTCCAGCGCCTCGACCGTGCGGATCACGTCGAAGCCCTGGCGCGCGCAGCTCGGGCACGAGACCACGCGAACGCCGCGCGTGCGCAGGCCCAGCGCCTTGAGCATCTCGAAGCCGACGCGCACCTCTTCCTCGGGCTCGGCCGAGAGCGAGACGCGGATCGTGTCGCCGATCCCGGCCCAGAGCAGGTTGCCCATGCCGATCGAAGACTTGACCGTGCCGCCGATCAGCCCGCCCGCCTCGGTGATGCCGAGGTGCAACGGACAGTCGACCGCATCGGCCAGGCCCGAATAGGCGGCGACCGCGAGGAACACGTCGCTGGCCTTCACCGCCACCTTGTATTCGTGGAAATCGTGGTCCTGGAGCAGCTTGATGTGATCGAGCGCGGATTCGACCAGCGCTTCGGGGCACGGCTCACCGTATTTCTCGAGCAGGTCCTTCTCGAGGCTGCCGGCGTTGACGCCGATGCGGATCGCGCAGCCGTTGGCCTTGGCCGCGCGGACGACCTCGGCGACGCGATCGGACGAGCCGATGTTGCCCGGATTGATGCGCAGGCAGGCGGCACCGGCATCGGCCGCCTCGAGCGCGCGCTTATAGTGGAAATGGATGTCGGCGATCAGCGGCACGCGCGCAGCACGCGCGATCTCGCGGAAGGCTGCGGTCGATTCGACGTCGGGGCAGGAGACGCGGATCAGATCGGCGCCCGCATCCTCGCAGCGACGGATCTGATCGATCGTCGCCTTGGCGTCGGAGGTCAGCGTGTTGGTCATCGTCTGCACGGTGATCGGCGCATCGCCGCCGACGGGCACCGAACCCACCATGATCTGCCGGCTCTTGCGGCGCGCGATATCGCGCCAGGGTCTGATCGAAGACATCGATTAATTCCGCGTTTCTAATTCAAAGATGACGAAAGTGACAAAGGTGACGCGATC
>SECS01000173.1 GCA_004211435.1 Novosphingobium sp. | reverse complement strand
TGATCGGCGCGCTGGTCGCCGGCCGGACGGGCAAGGCGCACGCAGGGCGGCCGCTGCACCGCTGGCTGATGACCGCAGCGGTGATCGAGGCCGCGCTGCTGTGGATTGCCGCCGCGGTGGCGATCGACTTCGATATCGCGAGCCAGACGCCGGGCAGCAGCCTCTACGCGGTGATCGCGCTGACAGGCCTGGCCATGGGCTTCCGCAACGCGACGATCCGTCAGCTCAAGGTTCCCGACCTGACGACGACGGTCCTGACCCTGACCCTGACCGGCATGGCCGCGGACTCCTCGCTGGCCGGCGGCAGCAATCCCAACTGGGCACGGCGCGTCGGCGCGGTGCTCGCGATATTCCTCGGCGCGGCGGCGGGGGCCTGGTTGGTCATGCGGTTCGGATTGACCCCGCCGTTGATCCTGGCGGGCGCACTGGTGCTGATCGGCACGCTGGCCTGCGCGCTGCACCCGGCCTCGCGCGAGGCGTCTGCGGGCTGATCAGATGTCGGCCATGCCGGCCAGTTCGCGATCCTCCTCACCGAAGGCGACGAACTGGTCGAGCAGCCACGAAGCCGCGGGCCCCGGCGGGGTCGCGCGGCACCAGATTCCCGCGAAGCGATAGGTCCCGCCCAGATGGTCGGGCATGTAGAGCCGGACCAGGGTGCCGGCGACCAGATCGGCCTCGATCATCGGCAGCGGCATGTTGCCCCAGCCGATCCCCTCGCGCAGCAGTGCGTGCTTGGCGCCGAGGTCCGCGAGCCGCCAGGTCTTGGGGCTCATCACCGAGAAATCCTGGCCATCGGTAAAGCGCGAGCGGTCGGTCAGCACGAGCTGGATGTGATCGCGCCCGGCGCCCGGCGGAATTTCCGTCATGCGCCCGAGCGGATGATCGGGCGCGGCCACGGGCACCATCGGCACCGATCCTGCGAGCCGGCTCTCGATACCCGGAACGCCCGCCGAGAGTGGACCGGAAAGGCCGATGCCGGCCTGGCCGTCGAGCACCATCGCGGTTACCGCGCCCAGCGCCTCGACATGGAGACGCAATTGCACCGTCGGGAATTCGGCGGCGAAAGACCGCAGCACGCGGCCCAGCCGCTCGGCCGGCAGCATGACGTCGACGGCGAGGTCGACCTCGGCTTCGAGCCCGTCGAGCAGGCCTTTGACCTTGGCGCGCAGCCCGTCGATCACCAGCGCCGCGGCGCGCGCTTCGGCCAGGACCGCACGCCCGGCGACCGTCAGCTTGGGCCGGCGCGTTCCCTCGCGATCGAACAAGGTCAGGCCGAGCTGGGCTTCGAGATTACCGATGCCATAGCTGATCGCCGAAACCGCGCGATTGAGCTTGCGCGCCGCAGCGGCGAAGCTGCCGGTGTCAACGATCGCCAGTAGGATGCTCAACTGGTCGAGCGTGGGAGTACCCGGATTGCTCACTTTTCTAAATCCTCGAACAAATGAAACGACTTTATCCATCTGATCAGGCAAGCGAGCAAGGGCTAGAACATCTCTCAAGACGCGGCGCTCCGTCGCGACAAGGAGATAGACGATGATCGAACTGCGTCCTTTCGACAGCCTCGGCGGTGAAAACCACGGCTGGCTCGATGCCAAGCACCACTTCTCGTTCGCCGGTTACCACGATCCCAAGCGCACCCAGTGGGGCAACCTGCGCGTGTGGAACGACGATACGATCGCGGCTGGCACTGGCTTCCCGCCGCACCCGCACCGCGACATGGAGATCATCACCTATGTCCGCGAAGGCGCGATCACCCACGAGGACAGCCTGGGCAACAAGGGTCGGACCGAGGCGGGCGACGTCCAGGTGATGTCGGCCGGGACGGGCATCCGCCACTCGGAATACAACCGCGAGGATGTCGCCACGCGGATCTTCCAGATCTGGATCCTGCCCACGCGTCAGGGCGATGCGCCGGCCTGGGGGGCCAAGCCTTTCCCCAAGGGCGATCGCTCGGGCAAGTTCGTCACCCTGGCCTCGGGCTACGAGAACGACAACGACGCCCTGCCGATCCGCACCGATGCCCGCGTCGTCGGCGCAACGCTGAAAGCGGGCGAGGTCGCCGAATATCCACTCGGCCGCGATCGCAAGGCCTATCTCGTTCCCGCGAGCGGCGCCGTGCAGATCGATGATCAGCGGATCAACGCACGCGATGGCGCCGCGATCAGCGATGTCGAAGTCCTGCGTGTCGTCGCGCTCGAAGACAGCGAGATCGTGCTGGTCGACGCGGCCTGATTGAATAGGGGAGCGCTGCCGTTCGGCGGCGCTCCCGCTCTGCGGAGGGAATGGCAATGATCACGTTCAGGGACCGCGGCGCGCGTGGCCGCTTGAAGGGCTCGACGCTCGACGCTTTCTATAGCTTCTCGTTCGGCGACTATCGCGACCCGAAGAACATGGGCTTTCGCGCATTGCGCGTGCTCAATGAGGATTTCGTGATCCCTGGGGCCGGATTCTCAGAGCATGGCCATGCGGACATGGAAATCGTCACGATCGTGCTCGGCGGCGCAATCGCGCATCGCGATGACCTCGGCAACGAGGCGCTGATCCGCGCGGGCGACGTCCAGCGCATGAGTGCGGGCACCGGCATCCGACACAGCGAGATGAACCCGAGCCTCGATGAGCGCGCCCACGCCCTGCAACTCTGGATTGTGCCCGCAGAAGCCGGCGGCGCTCCGTCTTACGAGCAGAAGCACTTCCCCATGACCGCGGGCCGCAACGCTTGGCTGCTCGTCGCCAGCCCGGAAGGGCGGGACGGCTCTCTGACGCTGCGGCAGGACGCCCGTCTCGAACTCGCGAGGTTGGACGAGGGCATGGACCTGTCGCATGACCTGTCGTCCGAACGCGGTTATTGGGTGCAGGTGATCGGCGGGATCATCGGGTTGAACGGGACGGAGTTGCGGGAAGGCGACGGCGCGGCGCTGACTGGGGAGACCGCTCTGACGATCGAAGCCGAAACCCAGGCGGAGGTCCTGCTGATCGATCTACCATGATGCTGACATCTTGACGCCCGCCAATACGCCGACGTCGGCCGCTTGCCTGTGTCGGAGCTTGCTGTGCTCCGTTCGGCAGCGGCGGCACGGCGAGATGCTGCTTGGCATGGCGTCCGCGGTGGAACAGACCGGCGGTGCTCGGCAGTTGGGGTGCGCGCGCCGGCGCCTCGCCGAAGCGGAAGGCCGCGGTCAGATCGCCGAAGGTGCGCCGTCGCCAAGGCGAGATGTTCGGCTCCTGCACGCCGGTGACCCTTTCGAGGAACTGCAGGATCGAGGTGTGGTCGAACGGCTGACTGCAAACCCAGCCGCCCGTGGTCCAAGGCGAGACGATGATGCAGGGCACGCGGAAGCCCGCGCCGATCGGGACCCCGTCGACGAATTCGTGCGGCGTGCCGTCGGGCGCGACCGGCGGTGGCACGTGATCGAACAGGCCGTCGTTCTCGTCGTAATTTAGGATGAAGGCGGTCTTGGCCCAGACGTCGGGATTGGCGGCCAGAGCATCGAGCTTGGCCGCGATGAACTCGGCGCCGGCCGAGGGGATCGACTCGTGCGGGTGCTCGGACGCCTCGTGGGTCGGGCAGAGCCAGGTCACGGTCGGCAGGCGATCGTGCATGACGTCCCATTCGAACTCGCCGTCGGAGGCTGAAGGCATGCCCTTGAGTCGCAGCGGCGATTGCGGGCCGGCATCCATGAACCGGCTGAACAGCCGCAGGACGTTGAAGCCCGTGCCGTCGTCGGCATGTTGGTAGACCTTCCAGCTGACGCCGGCCTCTTCGAGCCGCTCGGCATAGGTCTTCCAGCGCAGCCCCTCGGGCGGGGTCTTCTGCGTGGTGTGCGGGCCACCGGCAAGGCCTTCGGGATCGATCGTGCCGCTCAGATAGTAGAGCCGGTTGGGCCGGGTCGAACTCATCACCGAGCAGTGATAGCCGTCGCAGATGGTGAAGGCGTCGGCCAGCGCGTGGTGGAAGGGGATATCCTCGCGCTTGAAATAGCCCATCGTATAGGGCCCGTGATCGCCGTCGGCAGCGCGGTGCGCGGGTAGCCAGTTGTCCATCCTGCCGCCGTTCCAGGCCGCGTGCTGGGTCGCCCAGGCATGGCTCGTCGAAGGGATGAATTCGGCGTGGTCGGCGGTGTCGAGATGGAACGGCAGCATATAACCGTCGGGGTTCAGCGGGTCGGGCTGGTGGAACACGTTCCGCCCGGTCGACAGCGTCAGCGCCTTGGGATCGCCGAATCCGCGCACCCCCGGCAGGGTGCCGAAGTAGTGATCGAAAGACCGGTTCTCGAGCATCAGCATGACGACATGCTTGATGTCCTTGATCGAACCGGCGCGGCGCGGCGCCTGGGCCAGCGCCCTTTGCAGGTTCGGCGGCATCAGGGTGGCCCCCGCCGAAAAGGCGAGGGCTTGGGCCGTCCTGCGCAGCAGCCGGCGCCGGGTGACGTTTCCTGAGGTGGGGTTCACGGTGCCGTTCCCGATCAGTGCTTGAGCACGATTTCGAGGAAGAACTTGCGGTCCTGCGTCAGCGTGTAACGCTCCGAATAGTAGCCGTGCATCATCGAGTAGTCGTTGCCTAGCAGGTTGTTCGCCTCAAGCTTGACGATCAGGTTCGGGGTGATCGGAAGGCGTAGCGAGGCGTCCATTTGCCCGCGCGCCTTGAGCACGTAATCGGCGTAAGGCTGGGCGCTGACCGTGTTGAGGTTCTTGTCGGCCCAGCGATAGGCGAGCCGCACCTCGCCGTCGCCCGGCAGCTTGTAGAACATGCTGGCGTTGATCACCCAGTCCGGCTGGAACAGCAGGTTGTCGCGCTCGATCGTGTTGCCGGCCGATATGTAGCTCATGTGCGCCCACATGCGCGCGACGTTGAACGACACGCCGAGCTTGTCCTTGAAGGGATTGGGCAGCCAGGCGATCGCATTGTCCATCACCTGGAACTCGAGGCCCTTGAGCGAGGCGCTCGTGGCGTTGAGCGGCATCGTCACGTCGTAGACCACGCCGCCGCGATCCTGCTGGGTGCGCAGCTCGAAGATCTCGTCGTCGATCTTCTTGTAGAAGCCCGTGAGCGAGACGAGGCCGTTGCCGCCGTTGAAATACTGCTCGACCGCGAGATCGAAATTGTTCGCCTTGCGCGGCTTGAGATCGGGGTTGCCCTTGGTGATCGTCAGGCTCTCGTTGTTGACGAGCTCGGCCTGGGCGATGTCGCTGAAGGCCGGGCGGCCGAGCGACTTCGAATAGGCCGCGCGTAGGCGCAGTTCGGGCGACAGGTCGTAGGTCAGGCTGGCCGAGGGCAGGGCATAGCGATAGCCGCCGTCATAGACCCCGAGCGTGCCATTGTAGACCGTGCCCACGCGCTGCGGCACCTTGGCGCGGAAGTCGACGTCCTCGAGACGCACGCCGCCGATCACGCGCAGGGTGTCGGTCGCGTACATGGCGCTGGCGTAACCAGCGAGGATCGTCTCGCGGTAGCCGTAGTCGCTGGCATAGGAGGCGCTGAGGCTCGTCGCGTTGTTGACCGTGAGGCCCGGCTTTACCTGACCGTTGAAACCCGCAAGATCGACGTGGACCGTCGGATAGGGGAAGCCGAACGAGATGTTGTCGGGCACGAAGCCGAGGGCCCCCAGCTTGCCGGTCGGGGTGTTGTAGGTGACGTTCCTGATGTCGCGCACGGCATCGACCGTCCGCCCGTCGAAGCCGGCGGCGAAGCCGAAGCCCAGGCTGTCGCCGCTGTAGTTGTGGCGCAGGTCGGCGCGGCCTTCGAAGGACTCGAAATCGGTGTCGTTGTAGATGTCGATCGCCGAGAAGCCCGAAAAATTGGCGATGTTGATCATGTCGGCGGGGTTCGAAAAGGTGAAGGTCGGCCGCGACTGGGTCATGTCGAACGTCACGAAGTCGTTGGTCGGGCTGTAGGTGTAGCCGACGCCGAGATCGGCGTTGCGGAACCGGCTCAGGCCATAGCCGCCGCGCACCTCGAAGGTGGTCGCCGCGTCGATGTCCCACTTGCCCTTGAGCAGGCCGCCGCGGAATTCGGTGGTGAAGTGGTCGTAGTTCACGAAAGGTCGGATCACGCCGATCTTCATCCGCGCCACGGTCTTGCTCTCGTAGACGGGGCTGGCGATGCTATCGACGCGGTAGTCGTTGAGCGTCTGGTCCTCGACCTGCTTGTAGGCGAAGGCCGAGGCCGAGAGCGTGACGTTGGGCGCGGCGCGATATTCGAGACCGAGGTAGCCGCCGAACAGCCGCCGGAACTTGGTGTAGTTCAGCGTTCGGACGCGGTTCGGCATCGCGGCATTGCCGTTCCA
>SECS01000353.1 GCA_004211435.1 Novosphingobium sp. | reverse complement strand
GATCGAGAACGGCAGCAGCGCGAGGCCTGCCTCGGTCGGGGTGTAGCCACCGCCCACGATCAGCAGATAGGGCAAGAGCATTAACAGGCCGCCGAGCGCGCCGTAGAGCAGGAACGTCAGAACCGTGAGCCCGACGAAGGCCTTCGAAGCGAACAGCGCCAGTGGCATCATCGCCCGATCGCGCAAGTGCCTCTCATTGAGCACGAACAGGACGAGGAGCGCGCCGCCGGCTGCGATCGTAGTCCCGACCAATGCCGAGACCTCGTGCCGGGTCGACCAGGACGTTAGCGCCCAGGTCAGCAGGCCGAGCCCACCGGTCGCGAGCGCGGCGCCTCGCCAGTCGAGCGTGCCTTCGCTGCGTTCGGTTTCGGCGACATATCGCAGGAAGATGAAGACCGCTCCCAGGGCGACGGGCACGTTCAGATAGAAGATGCTGCGCCAGCCGACCGCATCGATCAGCCAACCGCCCAGCGGTGGTCCGACCGCGCTCGCGATCGCGCCGGCCGCGGCCCATGTGCCGACCGCGCGGCCGCGCGCCTGGCCTGCGAAAGCGCTGCCGAGAATGCCTAGACTGTTGGGCAGCAGCAGCGCGGCGCCGATGCCCTGCAACCCGCGCGAGGCGAGCAGGGCCGCGAGCGAAGGCGCCAGCGCGCAGCCGATCGACGCGAGGGTGAACAGTGCGACCCCGACGATCAGAACCCGTCGCCGTCCGTAGTGGTCGCCGAGCGCTCCGCCGATGAGAAGAAGCGCAGATAAGGGCAGCAGATAAGCGTTGATCGCCCAGGACAGGTCGCTGGCGCTGCCGCCCAGGTCTTTCCCGATCGCAGGCAGCGCGACGTTGGTGACCGAGCCGTCGATGAAGGCGAGGCTCGAGGCGAGCATGGTCGCCGCGATGGTCCAGTTCGGATTGGCGGTCGCGCGCCCGACCGCCGAACGCGCCGCGCCCGCATCGCAGGATTGGGACAGGGCCGTGGCCAGCGCTCACCTCCCTTGCTCGGCAGCCGCACGAGACTCATTGCCGCTTCGGCTGCGAGCCTAAACACACGCACCGTTGAATGCGATGATCACAGCGCGTGAAGGCAAAAACTTTCGTGACAAGCCGGCCGCCCCCACCGCGATCATGCAAAGAGGCGACCGAGCCTCGCCGGATCAGAGCGCTTTCGCCATGTTGAGGTGGGCGGTAACGGTCGGCACCAATCCACCGGCGAAGCTCTTTAGCGAGGGAACCTCGCCGCTCGCCGCATAGGCCTTGAGCGCGTCGAGCGTCATCTGATGAGCATTGACCTGGGCGGCCATATACGCCTT
>SECS01000172.1 GCA_004211435.1 Novosphingobium sp. | reverse complement strand
GCTCGCCCCTGCCTTCGCGAAAACCATGCCATCGGGTCCTGACGAGTGCCAGTGCCGATGCGACGATATCCCGTGCAATCACCGCCCGGCCTTGCCGTCCCGCGCGCCAAGCGATAGGCGGCTCAACCTGAAACACCGCGCGGCCGCGCGAAACGTCATGGAGCCTGAGAGCATGTCCGAACTCGAAACCGCGATCGAAGCCGCCTGGGAAGCGCGCGACACCGTCACGCCCGCCAGCAGCGACGTGCGCAAGGTCGTCGACGAGGCGCTGGACCTGCTCGATTCGGGCAAGGCGCGCGTCGCCGAGCCCGATGGCCAGGGCGGCTGGAAGGTCAATCAGTGGCTCAAGAAGGCCGTGCTGCTCTCGTTCCGCCTCAACGACAACGGCCCGATCCCCTATGGCGCTGCGGGCGTCGACGCCTTCGACAAGGTGCCGCTCAAGTTCGAAGGCTGGGGTGAGAACCGCTTCAAGGAAGCCGGCTTCCGCGTGGTACCGGGTGCCGTCGCTCGCCGCGGCGCGCACATCTCGAAGGGCGTCGTGCTGATGCCGAGCTTCGTCAACATCGGCGCCTATGTCGGCGAAGGCACGATGGTCGACACCTGGGCGACGGTCGGCTCCTGCGCGCAGATCGGCAAGGGCGTGCACATCTCGGGCGGCGCCGGCATCGGCGGCGTGCTCGAGCCACTCCAGGCCAATCCGGTCGTGATCGAGGACAACGCCTTCATCGGCGCGCGTTCGGAAGTGGCCGAAGGCGTGATCGTCGGCACCGGCGCGGTGATCTCGATGGGCGTCTTCCTGGGTGCCTCGACCAAGATCATCGATCGCGCCACGGGCGAGATCCACATCGGCAAGGTCCCGCCCTATTCGGTGGTCGTCCCCGGCTCGCTGCCGGGCAAGCCCCTGCCCGACGGCACGCCCGGTCCGTCGCTCTATTGCGCCGTCATCGTCAAGACCGTCGACGCGCAGACGCGTTCGAAGACGGGCATCAATGAGCTGCTGCGCGACTGATCCTCGCAAGACGACCGGGAGGCGGTCGCCCCTCCTCCCGGAACCCCTCTCGCTACTCGCGCGTTTCCTAGAACCCGGCTTTCCGGGACGGAAATACGAGGAGAAGCGAGATGGAACGGCACGGTGACGAAGTTCACATCAACACCGAAGACGCGCGCGGCGGATCGACTCCGCACATCGTCCGCTATGTCCTGCTGATCAGCCTGGTTCTGGTGATAGTAGCCTTGTCGGCGGTCTGGATGACAGGCGCCTTGAATGCGCCTCAGGACAGGCCGGGCGACGGCATCACCAACCAAGCCCCCCCGACCTCAAACTGATCGCAATCCTCGCTCCGCCTTCGCCTAAGCGACGGCGGAGCGAGGATCATCCGCAGAACGAGGATGCCTTTCCGCAATCTCCGCGCGCTGCGCGGCCGACGCCGCTCCCAATCGCTCGATCGCTTCGTGACCGCGCAGCAGTCGATCTATCCGCGTGCGCTCTCCGAACTGCGCGCCGGCGAGAAGCAGAGCCATTGGATGTGGTTCGTCTTCCCGCAGATCGCCGGGCTCGGCCACAGCGAAATGGCGCAAGGCTATGCTCTGGCCGACCGCGCCGAGGCCGAGGCCTATCTCGCGCATCCGCTGCTCGGCTCGCGGCTGGCCGACTGCACCGACACGATGCTCGGCTGGGCCGGCCGCAAACGTGCCGAGGCCATCCTCGGCGGCATCGACGCGACAAAGTTCCGCAGTTCGATGACTTTGTTCGAAGCTGCGGGCGGTGGTGCGCGCTATGCGCGAGCGCTCGACGCGTTCTATGACGGCGCGCGCGACCAACTCACGCTCGCCGCCTTGAACTAGAACGTCGTCGGCGATTCGATCGGCGGATCGCCGCGGTGCGCGGCGGCATAGGATTCCGCGCCCTTGAGCACGCGCAGCATGTTACCGCTGGCCACCTTGCCGAGATCCGCTTTCGAATAGCCGCGCCTTGCCAGTTCCGTGAACAGCGCCGGATAGCCCGCGACGTCTTCCATGCCCTGCGTCGTCGTTCCCATACCGTCGAAGTCCCCGCCCAGCCCGACATGATCGATGCCCGCGCGCTTGACCACGTGGTCGATGTGATCGGCCAGTTGCGCCACGGTCGAGCGCGGCGCCGGGTTGGCCTTGACCCAGGCCTCCAGCCCGGTCTTGGCTGCCGCCGGATCGTTGACGTAGAACTCGTCGAGCCGCGCCTTTTCGGCCGTGCGGCGGTTGCCCCAGCCGCGCACTTCGTCGCTGACGTAGGACGGCAGAGTCACGACCATGACGATCCCGCCATTGGCCTTGAGCCGATCGAGCACGCTATCGGACACGTTGCGCGGATGCGAGGCGACCGCGCGTGCGCCCGAGTGGCTGAAAATCACCGGCGCCCTCGCGACGTCGAGCGCGTCGCTCATCGTTGCCTCGCTCACGTGGCTGAGATCGACGAGCATGCCGATCCGCTGCATCTCGCGTACCACGTCGCGACCGAAATCGGTCAGCCCGTCGTGCTTGGGCGCGTCGGTGGCGCTGTCGGCCCAGGCGAGATTGCGGAAATGGGTGAGCGTTAGATAACGCGCGCCGAGCGCATACATCTGGCGCAGCACGGCCAGCGAACCGCCGATCGAGCCGCCGCCTTCCATACCCATAAGCGAGGCGATTTTGCCCGCCTTGATCGCCTTCTCGACATCTGCTGCGGTCAGACAAAGCGCCAGGTCCTGCGGATAGCGCGCGATCAGCCGCTTGGTCACGTCGATCTGCTCGAGCGTCGCCTGGACCGCCTGCGGCTCGGGCAGCAGTGCCGAGACGTAGACCGACCAGAACTGCGCGCCGACATGCCCCTTGCGCAGGCGCGCAAGGTCGGTGTGCATCGCGATCTCGCCCTTGGCCGGATCGGCAGTGTTGGTCGTGTCGCGGAAATCGAAATCGGCGATCACGTTCTTGCGGCGATCGCGCAATTGCTCGGGCACATCGTTGTGACCGTCCCAGACGGGCGAAGCGCGCAACGCCGCTTCCGCCACCTGTTCGGGTGTCGGCGCCGCCTGAGCGCCGGTCGCGATCAAAGCGAGGGCGAGCGAAAGGGCCGTGCCGCGCATCAACCCTCGGCCTCGCGCTCGAACGCGGCCGCGCCGCCGAGCCGCGCCGCCGCCTTGCCGAGCAGCGAGAGCACGATCACCGCGATCGCCGTCGCCAGGATCGCATAGGTGTAGAGCCCGGCGAGATCGTCGCCGAGGCCGAGTTGGGCGAGCGTCGCCTTGATCGCCTCGTTCCAGGCCAGAGCGGCGACGAGGCCGAGGCTGGCGGATGCGAGCGCGATCATCGTCTGGATGAAGGCACGGGGGTCGGTCATGGCTGTCCTCCTGGTTGGGGAAGAACACAGACTATCGCCGCCGCCGCCGCGGGCAAGCGAGCATCGCTCAAGCCGTTGCGGTCTTCGCCAGCATCTCCAGGGCCGCTCTCCGTTCGGCCGGATAGCGATTGCGTGTGATTGCCTCGAGCACGCGGCCCTGCGCCCCACCCGTGCGCGCCGCCACGCGCAGAACATAGGCGGTGCGCTCGGCATAGATCGCCTCGACCAGCGCGCGGTCGTAGTCCGTTGCATCGCGCGCCCTAGCGGCATCGGCTCTGGCCACGGCGGCGGCGAGGATGCCAGCCGCGCCGCCGTGCTGGACCGCGACCGACCAGGCGGCATCGCGCACCGCTGGATGCCGCGCATCGAGATCGAGCCCGCTGCGCTGGCGCACGGCGGTTACGGCTGGTCGGTAATGGGTGCGCGCGATGAACGCATGCTGCGCCTCGACAAAAGCCTCGGGCTCACGCGCGGCGATCGCCTGCCAGGCCGCGGAAAAGGCCGGCGTCCCTGGCGCGGCGCCGGCAAAGTCGGATCGCCATGCCGCGCCTTCGCCCGTGACGAAAGCCGCGGCCATGCCGGCACGGCTCGACAGTTGCCATATGCCGTAGGACACGCCGCCGGGATCGCCCCTGCCGCGCGACACGGCACCGGCCCCGCGATCGCCGCTCTCGAAACGCTCGGATAGCGCGCCGAGCCTGTGCAAGCTCGGCGGCAACAAGGCCGCGTCGAGCGCACGATCGAGATTGTCGACTTCGTCCTGGCTGAAACTGCGCCCGAGCATGAGGCGCACCGCATCGAAGACCGGTTTTTTGTTTACTATATGTTCCATTTTTCCTCCTTTCGCGTTACGCTTGGCACGCTGTCGAAACAGGGTGATGTAGGAAAACGGTTTGTCGGTTGGCATCACGGTTCGAACGCAAGCGGCGGGAGGCAAAGGCCCGAATGTATGCCTATCCGTGTCGCGATGAATGCACTGCTTCCCCTTTCGGCGTCCGAACTTGCCGACAACCTCGATGCTCGCGGCTGGTCGATTTTGCCCGAACTGCTGAGCCCAGCGGACTGTACCGCCCTCACCGCGCTCTACGATGCACCCGCGCATTTCCGCAGCCAGGTGCACATGGCGCGGCACGGGTTCGGCCGCGGCGAATATCGCTATTTCGCCTATCCACTGCCGCCGATGATCGCAGACCAGCGACGCGCGCTCTATGCGCGGCTCGCACCGATCGCCAACCGGTGGCACGAGCGCATGGGCCTGCCCGTGCGCTTTCCCGCCGATCACGGCGAATTCCTCGCGCGTTGCCACGCAGCCGGCCAACGCCGGCCGACGCCGCTGCTGCTGCGCTACGGCCCCGGCGACTACAACTGCCTGCACCAGGATCTTTACGGCGAACACGTGTTCCCCTTGCAGGTCGCAGTGCTGCTTTCCGATCCGGCCCACGACTTCGCGGGCGGCGAATTCATCCTGACCGAGCAGCGCCCGCGCATGCAGTCGCGCGCCGAAGTCGTGCCGCTGGCACAGGGCGACGCCGTGGTCTTCGCGGTCAACCAGCGCCCTGTGACGGGCAGTCGCGGCGACTATCGCGTGACGCTGCGCCATGGGGTCAGCGCCTTGCGCGCAGGGTGCCGCCACGCCCTGGGGATCATCTTCCATGATGCTGCCTGACCTGTTCGCCACCGACCGTGAGAAAATCGCACTCGATCCGGGCGCCTGGCTGCTCGGCGATTTCGCGCTGGACGAAGCGAGCGCGCTTCTAGCCGAGATCGCGCGGATCGCCGCGCAGGCGCCGTTCCGCCACCTCGAAACGCGCACCGGCGGCACGATGTCGGTGGCCATGACCAATTGCGGGGATGCCGGCTGGGTCAGCGACCGGCGCGGCTATCGCTACACCGACGACGATCCGCTATCGGGTCAAGCTTGGCCGGCAATGCCCTCGCAGTTCCGCGACCTGGCGCGCCGCGCCGCCGAAACCGCGGGCTTTCCGGGCTTCGCACCCGATGCCTGCCTGATCAACCGCTATGCCCCGGGCACGCGGCTGTCGCTGCACCAGGACCGCGACGAGGCACGGCACGATGCGCCGATCGTGTCGGTCTCGCTCGGCGTGCCCGCGCGGTTCATCTGGGGCGGCCAGCAGCGCAGCGACCGGCCGCGGCGGCACGACCTGTTCCACGGCGACGTCGTGGTCTGGGGCGGCCCGGCCCGGCTGACCTTTCACGGCATCGATATGCTACGCAAGGCACATCACCCCGAGACCGGCGACCTGCGCTTCAACCTCACATTCCGGCGGGCGCGTCTTCCCAACCTGGCATAGGTCCTAGTCTTGGCCGGCAGGACGAACAAAACTCTTGCCCCGCCGCTGCGATCCGGGAATGCCGGACGGGACACATGGACGCGTTCGACTACATCATCGCCGGCGGCGGCAGCGCCGGCTGCGTGCTCGCCAACCGGCTCTCGGCCGATCCGCGCAACCGCGTGCTGCTGCTCGAGGCCGGCGGCAAGGACGACTACATCTGGATCAAGGTGCCGGTCGGGTATCTCTACTGCATCGGCAATCCTCGCACCGACTGGCTATACCAGACAGAGGCCGAGGAAGGGCTCGGTGGACGCCAGCTCAAGTATCCACGCGGGCGCGTGCTCGGCGGCTCGTCGTCGATCAACGGCATGATCTACATGCGCGGGCAGGCAGCGGATTACGATGGCTGGCGCCAAGCTGGCAATCCCGGCTGGGGCTGGGACGAGGTACGGCCCTATTTCACCCGCGCCGAAGACCACTACGACGGCGCGAGCGAATTCCATGGCCAGGGCGGCGAGATTCGCGTCGAGAAGCAGCGGCTGCGCTGGGACATCCTCGAAGCCTTCCAGCGCGCGGCCGAGGAATGGGGCCTGCCGGCGATCGAGGACTTCAATCGCGGCGACAACGAAGGCTCCTCGTT
>SECS01000171.1 GCA_004211435.1 Novosphingobium sp. | reverse complement strand
CGAGCACGAAAAGCGGCGGCGCCTCGCCGACGGCGATCCCAGCGGGAAACTCGATGAAAGTCTGCCGACCGTCATCGAAGGCCCGCGTTGGGCGCCACGATGGCTTGTCGCCCGAAATCCGGTAGTCGAAACGCAGGCGATCGACGGCCAGGCCGCGGGCGACCGGTGCAGCCGCCGCGTCGGTCTCGCGTTGGCGCTGGAGCGCCAGCATCTCGTCCTGCGGGTAGGTCCAGGAGAGCGCCGCCATTGCCGTGCGTCCCGTGCTTTCGAGCTGGAGCCGATAGACGCGTCGGTCGGTGGCGATGACCGGATCGACCAGAATGTCGGCGATATTTTGGACGTCGCGAACCTCGTGCTCGCCGCGGCGAACCTCAAGCAGGGGATTGTAGCAGGCCGACCGGCGATCGGTCGGATTGAACAGCAACGCATGGCTGAAATGGGCTCGCCAGCCGGCGGTCAGCTCCCAGTTCTCGCCCTTGATGTCGTGGACGACGGTCGAGCCGGTCCAGCTGAGCAGAGTTGGCACAACAAGGCCTACGCCTTTGCCTGAACGTGTCGGCGCGAAGGCGAGGACATGCTCGGGACCGTCGTGCCGCAGGTACCGGTCCGCGAACCGGCCAAGGAACACGCCGGCATGGCCGAAGAGACCTGCCCGGGCGACTTCACGGGCGGAAGCCCAGCGAGCCGATCCGTATGTCGTAACCTGCCTCGCCTGGCGCGCGCGCCACAAGGAACCCGCAATCGCGGCCGCGCAGCCAAGAAAGCCGCTGGTCCCCGCAAGCGTGCCAGCCTTGTCAAATACCTTCGGCGCATAGGCCTCGAAGTGGTACCACCACAGGAAAATCGACCAGGGACGATAGATCGGGAAACCGGCGATCTCGAACCACGGCGAGCCGAGCTCGGGCTGATAGGAGAGCATTGCTGCGCACCATTGGGTGGCCGCCCAGATGCCACCAATTACGATGGCGAAGACGATCAGGATCTGTCCAATCAGGAGCTTGGTCGGCGACATGTCGGGTCCTCGGCAGGCCCGGTCTGCGGCCACCACCAAAGTCCCATCGGCGCTCGTTTCCCGGCAGTGGCCCAGTGGTGACTGGAGCGGCCTGGAGCGGACTCGTCGGCTGCAAGAAGCCCCGGAAGGGACAGCGCAGTGGATTTCCCCGTCTCGCCGATGGACCCGAGTCGCGGCGCCCGATAACCTGAGCGCATCGTTATTTCTGGGAGACATCCATGAACAACACCGAACTCGCCGAAGCGCTCGCAGCCGAGCATGCTCTCACCAAGGCCGACGCGCGCAAGTACGTCGACGCGGTCTTTGCCGCGATCGCCGAAGCCGCTGCCAAGGGCGACGAGGTTGCGCTCAACGGCTTTGGCAAGTTCAAGGTCAAGGACAGCCCGGCCCGCGAAGGCCGCAATCCTGCGACGGGCGCCGCTATGCAGATCGCCGCCTCGAAGAAGCTGACCTTTGCTCCCGCCAAGGCGGTCAAGGACAAGCTCAACGGCTAGCCTGGAATTGCGTCGCGCGGAGGCCTCGTCAGAGTCGCGCGACGCCCTTTACGCCGCCCGCGATGGGCAGTGCGAAAAGCAGCCCCCGCAAGCGCGGGGGCCGAAGGAAGGGTATAGGAACGCGCTGCCTGAACGAGCTTCGATATCGACCGATTTCGAAGTGCGTGAAACGGCAGCGCGGTTTCGACGCATGAACAGCACCTTGGTTCCCGTATTCGATCAAACGTCGTCGGCGGGCCTCAAAGGCACGTCCCTTCACGAAATCGTCGGTCCGCCGCGCTCGCGGCCGATAGTCCAGCTTGTGCCGCCCTCGCGCATGATGCCCGATACGCTCTTGCCGACCTGGCGCTCGAGCACGGGCCGCCAGGGCACCAGCGTGAACTCGTGCGACTTTTCGATCAGCGCATAACGGCCATTCATGAGATCGACGTGGCGCCGATAGACGCCTTCAATCCGCTCGCCCGGCCTGCTTTCGGTGAACCGGAGCCCGAGCTCGCCCGATAGCTGCCCGGCAACACGCAGCAGCTCACGCCGACGAAGCTGCGCGATCAGATCGGGAGCGTAGCGGACATCCCCCGAATGGATCCCAGCAAGCCCCTGCTCCTCCAACCATTGGTGGCGCCGCTTGAGCGCGTCGCCCAGCTCTCGCCCGAAACCGGCATCTGCGCGCGTGACCTGGAACTCGTTGACCAATTGTCGGTCGAGCCACGTCGCCGCCTCAGCGCCGACGAGCTTTTCCAGGGGCGCGGGACTGAGCGTTTCGACGCTGACGGGATTGTCTCGCAGGCGCTGGGCTTCGTAGGCCGCGGCGGTGGCAAGATGTTCGGGGCCAATCGCCCAGACCCCATTGGGCTTACGCTCCAATGACCCGAGCCGGCGCCGGATTGCTTCGAGGCGGCGGACGTGCGTGTCGACGAAACTCCCCGACGCGGTCGGGTCATGTTCGAGATGAAGGTCGGCTGAGTAGTGTCCCGCGTTCGCGGCCGCGACCTCGGCGACCATGCGATCGACAGCGCGGACCTCGCCGGACTTCGGTTCGATGCGCACGATGCTATCGGTCGCCAGAGCCTCGAAGTTCTCGCCCTTGCCGATGTCGACATAGTGAGCTCGGCCATCCGTCGCCGCGACGACCAGATAGTGCCGGTCCTCGAGTTCGTCGGCGAGGCCCCTCTCGATCACCCGTCCGACGAGCGCCCGGGCTTCCGGTAGTGATGGATCATACCTTGCCCATGACCTAGCTCCGGGCGGCTCCTCGCCGCGCGCGGTATAGGCGCGCTGCATTGTGCGGATTATGTCTCCCTCTTCGCCAAGCCGCTTGAGCGTTTCGGTGAGAGCCGGCGACAAGCGCCAATGCTTGCCCTTGAACTCGGCGAGACCAAGGCCTTCGAGATAGCGAAGACGCGCCGTACGCAAGGTCTGCTGAAACGGCTCGCCATGGGCAGGAGAGACGAGACCCATCTCGTCGATCTCGCGAAGGAGACGGCGATCTATGCTGGTCAGCCGCTCCTGGCTTACCTGCGCCATGAGGCTGCGCGTGATCGATGCATCGGTGCGTGGTCCGAGGTCCAGGTCGACTAGCTCGGCTGCGCGCTCGCGCATCCCGTGGCTGAGGTAGCTCTTGGCAATGACGAGATTCTGCCCGGACTCGTCCTCGCCGCGCACGATCATGTGAACGTGGGGATGAGCCGTGTTGAAATGATCGACGGCCACCCAATCGAGCTTCGTCCCGAGATCCTTTTCCATGCGCTCCATGAGCCGCCGCGTTAGCGGTTTCAGATCCTCGTATTCGGCGCCGTCTTCGGGGGAGACGATGAAGCGAAATTGATGACGGTTGCCCGCCGACCGTTCGAGGAAGGCATCGCGATCGGCATGGTCGCTGTCTGGCCCGTAGAGCGTGCCGCGCTCTCCCGAACGCGACGTACCGTCGCGCTGAACGTAACGCAGATGCGCCTTGGCCGCAGCAAAGCCCTTGGCTTTCAAATGGACCACGCGAGCCTTCACGATCACGCGCCGCGCGCGGAGCGACGCAAAGCGGTCCCGCGCCGCAAGCGCCTGCCCCATCCCCGACCCGCGGCCGATCCTGCTGCCGGTGAACGAGCGCCGACACCGCGAGAGCACGCTCTCCTGCGCGAGGTTGGTCGCTGCCAGGATCGCACCAAGCGCTGGACGCGCCGCACCTTTGCCGCGGGCGCGTTGACGGCCGAGAACCGGCAGGAAATCGTCGTCACTCGCCATTGAGAAGCCTCGCATCGTACCGAGGCCTCAAGGCTGCGCAGATTTGGCGCGATTTGGAAATCGGTGCCTATCAAACCCGCAGAAATCCGCGATCTCTGGCAAAATTGGCACTGTCCGACTCGGACAGGCACTGTTTCAGATTCTTAGAAAACGATGTGCAGACAACAGCTTATGGCACGTCGGCGCAGCAGACAGTGCCATTGCCTATATCTTGCCTTACGCCCTACCCCCTTCCGCCTCGATCCTTCCCCCTTCCCGTTCCACCCTGCGCCCTTCTTCCCCATCCTTTCCCCCGACAGCCGCTATCTCGATTCAAATCCGTCGCCCTCCGGTGTGGCGGTTTGCGAGCATGCAAAAAGGGCTCCCGGGCGAATCTGCCCGGAAGCCCTGATCTGCTGTTCAAGCCTTCTGCTCTTGCGCGGCCAATTCGGCCTTAGCCAGTTCCAGTTCGGCCACGATCTGCGCGCGCTCCGCTTCGTCGCTGCACGCGGAAAGCTCGGCGCGAAGTTCTTCGATCTGCTGTTCCAGGGCCATGATCCGTCTCCTGATTGCTTGAGGACGACGGCCTTGCCCGGGGCTCTCGTGGTCCGGGTCAAGGACCGCGAAGCGGCCGCGCAGCGGCGATGGGGGCAACGATTTTTTGCGGGCGAACGGCGTCCGCGAGCGCGCGAAAACGTTCGCGCCGCCCGCGAAAAATGGTGGGGCCCCGTCGTCCTTGAGGCGGGCCACGAGAGCCCCGGATCATGAGCCGATCCGAGCAGAAATCCCCTTCACCACACCCGATTTTCGATCAACGCGAAGCCAGTTCCGCCTGCGATGAGACACGCGAAAACGCCCCGCGCGATGTTTCGCGCGGGGCGTCGGCGATCAGTTGCCGGGGTTCCAGATTAGGGCAAAGGTGTCGTCGTCGTCCTGGCCGGCAGCCCGGCCGAGGTTGGCGAAGAGCGGCCGATTGCCGAGTTCGGGCGCCGAGATAGAGACGCGGATGTAATCGTTGCCGCTGATCTCGCTGGTGCGGATCCAGCCGCCGCCGAGTTCCGCGCCGCTGGCGAAGACGCGGTAGTCGGGCTGGTCTCCCATCTTGGCCCGGTTGGGCACGATCTGGATGTCGGCGCTCACCGAGAGCGTGCGGATCGAACCCTTGAAGCTGCCGTCGCTCTGGCGCGTGACGTGACCGATTGCAGGCATGATATGTCTCCTTGGCTTGCGCGCCCGGACTGTTTCCGGGCGACGGCCCACGACAAGGGACGGCTCCAGCCGGGCCACGAACCGAAGGCCGAAGCGCAAGCGGAGGACCGGAGCGACGGGCTGATTTGCAGCGCAAGCGGCCGCGAGGAGCCGGGCGAAGCCCGGCGGGGAAATCAGTCCGTGAGCGATGGTTTCGCGGGTCGGGCGACCGTCCCAGGTCAGGGGCCCGCGCCGAACGGCCCGTGCGCCATGCGACAAGGAGCACCTTGCCCAGGTCATGTAATGCACCGCGTCAGGCGCCGATCTGTGGGTATCAGGGGCGCTTGCACTCGTGGCGCCGGGCCCGCGTGCCTATAGGCCTTGTATGGGCGACGACATGGAGATTCTGAGCGCGGTGAAGCGCCTCGTCGAGCGGCCGGCACCGACCCCGGTCTGCGCGCCGTGCATCGCGCAGCGTATCGAGGGCCCCTCACTCGACGAGATCGGCCTGGCGCTCAGCGAACTCGCCGCGGCACTCGAGTTCGAACGCGACAACGCCGACTGCGGCCTCTGCGGCGAGCCTCGCCTGACCATTCGCAAGAAATAGCGGCCTTTTCGCGAGCATCGCATGGACACCGAGCACGACAGTCGAACCACGCGCCTCGTCGTCGTCTCGGGTTGCTCGGGCGGCGGCAAATCGACGCTTCTCGCCGAGCTCGAGCGGCGCGGCTCGGGAATCGTCGAGGAGCCCGGACGCCGCGTGATCGCGCGCGAGCGGATGAACAAGGGCCGCGCTCTTCCCTGGATCGACCTCGCGGCCTTCGCGCGCAAGGCGCTCGACATGGCGCGCCGCGATCGCACCTGGGCCATGCGGGCATCGGGTCTCGTCTTCTTCGATCGCAGTCTCGTCGACGCCGCCGCCGCGCTCGAACATGCAACCGGCAAGCCCGCGCTCACCCATATCGCCGACGAGCGCTACAATGGCCGCGTCTTCCTCGTGCCCCCCTGGCGCGAGATCTACGAGCACGACGCCGATCGCCGTCACGGCTTCGACGAGGCGGTCGCGGAATTCGAGCGACTGCAACACGCCTATCGGGCCCTCGGCTACGACATCGTGATCGTGCCGCGCATGCCGGTCGCCGAGCGCGCCGACTTCGTTCGCGGACGATTGCTCGCGAACTGACCCCTATCCGGCCACCGGGAACGAACGTCTCGCCCCCACCGTTAAGCGGAACGAAGGATACCGCCATGACCAGCCAGGTGATTTCCGAAAATAGTCTCGTGCCGACCGCACGCGACTGCGGTGATGCCGTATCCAAGCAACGCTTCGCGCAGCGACATGGCCTGTCCGCGGCTCAGGTCGATGACCTCTGCCGGCGCGTGGGCAG
>SECS01000352.1 GCA_004211435.1 Novosphingobium sp. | reverse complement strand
ATCCGGTCCGCCCACTTCGCCTTGATCTGCTGCATCCAGTCCAGACCGGTCAGGCCCACCCGATCAGGCGTCACATCCACCATGGTGTCGGCACGGCGGGTATCGACCCGCACCATGTCGTCCAGAGCCGTCTCGACACGCTGGAAGAAATCCTCGCGCTCGAACGCGGGGCCGGCATGCAGGTCGGCGATCATGGAGTGCTTGCGCTTCAGCGAAACGTGGAAGTCCTCGGCCATGCGGTGGCCGACGCCCGGCATGTAGCGGTCGTCGAAGGTCTCGACACGATCAAGATGCAGGTGTGCGTTCAGCATGCCGCCGCCGCTGCGCACCGCCTGCTGCAGGCGTTGGTACCAGACTTTAGACAGCGTGATTCCCCATGAGCGTCATGCGTTGCGCGCCCCTGACAGGAGTGCGGGCACCGCGTCCCGCTTCTGCCGGATCGTGGCGGTCAGGTCGAGAATATTTGGCTCCACGAAGAACTGGCCGTGGCTGCCGGAGACCAGGTCGATGGTGAAGTCGTCATAGTAGGCCGCCAGCTCGGCGCGCGGATCGTCGGAGGTCAGCCAGGGGTTGCGATCACTGTCGCGCCCGAAGGTCAGGGCGATTCGACCGTCGTAGGGGTGAGGCACGATCTTCTCGTGCAGGATCAGCAGCGCGACCTCGCGTCCCCCGGCCCTCAAATGACGGGCGATGTGAAAGGCGATGACCGCCGCCTGACAGTTGCCCCCGAGAAAGAGCGCGCCGGTCGGCGACGTGCGGGCGATCTCCGACGCATAATAGGCGGCGAGACCGTCGATATTCTCCGGCGTCTTGGCCATGACCTGGTGAGCCGAGCGCATGCCATAGACAGGCTGGTCATCGCCGAGATAGCGGGCCAGTTGTTTCAGCTCGTTCTGATTTTGCAGGCACCAGAACAGCGGGGTCCTCTCGCCGCCCAGGTTGCGCCCCACAAGCAGCGCCCCTGGGAAGGGTCGTTCGCCCGCCCATACGGAAGTATAGGCGTGCAGCTTCTTGAGCGCCTCGGCGTCGACCCCGCTCAACGGCGGTGGCGGCGCCGGCTCGGCGGCGTCGCGCTGGATCGCGCCGGCGAGTTCCGCGACCGATCCCAGGCAGGTCAGCGCGGCTGCGGGCAGAGATCGCCCCAACCGCTGTTCGAGATCGCCGAGCATGCGCACGGCGAGCAGCGAGTGGCCGCCGAGCAGACGAAAGCCTTCGTCGCGTCCGACAGGACGGTCCAGCCACAGGACTTCGCGCCACAGCTCCGCGATCTGGCGTTCGAGGTCCGTCTGAGGCGGGATCGGCTGTCGCGGCT
>SECS01000351.1 GCA_004211435.1 Novosphingobium sp. | reverse complement strand
TGAACCGCCCCGGCAATCGCGGAGGCTTGTTGGTTTAAGTCAGACGGTCGCGGCCTGACCAGCGCGTTGTCGATGGTAGTTGGCCTCGAACTCGGCCGGCGGGATGTAGCCCAGCGGCTCCATCAATCGGTGGTGGTTGAACCAGGCCACCCATTCCAGCGTGGCCAGCTCCACCGCCTGCTTGGTCTTCCACGGCCCGCGCCGGTGGATCACCTCGGCCTTGTAGAGGCCGTTGATGGTCTCGGCCAAGGCGTTGTCGTAGCTGTCGCCCTTGGAGCCCACTGAAGGCTCGATGCCGGCCTCGGCCAGACGCTCGCTGTAGCGGATGGATAGGTATTGCGAGCCGCGATCCGAATGGTGTACGAGGCCGTCGTCTTCAGTCGGCTTACGGTCATACAGCGCCTGCTCCAGAGCATCGAGCACGAACTCGGTGTGCATCGAGCTACTCTGGCGCCAGCCCACGATGCGCCGGCTGAACACATCCACCACGAACGCCACGTAGACCCAGCCCTGCCAGGTCGAGACGTACGTGAAGTCCGAGACCCAGAGCTGGTTGGGCCGATCGGCACGGAACTGCCGGTTGACCCGGTCCAGCGGACACGGCGCCTTGGGATCGGGGACGGTGGTGCGCACCGCCTTGCCCCGGCGCACGCCCTGCAGGCCTTGCTGACGCATCAGGCGCTCGACTGTGCAGCGTGCCGCCACGATGCCTTCGCGGTTGAGCTGGCGCCAGACCTTGTCGGCCCCGTAAACCTGCATGTTGGCCCGCCAGACGCGTCGAACTTGCGGCACCAGGCTCGCATCGCGCTGCGCGCGACGCGAGCACAGCGCCGGGTTGCGCTGGCGGGCGGCATGACGCCAGTACGCCGACGGGGCGATCTGCAAGACGCGACAGATCGACTCGACCCCGAACTGCTGGCGATGCTGGTCGACGAAGGCCTTCAGGACTTGATGCGGCGGTCGAGCTCCGCCTGGGCAAAAAACGCGCTGGCCAGCTTCAGGATCTCGTTGGCCTTGCGCAGCTCGCGGTTCTCTCGCTCCAGCTCCTTGATGCGCTGGGTCTCGGCGGTCGAAGCGCCTGCAAGCCGGCCGGCGTCAACCTCATGCTGGCGAACCCAGGTGTGCAGCGTCTGCGGTACGCAGCCGATCTTGCCGGCGATGGACTCGATGGCGGCCCACTGCGACGGGTGCTCAGCGCGGTGCTCCAGCACCATGCGCACGGCGCGCTCACGGACCTCAGGCGAAAACTTCGTGGACTTCCTCATGGCTCCATTCTCTTGAGTTGGAGCCTCCTCGAAACCCGGGGCGGTTCA
>SECS01000170.1 GCA_004211435.1 Novosphingobium sp. | reverse complement strand
TTGAGATTGCGCGGCACGTAGTCGCCCGCGACCATGTCGAGCACGAGCTGCACGCCGCGGCCATCGGTGATCCGCCGCACTTCCTCGACGAAGTCCTGCGCCTTGTAGTCGATCGCATGGGCCGCGCCGATCTCGAGCGCCTTCGCGCACTTTTCGGGACCGCCGCAGGTAACGATCACGGTCAGGTCGAACAGCCGGCCGAGCAGGATCGCCATCGTGCCGATGCCAGAGGTGCCGCCGTGAACGAGAATCGTCTCGCCCTCCATCGCCCAGCCGCGTTCGAACACGTTGTGCCAGACGGTGAACAGCGTCTCGGGCAGCGCCGCGGCCTCGGCCATCGACAGCGCCTCGGGCACGGCCAGGCAGTGGTCGGCGCGGGCGAGACAATATTCGGCATAGCCGCCGCCCGCGACCAGGGCGCAGACCTGCTGCCCGGGAATGAGTTCGACCACGCCGTCGCCGAGCGCGACCACCTGCCCCGAAATCTCCAGGCCGGGGATCGGCGAGGCACCGGGAGGCGCAGGGTACAGGCCTAGCCGCTGGACCACGTCGGGGCGATTGACCCCGGCGAAGGCCACCTTGATCAGGACTTCGCCCGGGCCCGGCCTGGGCACGGGCAGGCTTTGCGGCCGAAGCACCTCGGGCCCGCCGGGCGTGTCGAAACCTATGGCCGTCATGGTCTGCGGAACGCTTGCCGGCATTGAGCCCCCTTCGAGCCGGGAAATCCCCTGCCGTAGTCCTACGTCATGGTGCCGGTTGACAGCAAGCCAAGAGCGTCCGATGTTTCGATCGCAATGGACGACGACGATCGACCACGGCCACGCGGAGATTCCGCCAGCCGACTCGCCGGCGAGAGCCTCGACAGCTATTCGCAGGAGGAGCTCGACTTACGCGTCGAACTGCTCGAGGCCGAGATCGCCCGCGTCGCCGCCCACAAGGACCGAGCCGCCGCGCATCGGCTTGCCGCCGACGCCTTCTTCAAGCCCAAGGTACCGTGACGCGGCCCGGATCTTTTCCCGGCCTTCGCAATGGCCCTGATGCTTCCCATATGGGATTCGTTAACCATCTATCTTCATGTTTCCGTGTCGTCGGAGACTCTCTCTCCTCAGCGAAAGACCGATAATGCCCAGTTTCGCCCAGAACCTCGAAAAGACGCTGCATTCGGCGCTGGCCCAGGCCTCCGAGCGTAGTCACGAATATGCGACGCTCGAGCACTTGCTCCTCGCGCTGATCGACGATGCCGATGCCGCGCAGGTCATGGAGGCCTGCGGCGTCGATCTCGGCGATCTCGGCGACGTGGTGCGCCAGTACCTCGACCAGGAATACCAGTCGCTCAAGACCCAGGACAAGGGCGACCCCGCCCCCACCGCGGGCTTCCAGCGCGTGATCCAGCGCGCGATCCTGCATGTCCAGTCGAGCGGCAAGGACACGGTGACCGGCGCCAACGTGCTCGTCGCGCTGTTCTCCGAACGCGATAGCTACGCGGTCTACTTCCTCCAGCAGCAGGACATGAGCCGGCTCGACGCGGTGAGCTTCATCAGCCACGGCATCGGCAAGGGCGGCCGCCGCATCGAGGATCGCACGCCCAAGGGCAACAGCGAGAGCGAGACCCCGCAGGCCGAGGAAAAGAACGAGAGCAAGAGCCAGAAGAAGGATTCGGCGCTCGACCAGTTCACCGTCAATCTCAACGAGAAGGCGCTGACCGGCAAGATCGACCCGCTGATCGGCCGCGGCCCCGAGGTCGACCGCACGATCCAGATCCTGTGCCGCCGCTCAAAGAACAACCCGCTCTACGTGGGCGATCCCGGCGTGGGCAAGACCGCCATCGCCGAAGGCTTGGCGCGCAAGATCGTCGAGGGCGAAGTGCCCGAGGTGCTGACCGACGCGGTGATCTATTCGCTCGACATGGGCAGCCTGCTGGCGGGCACTCGCTATCGCGGCGATTTCGAAGAGCGCCTCAAGCAGGTCGTCTCCGAGCTCGAGAAGATGCCCGAAGCCGTGCTGTTCATCGACGAGATCCACACGGTGATCGGCGCCGGCGCCACCAGCGGCGGCGCGATGGACGCGTCGAACCTGCTCAAGCCGGCGCTCTCCAGCGGAACGATCCGCTGCATCGGCTCGACCACCTACAAGGAGTTCCGCAACCATTTCGAGAAGGACCGCGCGCTGCTGCGCCGGTTCCAGAAGATCGACGTGAACGAACCGACGATCGAGGACACGATTAAGATCCTCAAGGGTCTGCGCTCGGCCTTCGAGGACCACCACAAGGTCAAGTACACCCCCGACGCGATCAAGACCGCGGTCGAGCTCTCGGCGCGCTACATCAACGACCGCAAGCTGCCCGACAAGGCGATCGACGTGATCGACGAGGTCGGCGCGATGCAGATGCTGGTGCCGCCGAACAAGCGCAAGAAGACCATCACCGCGCGCGAGATCGAACAGGTCATCGCGACGATGGCGCGCATCCCGCCCAAGTCGGTGTCGAGCGACGACAAGAAGGTGCTCGAACATCTCGACCGCGACCTCAAGCGCGTGGTCTTCGGCCAGGACAAGGCGGTCGAGAAGCTCTCGATCGCGATGAAGCTCAGCCGCGCGGGTCTGCGTGATCCGGACAAGCCGATCGGCTCGTTCCTGTTCTCGGGCCCGACCGGCGTCGGCAAGACCGAGGTCGCCAAGCAGCTCGCGGCGATCATGGGCATTCCGATGCAGCGCTTCGACATGTCCGAGTACATGGAGCGCCACTCGGTCAGCCGCCTGATCGGCGCGCCTCCGGGCTATGTCGGCTTCGACCAGGGCGGCCTGCTGACCGATGCGGTCGACCAGCAGCCGCATAGCGTGCTCCTGCTCGACGAGATCGAGAAGGCACATCCCGACCTGTTCAACATCCTGCTCCAGGTGATGGACAACGGCCGCCTGACCGACCACCACGGCAAGACCGTCGACTTCCGCAACGTCGTCCTCATCATGACGACCAATGCGGGCGCTTCGGACATGGCCAAGCAGGGCATCGGCTTCGGCGACGTCTCGAAGGAAGACGCCGGCGACGAAGCGGTGAAGCGGATGTTCACCCCCGAATTCCGCAACCGCCTCGATGCCATCGTGCCCTTCTCCTACCTGCCGACCGAGGTCATCAGCCGGGTCGTGGACAAGTTCATCCTCCAGCTCGAACTGCAGCTGGCCGACCAGAACGTCCACATCCAGTTCGACGGCGACGCACGCGGCTGGCTGGGCGAGCGCGGCTACGACAAGCTCTACGGCGCGCGTCCGATGGCCCGCCTGATCCAGGACAAGGTCAAGCAGCCGCTCGCCGAAGAGCTGCTGTTCGGCAAGCTCGCGCACGGCGGCGAGGTCCACGTTTCGGTCAAGGACGACGCGCTGAACTTCGAGCTGACTCCCGCGCCGCCCAAGCTCGTCAAGCGTGCCGCGAAGGGCAAGGCCAAGGTGGCCAACCCCACCGCGCGCGCCGGCCGCAAGCCGGCGGCGAAGAAGGCCTCGTCCTCGGAGCCGAGCACCGACGGCGAATAAGCCATAGCCCAGACATCGAAACGGCCGTCCCGAAAGGGGCGGCCGTTTTCGTTGGGGCTGGAACAAACCGCCGCGTCCAACCATCTTTCCCCAATGCCCGCCGCCAATTGGATTCGTCCCGAAGCGCACGGGATCTACATTCCCCCCGCCGATTGCTGGATCGATCCGGCGCGGCCCGTCGATCTCGCGCTCGTCACCCATGGCCACGCCGATCACGCGCGTGGTGGCCATGGCCGCACCGTCGCCACGCCGGCGACGCTCGACATCATGAGCCTGCGCTATGGCGTCGAGACGGAGAATATCGGGCGGGCGACCCCCGCGCCCTATGGCGAGACGATCGAACTCAAGGGTGGGGTGGTCGCGACCTGGCTGCCCGCGGGGCACGTGCTCGGTTCGGCGCAGATCCTGCTCGAACATGCGGGCGAGCGCGTCATCGTCACCGGCGATTTCAAACGCCGCCCCGATCCCACCTGCCCGCCCTTCGCGCCCACGGCCTGCGACGTGCTCATCACCGAGGCGACTTTCGGCCTGCCCGTGTTCCGCCACCCGCCGATCGCCGAGGAGATCGCCAAGCTGCTCGCCGCGCGCCAGGCCAATGCCGATCGCTGCGTGCTGATCGGCGCCTATGCGCTGGGCAAGGCGCAAAGGCTGATCGCCGAGCTGCGGATCGCCGGTTATCGCGAACCGATCTACCTCCACGGCGCGATGGAGCGGATGTGCCGGCTCTATCAGGACCACGGCATCGACCTCGGCGATCTCCAGCCCGTCGCCGGCCTGCCGAAGGCCGCGCTCATGGGCCAGATCGTCGTCTGCCCGCCCTCGGCACTCAACGACCGCTGGAGCCGCCGGCTGCCCGATCCGATCACGGCGATGGCCTCGGGCTGGATGCGCGTCCGCCAGCGCGCGCGGCAACGCAACGTCGAACTGCCGCTGGTGATCTCCGACCACGCCGACTGGGACGAGCTGACGCGCACGATCGAGGAGGTGAATCCCGCCGAGACCTGGATCACCCACGGCCGCGAGGAAGCCCTGCTGCGCTGGTGCGAGCTCCACCAGCGCAAGGCCCGCGCGCTGGCCATGGTGGGGTACGAGGACGAGGATGATTAGCGCGAGGCCGCAGATCCTCCCCTGCAATGGGAGGTGGCATCCCGCAGGGATGACGGAGGGGTGTCCCCATTTCGGTGAGGGTGACACCCCTCCACCACCGACTGCGTCGGCGGTCCCCCTCCCCTTACAGGGGAGGATCTAAAGCGTGGAAGCCTTCGCCCAACTCCTCGACGCGCTGGTCTACACCAGCTCCCGCAACGCCAAGCTGCGGCTGCTGGCCGACTACCTGCGCCGGACCCCCGATCCCGATCGCGGCTGGGCGCTCGCGGCGCTGACCGACGGGCTCGACTTCCCCGCGGTCAAGTCCGCCGTCATCCGCAACCTGCTGATCGAGCGCGTCGATCCCGTGCTCTACGCGCTGTCGCGCGACTATGTCGGCGATACCGCCGAAACCGCGAGCCTGCTCTGGCCCGAACCGCCCGAGCCGCCCTCGCCCCCGACCGTGTCCGAGGCGGTCGACATCCTCGCCGGCATGACGCGTGCCACGGTCTCGCGCGAACTGCCCGCGCTGCTCGATCGGCTCGACGCCAATGGCCGCTATGCCCTGCTCAAGCTCGCCACCGGGGCCATGCGCATCGGCATTTCCGCGCGGCTCGCCAAGACCGCCTTCGCCCAGGCCTTCGCGGTCTCGGTCGACGACGTCGAGGAATATTGGCACGGCCAGACCGCGCCCTACCTGCCGCTGTTCGACTGGGCCGCGAACGGCGCGGAGCCGCCCTCAGGCGAGGACCTGCCGCTGTTCCGGCCTTTCATGCTCGCGCATCCGCTCGACGAGACGGTGGTCGACATGGCCGACTATGCGGCCGAGTGGAAATGGGACGGCATCCGCGTGCAATTGGTCCATGCGGGCGGCGAGACGCGCGTCTATTCGCGCTCGGGCGACGATATCTCGGCCACTTTCCCCGAGATCGCCGCAGCTCTGGACATTCCCGCGGTGCTCGACGGCGAATTGCTCGTGCGCGGCAGCCACCAGGGTGGCGAGCGCGCCGAACAGGCCGGCGCGGCGAGCTTCAACGCGCTCCAGCAGCGGCTCGGGCGCAAGACCGTCTCCAAGAAGATGCTCGAGGAGTACCCGGCCTTCGTCCGGCTCTACGACGCATTGATCGTCGAGGGCGAGGACCTGCGCGAGCATAGCTGGGAGCAGCGGCGCGCGCTGCTCGAGCGCTTCGCCCCGCGTCTCGATCCGGCGCGCTTCGACGTGAGCGCCGTGATCGAGGCCGCGACGCTCGACGAGCTCGCCGCGATCCGCGAGCGGTCGCGCGACGAGGCGATCGAAGGCGTGATGCTCAAGCGCCGCGACAGCCCCTATGTCGCCGGCCGGCGCACGGGCCTGTGGTACAAGTGGAAGCGCGATCCGCTGCTGATCGACTGCGTGCTGATGTATGCCCAGCGCGGCTCCGGCAAGCGCAGCTCGTTCTATTCGGACTACACCTTCGGCTGCTGGGACGGCGATCCCGATGAGGGCGCCGAGCTGCTTCCGGTCGGCAAGGCCTATTTCGGCTTCACCGACGAGGAGCTCAAATGGCTCGACCGCTACGTCCGCCAGCACACGGTCAAGACCTTCGGCCCCGTGCGCGAGACCGACAAGAGCCTGGTCTTCGAGGTCGCCTTCGATTCGGTCCACGCGAGCAAACGCCACAAGTCGGGGCTGGCCATGCGCTTCCCGCGGATCAGTCGCATCCGCGCAGACAAGCC
>SECS01000350.1 GCA_004211435.1 Novosphingobium sp. | reverse complement strand
GCCACGGGCCCGAGCCGTTCGCGCGGCAGAATGTCGGCGAGCGAGCGCACCGATCCCCAGCCCCCGGCGGGACCGTCGAATGGTTTGACCCGGCCCTTGCGCGGCGCGGTCATGCCGGGAAGACCGGCGAGAGCAGCGAATCGGACCGGGCCAGAACCCGTAGGTCGAGCCCGGCTTCGCGGGCCCGCGCCAGCGCCAGACTGGTTGGCGCGGAGATTGTCACGAGCATCGGGCACTGGCTGAGCACCGCCTTCTCGACCAGCTCGTAGGAACAGCGCGAGGAGAGCAGCGCGAAGCCGCCGTCCCAGTCGAGCCGCTCCCGCATCATCGCGCCGATCAGCTTGTCGAAGGCGTTGTGCCGGCCGATGTCCTCTCGCACCACGCGGATATGGCCTTCAGCATCGCAGAGAGCGGCAGCATGGACACCGCCGGTCATCCGGTTGAGCGGTTGATGGTCCGGCAATGCACCGAGAGCGCGAAACACGGCCAGGCTCGACGCGTCCGACTCCGCAGTCAGCCGAGGTAGTTCGCGCATCGCCTGCTCGAGATTCTCTACGCCGCACAGACCGCAACTGCTGTCCGAGGTGCGATGGCGCACGCGATCGGTCAGCCGCTCCGCAACGGCAGCGTCGACGGTGACCCGGGCGATATAGCCTGCTTCCAGCCGATAGCAGTCGATGGCGAAGATCTGTCGGGCCGTGGCGGCCAGACGCTCGGCGCGCAGAAAGCCGTAGATCAGGTCGTCTAGATCGAGCGGCGTCGCCATCAGCACGGCATAGCCGAACCCGTTGATCTCGATCGCGACGGGCACCTCCTGCGCGACGTCGCGGTCGAGCCCGGCGCGATCGGTCGAAGCGGTGATACGCTCGAACGCTATGGGCAGATGGCCTGGCACCGCCGCAAGCGGATCACGGGACGAAGTGACGAACGAATGGTCATGTCGCATTCCCGCTGAACGGGCCGCGGACATCTTTGTTTCTTCGAGGATTGGAGGAACCTGCGAGCACGCCCGCCGCTTCCCTTCGGAAACGCCATCGTTGCCGGAGTTCTGAAATGCTCACCCCCCCACCCGTTCCTTATGCGCCTGACGTCGAGATCTATCGCGAGGACGAGCAAGAGACGGTCGACCAACTCAACGCGACCTTCGACGAGATCCTGACAAGGACTCACGAAGACTACGGCCACGCGGTCCGCGCGGTGCATGCCAAGGCGCATGCGATCCTCCAGGGCACGTTCACCGTGGAACCGGGTCTGGCGCCCGAGCTGGCGCAGGGGCTTTTCGCTCGGCCCGGAGAGCACGAAGCCTTTGTCCGTAT
>SECS01000349.1 GCA_004211435.1 Novosphingobium sp. | reverse complement strand
CGCTCGAATGGCTGCCGACCGAGCTGTTCTCGACGCGATCGATCCCCGTGGTGAAAAGCCGCGAACCGCTGTGGGACAATCCCGACCTGTCGGACGATGTCGAGCAGGGCCGCTACTTCTTGCCCAATTCGGCCACCGGCCGGCGCGAGACGATCGTCACCAGCCCGCTTCTGGCCGAACCGCAATACCTGCAGATCATGCCGGGCCCCTCGCCCTGGCCTTTTGCCGCGGCGATCTTCACCGCGGGTTTCTTCCTCGCGCTAACGGTTCAGGCCTACATGTTCGCTTGGGTCAGCGGCGCGCTGGCGACCGTGGCCGTCCTGCGCTGGCTGTGGGACACCGACCGGCCGGTCGATCAGCCGCATGTCGATATCGGCGCGGGCATCCGGGTGCCGACCTATGTCACCGGGCCGAGCAGCCACGGCTGGTGGGCTATGGTGATCCTCATGATCGTGATGGGCATGATCTTCGCCATGGCGCTGTTCAGTCTCGCCTTCCTTTGGGGAAATCAGCCGAGCTTCTGGACCAAGCCTCTGCCACTGACCGAGGGCATGGGAATAGTGGCAGGCTACGCAGGCGTCATGCTGGCGGCCTGGGCGACGCGGCGCCTCCATCTCGGCGGAAAAAGCTGGGCGTCGATCCCCGTGCTGCTCGGCGCCCTCGCAACACTCGGGCTAACCTGGCTCGACGCGAGCGCGTGGTTCGCGCTTCTTCCTCCCGATACCAGCGGTCAGAGCGCCGCAGTCAACGCGATCCTCTGCCTGCAAGCGATGGTCGGCGCGATCGCGATGCTGATGGCGGCCTATCTCGGTTGGCGCGCCGTGAAAGGGCTGATCAGCGCAACGCGTAACAACACCCTCGACCTCACCTGCCTGTTCGTCGGCTACGCGGGCGCGCAGGGCTTGGTCGGCACGATCTTCACCCGCGCGATAGGCGCATGACAACCTGGTTCATTCTGCTCGGCGGCCTGATCGTCTGGACAGCGCATTTCTTCGGGCTCTATGCGCTGGCCGAGATCGCGCCCGCACCGTGGCGCGTTGTCGTGCTGACCCTGGCCTGCCTGGTCGCCGATCTGTGGCTGCTACACTACGTTCGACACCTGCCCCGCGACGATGCCTTTTCCGTTTGGCGGCGATCCGTAGCCACGGGCGGCGCCTTACTCAGTCTGCTGGCGGTAACATGGCAGGCGCTTCCGGCGCTGACGTAGAGAACGGCGGTGCGCGCAATTGCTCTGCGACCGAGCGCGGTTTCACGAGGAAACTCCGTGTTATCTCCGACTCAGAACCGATAGGGATCGAAACAAGCCTCGTCAGGGT
>SECS01000348.1 GCA_004211435.1 Novosphingobium sp. | reverse complement strand
GTGACCAACGACTTCCGCGTCAGCCGGGTCTGGGAAGTCGGTGGCGGTGACCTGACCACCACGGCGGGCCTCTACAACTCGCAGCAGAGCCTCGACCGCGAATACTATGGTTCGGTCATCATCCAGGACATCGTCGGCGGCGGCAATTCCTCGCTGATCGCGGTCAAGGACGCGGCGGGCCGCGACGTCTTTGCAGGCGGCATGTTCGCCTATGACGACGCGCTCAACCAGAAGCGCCGCGTAAACCTCGACTACAACGTCCTGGCGCCCTACGGCTCGTTCAACTTCCACACCGGCAAGCTGTCGGTCGGCGGCTCGATCCGCTACGATCGCGGCTCGGTCTCGGGCACGATCGCCCAGGCCGGTGCGCGCAAGCTGATCGACGTCAACGGCAACGGCACGACTGTCGGCGATCGCGCCGAGCAGGGCGCCTCGACCGGTCAGGTCGCGGGCATTCCCTACATCGCACCAGGCTCGTCGCAGCCGGTCGACTACGACTACGAATACGTGTCCTACTCGATGGGCGTGAACTACCGCGTGAGCAATTCGTTCTCGCTGTTTGCTCGCCACAGCCTCGGCGGCCGCGCCGGCGCCGACGCGCTGCTGTTCTCGCCGGCCATCAGCGCCACATCGGGTGCGCTGTTGAACGAGGATGCAGGGCATGACTCGGTTCGCCAGACCGAAGCGGGCTTCAAGTATCGCAAGGACGGCATCTCGCTGAACCTGACGGCCTTCTATGCGTCGACCAAGGGCACCTATCTGCCGACCATCGCCGATAGCCTCGGTATCAAGACGCCCACGCTCGTGTCGCGGTCCTACCGCACCTACGGCGCGGAACTCGAAGGTGCCCTGCGTCGTGGACCGTTCAGCGTCACCGGCAGCCTCACCGTCACAGGCGGCGAGATCAAGGCAGCCGAACAAGCAGCCCTGGTCGGTAAGGAACCCCGCCGTCAGCCGACGTTCCTCTACACGCTGACCCCGCAGTTCGACGTCGATCAGTTCACGATCGGTGCCAACGTGCTGGGCCAGACGTCGAGCTATGCCGACGACGTCAATCTCCTGAAGATGCCCGGGTTCACGACGGTCGGCGCCTTCGCACGCTTTCGTCCGATCGAACGGATCGAACTGGGCCTGAACGTCTCAAACCTGTTCAACACCAAGGCGATCACCGAGGTGAACACCGGTGGTGGCGCGGTCCCCGCGACCGGTCTCGGCACGGTCCGCACACTGTACGGCCGTCTGATCTCCGCCTCCGCGCAGTTCTTCTTCTAAACGCGTCAGCCCTCTGGGCTCGACAACAAACCCAGCCCGACGCC
>SECS01000169.1 GCA_004211435.1 Novosphingobium sp. | reverse complement strand
CCGGGATCGGTCGCCAGGCTCTTCCACCAGGCAACGGCCTTGTCCCAGTCCGCGCCTTTGGGCGCGTAGGGGCGGCCTTTCACATAGGCGAAGGTCTTGTCGTCGGGCGCGACCAGGCCGGCGCGGGCGCCGCCTTCGATCGACATGTTGCAGACGGTCAGGCGGCCCTCGACGCTCATGTCCTCGAAGGTCGAGCCGCAGAACTCGATGACGTGTCCGGTGCCGCCGGCCGTGCCGATCACGCCGATGACGTGGAGCACGACGTCCTTGGGCGTGACGCCCGGCGCGAGCTTGCCGTCGACGCGGACCTCGAAGGTCTTCGACTGCGACAGGATCAGCGTCTGGGTGGCGAGCACGTGCTCGACCTCGGTCGTGCCGATGCCGAAGGCCAGCGCGCCGAGGCCGCCGTGGCAAGAGGTGTGGCTGTCGCCGCAGACGATCGTCGCGCCGGGCAGCGAAAAGCCCTGCTCGGGACCGACGACGTGGACGATGCCCTGCTCGACGTCGACTTCGCTGATATAGCGCACGCCGAATTCGGGCGCGTTCTTGGCCAGGGTCTGGAGCTGGTTGGCGCTTTCGGCGTCGGCGATCGGCACGCGGTTGCCCTGGGCGTCCTTGCGCGCGGTCGTCGGCAGGTTGTGATCGGGCACGGCGAGCGTGAGATCGGGGCGGCGCACCGGGCGGCCGGCGACGCGCAGCGCCTCGAAGGCCTGCGGGCTGGTCACTTCGTGGACGAGGTGACGGTCGATGTAGACGAGGCAGGTGCCGTCGTCCCGGCGTTCGACGACGTGGGCGTCCCAGATCTTCTCGTAGAGCGTGCGCGGTGCAGTGGTCATGCAGCGGCAGCTAGGCCCGTCGCAGGTGCATTTCAAGCGTCTTGCAGCCTATGGCAGATGCGCGAAAGCGCGGCGATCCGTGTGGATCGCCGCGCTCCCGGAGATGCCCCTAGGGGCAAGCTGGCTCAGCCGCGGCGGCCGTCCCAGTCGCGACGCTCCATGCGGAGTGCGATACGGACGGAATTCACGCGCTGCTGCAGGTTGCGGACCTCGTTACGGTCGAGCCCGTTGCGCGCATACTGGGCATAGAGCCGCTTCACCTCGTTGGCCTGGCGGCGCAGGCCCTGGGCCTCGCGCTGCGAAATCGTGCGACGCTGGGCGGCGCGGGTGATCGTATTGTCGAGCGAATTGATATCCTGGCGAATTTCGTTGTTGCGCGCCGGCGTCAGGCGCCAAGCGTCGTTGCGGTTGTCGCCGCGCGCGTCGTGCCGGTTGTCGTGGCGCGGGCCGCCATAGGGCTGGGCCTGGGCGGCGCCGGCCAGCGAGAGCGCGGCGGCAGCGATGGCGAGCGGGGCGGCGAGCTTGGTGAACTTGGTCATGGACTTTCTCCGTTTCTCCCGGGGGGCTGGGAGGTGTTCAGGAAACACCCGAACCGGTGAAAAGGCTCGTTTCAAACTGTCGCAATTGGTCGCCAGATGCCGCGGACATGGCCAACCGATGAACTTCGGATTAAAGAGCGAAGCCATGCCCATCGCTGCCGCTGTCCTGATCGTGATTGCCACCGTCGCCGCGATGGAACTCGTCGCCTGGGCGAGCCACAAATACGTGATGCACGGCTTTGGCTGGGGCTGGCACCGCGACCACCACGAGCCGCACGACAAGTTGCTCGAGAAGAACGATCTCTACGCGCTGTTCGGCGCGGCGATGAGCATAGCGATGTTCGCGCTCGGCAGCCCGCTGGTGATGGGCGCCGCGGCCTGGGAGCCTGGCACCTGGATCGGCCTCGGCGTGCTGCTCTACGGCGTGATCTACACGCTGGTCCACGACGGTCTGGTCCACCAGCGCTACTTCCGCTGGGTGCCGCGCGGCGGCTATGCCAAGCGGCTGGTCCAGGCGCACAAGCTCCACCACGCGACCACGAGCAAGGAAGGCGGCGTCAGCTTCGGCTTCGTGGTGGCGCGCGATCCCGCTTCGCTCAAGCGCGAGCTGCGCGAACAGCGCCAGGCGGGGATCGCCGTGCTGCGCGAGGCGATCGAGGACTAGGTCTCAGCCGCCAGGCGATCGAGCCAGGCTTGCGCCTGCTTGGGTTCACCCACCGCTTCTGGGCCGACCGGACCGCGCGCCGCGAGGAATTCGCGATGCAGGTCGAACGGCGGCATGAAGAGCTGATCGCGCGCCTTGTCGATCTCCCCGGCGAGCTCGTCGAGTTCGGCAAGGACCGGGGCCACGCGTTTCTGCGCCACCTTGTCCTTCTGCTGGTCGAACAGGCCCCACTTGCCCGCGACGGTCACGCGCAGCGCGGCGACGAGCGCGGCGAGATATTCGGCTTCGAGTTCGGCGCGGCGATCATCGAGGCGGGCGAGACGGTCTGCTTTGGCCATCGCCTGCCTTACTAAGCCTCGTGCCCGCGCGCAAATCGACGGAGCCCGGCGCGAAAATGTCCCTTTTCTGCGCCGCCCGCGGCTTCGCTGGCTAGGCACCCGCCGGATGCTGGCCGATGCTTGCGGTCAAGCGATAGCAAAAGGCAAGAGGCATGGAACGTCAGCAGGAACAGGATCTCACCGGCAAGGTCGTGATCGTCACGGGCGCGAGCCGCGGCGTCGGGCGGCAGGCGGCGCTCTATTTCGCCGAGCGCGGCGCCAAGGTCGTGCTGGCCGCGCGCACCGTCGATCCCGATCCCGAGCTGCCCGGCAGTCTCGGCGAAGCCTTGAAGGCGATCGAGGCCATGGGCGGGGAGGCGCTGGTCGTGCAGACCGACCTCGCCAACCGCGCCGACCTGCAGAAGCTCGTCGATGCCACGGTCGAGCGCTTCGGCGGGATCGACGTGCTGGTCAACAACGCCGCCTCGACCGTCGGCTCGGTCTGGCAGAAGAAATTCCTCAACCTGACCTTCGACGAGTGGAGCAACGACTTCGACATCAACCTCCACGCGCCATTCACCCTGATGCAGCTCGTCACACCGATCATGGCCGCGCGCGGCGGCGGGCGGATCGTCAACGTCACCACGGGCAGCGGCGAGGTCTTCCGCATGACCGAAGAGCATGTGCCGCCGGGCGAGGTGGTCGGACGCAACCTCGTCGTGCCCAGCTATTTCGCTAGCAAGCGCGCGCTTGACCGGCTAGGCAACGTCATCGCCCCCGAACTGCGCAAGCACGGCGTCTACGTCATCGGCCTGCACCCAGGCTGGGTCGCGACGGAGATCGTCAGCGCGCGGCTCGAAGCGCAAGGCTTCGATCCCAAGGAAGGCGACAACCGCCCGGTGCCACCCAGCGTGCCCGCGCGGATGATCGTCTACTTTGCGAGCTGCGCCGATCCCGACGAGTATACCGGGCGCCTGTTCTGGGCCGAGCGCGAGATGGCCGAACTCGGCGTGCCGGCCGAGGTGACGGAAACGGAACGGACCGCCGAGGAACGCCTGATCGTCACCACGAAGGTCTAGAGCCTGCTCCGGTTCGTGATAGGATCGCGGCCACGCCGCTAGGACGGCGGTTGGGACAGGCAAGGATGACGATGGCGCAATTGGGCCGCGATCCGATCATGACGCAGCGCCGGCGCGAGCTGGCGCGATGGGTGAACATCGAGAAGTCGATGCTCGACGACGTCGACCGCTTCACCGCGGAGAACCGCCTCGATTTCGCTGGCGGCGCGGTCGAGGTGCGTCAGTTTTCCTGGTCGAAGCCGGTCGAGAGCGTGTGGAGCACGGCGAGCCATTGCTACCTGCTGCACCTCTCGCTCGACGGGAAAGGGCCGCCGAACATCGTCACCAACCTCACGTCCGGGCGCAACGCCGCGAGCAGCATGGGCGCGCTGGCACTGGTGCCGCCGGGGCAGGCGCTCTCGTGCCTGAGCGCGGCGGGATCGTCGCGCGCGATCCGCTGTCTGCTCGATGCGCGATTGCTCGAAGGCTTCCTCGCCGACCTGCCCGAGTGGCATGATGGCCTGCTGCACGAGGCCTTCAGCCTGTCGGGCGGCCAGATCGAATGGCTGATCCGGCGCATGTACCGCGAGCTGTCCGCGCCCGATTTCGCGACCGAGGCGATGCTCGCGACCTTCGCGCAGCAGCTCGCGGTCGAGATCGTCCGCAAGTTCGAGCTGCGCAGCGTCGCCGATTTCCGCCGCGGCGGCATGGCGCCCTGGCGCCTGCAGCGGCTGCGCGATCGGCTCTATGCCGAAGACCCGCTGCCCGATCTCGCCGAACTGGCCGAGCTTTGCGACATGACCGTGCGCCACCTCGCGCGCGCCTTCCGCACCGAAACCGGCCAGACTTTGGGCAAGTACCGCGAAACGGTGATGGTCGAGCGCGCGACGCCGATGCTGCGTCAGGGTCTGCCCGTCACCGAGGTGGCGGGGCGGCTCGGTTTCTCGAGCTCGGGCGGTTTCCGTTCAGCCTTCCGTCGCGCGACCGGCCTGCTGCCGAGCGAGATCAAGGCGGCGAATTAGGGGCTGAACCTTTCAACCCGCCCCGCAGCATTTCTTGTACTTCTTGCCTGATCCGCAGGTGCAGGGATCGTTGCGGCCGATCTTCGCGGGCCGCGGCGTCTCGGCAAGGCCATCGGCTGCGTCGCGGTGTCCGCGGCGCCAGGCATTGAGCCGCAGCGTCCATTCGGGGATGCGCGCGGGTGCCTCCTGCGTCAGGCGGTCGATCTCGGCGCGATCGAGGTCGCTCTCGTCGCGGGCGATGCGGACCAGCGTGTCCATGCCCGCCATCGCCGCAGCCGCTTCCGCGTCGCCGCTCGCGGCGATGGCGGCCCAGGACCGCGGATAGAGGTTCACCGCCGCGGCGAAGCCCTCGATCCACAGCTCCCACATCACCTCGTCGTGCTGCGCGTCGATCTCGAAGAACGGCGCGTGGCGGCCCGCGGCGAGCGCCTGGCGGAGCCTGTCGTGGTGGTCGAGCACCAGGTCCGCATACCAGCGCGCCTCTTCGTCGTCGACGAACGGCGCCGCGGTGCCGTCGGCGCTCCACACCAGCGGCAGCCAGTCTTCGGGTGGCACGCGATCGGGGCAGACGATCACCCCGGCCAGATAGCCGTCGAGATCGCTGAGCAGCATGGCCTCGCTCTCTGCGGGCAGGCTCGCGAGCGCGCCGTCGAGGCGGCGGAGGCGGGGGGACGAGATGCGCATGGCCCGCCCCTAGGACGATCGGGCTCTCGCGGGAAGCCGGCTATCAACCCCAGCCGCGGCGCGTGCCCTTCTCCCAGGCGCCCGCCGGGGCATAGGGCAGGCCGATGTCGTGGAGCGTCAGCACACCCGGCTTGGCCGCGACGATCTGCGAAATTGCGTTGATCGTCGCGTAGGATGTCGTCGCGGTCGGGCTCCAGGCGCCGTCGACCGGCGAGTCCGCGGGATTGGAGAAATGCATGTGCAGGTCGACGCTCGGCGCGCCGTCGACGACGAGGTGGTATTCCTTGTCGTCGATGTCCCAGTCCTCGGCGATCTGCTTGGTCAGATACCAGGTGATCTGCGCGCGCACCCGCGTCTCGCCCTTGATCTTGCCGTTCCAGCCGGCGCGCACCGCGGCATTGGTGCCCTTTTCCATGAGGAACCAGCCGAGGTCGACGCGCTCGGCGGCCGTCGCATAGTCGCAGTAGAAATCGACCTCGTCGAGTTCGAGGCCCAGGCCTTCGGCGACGCGTTCGGCGGCGTCCTTGAACATGACCAGCCAAGTCTTGGCCGCCTCGATCACTTCGTCGGTGACGCCGTGCTGGCCCATGCGGAAGAAATTCCAGGTCTCGGGCGATTCGTAACCCGAGCAGTCGGCCGATTCGTAGATCGACACGCAATCGACGCGCGCGCAGACGCCGGTGATCGCGGTCGCCAGCGAGTTGATCCAGCCGGGATTGATGCCGGTGATGTAGAGCGAGGCCTTGCCGCGCTCGCCCGCCGCCTGGAGCCGGTCCTTGACCGCGCCGCGGATGCCGCCGACGTGGAAGAACAGATTGGTGCTGAGCACGTTGATGCCGGCTTCGAGCAGCTTCGCCACTTCATCGACGTCGCCGGTGAACGACGTGTAGATCACCGCGTGCGGGCGGGCAGCGATGATGTCGTCGATGCTGTTGGTCGCCTTGATCCCGGTATCGGGCCGACCGCAGAGCGCGCCGGCGTCCTGGCCTACCTTCTCGGGCGAATGAGCATAGACGCCGACGAGTTCGAGGTCGGGATTGTCGAGGATCCCCTGCATGGCCAGCCTGCCGACCTTGCCCGTGTTCCACTGGACGACGCGCAGCTTTTCCATCCGATGTCTCCCGTTATCGCTGATTTGCGCGGAATACGGACCTTCGGTGCGGTGCGGGTCAATCCCCGTTTGGGGACGTCTATTCGGGCCGCGTCGCGATCCAGGTGCC